>NZ_JACNMS010000001.1:0-331370 GCF_020595125.1 Jeotgalibacillus aurantiacus
CCATCACATCTGGCAATTAGAAATAACCTTTTCCGAGTGGTAGGCGCGCCAAAGTCACAGGCCCGAAGTTCTTTCCAGGCGATTTCATATCCGTGTTTCCTAAACTGTTTCACGAATGATTTGAATGTGTATCCTTTTCGATCTGGATCTGGCTTACCATCTTTAAGTGGTCCCCACGTTTTAAACTCTTCTACGTTTTCCAAAATGATGACTCTTGGCTTGACGGTGGCCGCCCACCTGAGCGCCACCCAAGCAAGCCCTCTGATTGTCTTATCAACAGGCTTTCCGCCCTTCGCTTTAGAAAAGTGTTTGCAATCAGGAGAGAGCCAGCACAAGCCGACCTTCCTCCCCTTCACCACCTCAACTGGATCAACATCCCATACTGACTCACAATAATGTTCGGTATGCGGGTGATTAGCCTTGTGCATGGCAATGGCGGCCGGATCGTGATTAATTGCTACATCGACATTTAACCCTGTAGCCATCTCAATCCCCGTACTGGCACCGCCACCTCCTGCAAAGTTGTCTACTATGATTTCTCTAAATAAATCCAACTGCATGTATCAGGCTCCTCTCTTCGACGTGGAATGTTCGGAATGCGATTTATTTAGGCTCAATAACTAAAGAAAAATTTCTAAAGTTGTTTTCTTTTATTGTCTTATCAGCAAAGCTCTTAGCCTGTGATTTACTCTTAAATTCCTTTGCGCTTCCTCTGACAAGCGTACGTCCTGGATCACCCTCCCAAGGTGCAATCCA
Source organism: Jeotgalibacillus aurantiacus (assembly GCF_020595125.1). Lineage (NCBI taxonomy): Bacteria > Bacillati > Bacillota > Bacilli > Caryophanales > Caryophanaceae > Jeotgalibacillus > Jeotgalibacillus aurantiacus. The sequence goes on from NZ_JACNMS010000001.1 coordinate 757, forward strand.
GCAATCTGAATTAGCAAATTTCAAAATGAACATATTTTCAACTCTCCTTTATTTCGCTTGTTTTTCGGAATGTGCAGCCATCAGAATAGTGACAGCTGCTTGGTTTCAAAATTCATGATTAATAGTTCCTCGGCCGGACCGCCTACATTTTGACCGCCAACCGCTTGCTTGAATGCACCATGCCTTTCAATGTTCCAGGTTCCATATAGTTCATCGATCAGTGGATCGTCATAGTATGAAATGATGACTTTCCCTGAAACCTTCGATAGCAGCATTGCCAAGTCCCGATGATCGCTTAATGTAAATCCGCCGGCATAAAACTTCTCCCGGCCAATGTATGGAGGATCAATATAAAACAACGCTTCAGGTGAATCATATTTTTCAATTATTGTTCTGAAGTCTGTGCGCTCGATCATGACACCCTGCATTCTCTTAGCGAAAGACCTGATCTTTTCGCAGGCATTCACGTATCCCATTGCCGGGTTTTGACTCGAGCTGGTACTGTGTCGCCATCCCGTCTTTGGCACTTCCTCTGAATTGCCTTTAGAAATAGCTGAGCGATTTAAATAAAAGAATCTGACCGCTTGCTCAAGAGGATCTCGAGGCATTTCTTCACGCCGGTACTTGTCATATAGCTCCCGGCTATACGGAAGCGCAGCCACTTTCTGAATTAATGCTTCAGTGTTTTCGATAGACTGTAAGATGAAATTGACCACGATACCGTCAATGTCGTTATACACTTCATGATTCGTTCTGCTCTTTTGCGAGATCACATGAGCAGCCCCACCAAACGGCTCAATATAAACCTTGTGTGCTGGCATTTTGCTGATGATATATTCAGCCTGCTTACCTTTTCCACCGAACCAGATCAATGGTGATACAGTTGCCATTCCGGATCCCTCCTCCCTTCGACGTTTCTTGTGTCAGATACTCTATTACTTAAAACTACTACCTTACATACTCCACGAACTCATTTCCTCTTTCTGAAAACTCTCTTACCATGCTGCAAACTAATCCAAATGACATTCCTGAGTGATCTTGACTTTCGATTTTCTCCTTTGCTTCGTCAAGCGTACCATGATTATTTAAGATACTAACTATATCCAAGCAAGCTCCTAATTCCATACCTCGATATAAGTCGTTTAATCTAATAGGAACAATTTGATCCCAGTAGTCCCAGTTATCAGAGGATAAAACTTCCCTTCCTTTTTTCATCCAAATTGCTGATAGTTCAGGGATTTTTTCTTTATGTTCTTTCTCCTGTCTTTCACGATCTTGTTTCCACTCTTCTTGTGCTCTGTCAAACTCTGCTTTACTCTTACCAGTTATTTCTTTGTAGGCTGAATCCATCGTTACTGTATCTGAATATAATGTAACACCGTTGAAATCACCGGATACTAATCTACCTCTATCTCTGTAACTAAGCAATTCATTTACAGCTTTTTCAATAGTGTATCCTAAGAAAAGTTCAACCTGCTCATAATTTTTATCCATAGTACAACCTCCTAATTTTATTTTGTATTCTGAGATTTATTATCCTAAGTGAATAACTTGGGCATCTTCATTTAGAAAGCCCTCTGCTTTGATCCAGTTCTCATTCTGCCAAGGCGCATTCTGTTCGGGATGTTTATTGAAACATTATATGATTGGTTCTCTTTCATCCATTGCCTTTTGTAGTCCAGTAGATTCGAGTGAGATTCCGTTCTCTTCAAGCTTTTCTGTCAGCTGCTGAACACCATCTGACAAAGCGTTAATGTGTTCTTGATTTTTAGCACTTGCTAACATTCCCCAATCTCCACCTGATAGAAATCCTTCTGCATCACCTAGCATCATAACCAAAGCCATTTGCATTTTCTTATTCAAATATATTTGCACGAGATCACTCCCCTTTACGACACATCTTGTATCAGATCCGCTGTAATCCTTTTTGCTCAAGAGCGGCTTTCCACTTAAAGTCGATCAGTTCCCTTTCCACGTTATAAACCATCGATCCCTTAGAGCGGCAGCCGCTGCATCTGTACTTTATCTTCGTGTAGTAAGTTCTTTTAATGTCGTCTACCTTTGTCATGTCACATTGACAGTCGATACATTTCATTTTTCACTTTCCTGCTTTCTCTATATAAAGAATTTATTCCCTTAAAAACTTATAAGAGAGAGGCGCAACCACTGCGCCCCGCTCCATGTAATCATGAAATGATCATGACTCCACCATCATCCATTGTCCCTTTGAGCTCTTCCTCCAGGTATTCACGGATGTTCTTCATGGCTTCGTGTTTCCATGCCCCGCCATCAGCTTCAAAAAGTGCGCACGTTGGGCCATCCTTCATGCGAAAGATAAACTTGCTCTCTGGCTGCTCGATTTCCACAAATGTCCGGCGAGGTGCGAGGGTGATCGGGTTAGGCACTTTTACATTTTCAACCGTTGAAACGCCTGTCTTTGCTACAACGCTTTGACTTACACCGTCATCCCCGACCGTCTTGACCGCCTCCTGCTTGATATTGCCGACCACCTTTAAAGCAAGGTCCCGCTCTTCGTTTTGTACAAAGCAAGACTGCAGCTTAATGTTGAATGTCTCAGAGTCATAAAAGCGATCAAACGTAAATTCAGGCAGCCATGCTACAGAGCTGATGAGCACTTCACGTTCACGGTCATCGTTCAGTTGCTTCAGGATCTCCACTTCCTCTGGGTTTTTAATATGGATGATTAGGTTAGACTCTCTGTCCACATTCTCGTCAATATAGTCGACGACCCCTTTTAACGTATTGATCACAAGCGGAGCGGCTTTCGGGCGTTTAATCAGATGCATACGCTCCGTTGAGTAAACCTGTCCATTATGTTCCGATACCTTGTGGCCTGCCTTGCTGATAATAAACTCCATTGCTTCTTTTAACATTTTTCATTCCTCCAGTAGGGTTATAGTTTTATTTTGATTGCTTTTTCTGAGCGCGGAAGTCAACAACATTCTCTTCCTGCGGTTCTTCATACCCTTGAATCACATTGCCTTTATCGTCAGCCAGGTCACCAGCATCATTGAAGTATGTCTGCCCTTTAATACCGGACTTGAGCTCTGCGCCGATGACTTTACCTTTATCATGTCCGAGGATCAGCGTGGATCCGACTGACTTGGCAGGAGCCAGCTTGCTTTTGACCTGTACATCCGTACTCACAAGTTCGCGTTTCTCATCGGCCGTCATAGACAGCGTGAGTGTGACAGTCCGCTTGGCTTTATGATCTGTATTTGGATCATCGATATTTTCAAGGACCCTCTGAATCTCTCTGTTTAGCTTTTCAGCCGCCGCGCCATCCGCGAAAGAATTAAAATCGATTTTTGTACTCATTATTCAGCCTCCTAAATGATTCACATTTGAAATAAATTAATTCTCTTTAATTGATTAGCAGCAATCGGATTGATCCATAATGATTCTTTTTTCTTTGCACCTGCTTCTGCAGATACGATCCTCTCCTCAAGGTGCCACTCACTTAAGTACCTTGCGTAAAGATCATTTTCATAGCCTGATAGAATCACCGGACCTTGATGGTCGAGTAACACTTCAATTAAGGCTGCATGTCCAGACTCATCCATTTCATGTGCGTAATGACGGTTCGTTCGTGTAGACCGCACGTATGGTGGATCAGCATAAATCAATACATTTTCTCGGTTATAGCGTTGAATTAAATCGAGCGCATCCTGATTTTCGATCTGAGCATCTTTTAACCTGTCAGTGATGGTCATAATGTTTCCAGGTAAGGAAGACCATTGTTTAGCGTTATTTGGGCTATTCGGCGATATCGAAGAGCGCCACCCTGTTATGTCTGAAGTTTTAGCGCCAATGGCCATCCAGCACCTAACTAGGAATCGTCGAGCATCTTCTAGTGGATCCGGATTTGTTTCATAACTGCCTTTATATTCTTCACGGGAGAGCGGAGTGTAACTTATTAATCTGGCAAGCTCTTCAGGATGATCACGAATGACTTTGAATAAATTCACGATTCTACTATCAAGATCATTAATTGTTTCAATCTTCACTGGTTGCTTATTAAAGAAGACCGCTCCGGATCCAAAGAAAGGTTCGAGATACACTTCATGATCTGGCATATGATCAATAATCCAATTGGCCATGCTCCATTTGCTTCCTGGATAATTCAAGATCCGTTTCATTCTCTCGCCTCCCATGCAGTTGATAACCAATCCAGTGTGATCTTATCTCCAGACTTGATCAGGTGCCCCCACTCTTGAATGACTTTATAAGGAATGCTCTTGACCCCTGAGACAGCCGCTTCATTCAGCGATGTCTGCAATGCTTTGTAAGGGAACAGGTACACTTCTTTTAGGGCTGAAAAATAAATGATCAGGAAGCTCATTCCACCCTGTTTGTCCCACTCACTCAGATACTTGATCTGATGAGCTTTGATGTTTTTGAGCGGGAAGCTAGTCTTGCTGTTGGTTTCTTTAGCGTCGAAGCATACCGGCAACTGATCGATTAAGCCGATATAATCCGGTGCGCCTTTTTCCTTGTAAAACCCGCTCAAGATTCGTTTTCCGTCTACCCGGGTCACCTTAACCTCTGGGTGCTGCCGGATCACGATTGCCTGCCCGCGCTGGTGATACATGGCGTTTGCGTGGTCAATGTATAACTCAAGCGTCTTCCCTCTGTTCGAGTGACTCCATGATTTCATTGGTCTCACCTTCTCCCTTGAACATGTCATATAAAATCCACTCCGGATCCTTTCTTCGGAAGTGCTTATATTCAATCACCATTTCAGCCATCAAATTAATGTGACCTGGTAACAGATATTTTTTTAATGCTGTTTCAGATTGATTCGGTTTTACCCACTTTCGGTCATTCATGACAAAATCAATCATGAGCGCGATGCTCTTCACGTCATTTTTCATAGCCCTTTGAAACAGTTGGTTAATTTGCATGTTCTAATCTTCTTTCGAGTGTCTGGAACTTATTGATTTCTTTTCTGAAAGCCAGACAGACGGTGCCGACCGGTCCATTACGCTGTTTGCCGATGATCAGCTCCACAACGCCCTGTGATTCGCTGTCAGCATTGTAATAGTCATCCCGGTAAAGGAACGCCACATTGTCAGCATTCTGCTCCGTTTCGCCGGAGTCCCGGAGATCACTCATCATCGGACGCTTATCCTGTCTTGATTCCACAGCGCGGGATAACTGCGATAACAACACAATTGGGATGTCCAGTTCTTTCGCAATCATTTTCAAGTCCCGGGTAATCGTCCCGACTTCAGCGTTTCGATTCGGTTCCTTTTTATCTGACTTCATCAGCTGCAGGTGATCGATGATGACCACAATATCGCGGCCCGAGTGCTCACGTTTCAGTGCCTTAACATCGGATCGGATGTAAGATGGTGTACAGTGCGATAGGTCGTGGTAATACATATCTTTGCTTGCAAGCTCACCCATCGCGTGACTAAGTCGTTTCCACTCATCGTCATTGATATGACCCGCTCTCAATCTCTGGGCATCAATCCGGCCAGTAGAGGTAATCTGTCTTTCTACCAGGCTTTCATTTTTTGTCTCGAGTGAATAAACAACAGGGATGGCTTGATTGCAATTTGTGATTCCCAACCCCATATTCAGCGCAAAAGCTGTTTTCCCCATCGATGGACGAGCAGCAATAATCGTTAACTCTGAGTTATGCAGTCCGTTTAAGATACGGTCTACGTCCGTAAAGCCTGTCCGGATCCCCGTGACTTCCTCTAAACGATTGGAGCGGGATTCGATGTTGTCAAAGACCTTTAACAGCACATCTTTAATCGACTCACGCTTATTGTCTTTATTCGACTCAATGTCCGTTAGCCGGCTGGTGATCTCCTGTACCTCTGATAAATCCCTTTGTTCAAGTGCCACTCGCCGGAGTTGATCGGCAGCCTGAATCAGCTGTCTATACTGAAATTTCTCCCGGACCAGCTTTTCTTTGAACTTCAGGTTCTCGATTGATGTGGTAGGGTTAAAATACATGAGCTCTGTCAGCCCTGATACCTTTCCAACAGATTCAAGCTTCCCTTCACGAGATAGCCTGTCAGCGACCGTTGAAAGATCAATCGGCTGATTATCTTCTCTCATTGCCGTCATCGTATGTAACAGCACGCGAACCCTCGTTTGATAAATGTGTTCTGCTTTGATCTCCAGTTCATCCAGAAGCCGCGGATCCTGCAGGCAGGCACTAATCAGATCGTCTTCCGCTTCCTTGCTGTAAAGTTCCAAACCCTCTGCGTATGTTGTCATCGAATACCTAGCCCCCTTTTGATTTCCTCAAGTGCTGTTTGACGAGCCGGGTGATTACCGGTAGCTGCCTCTGAACCTTCTGCAAGTTTTTTGTTGATATACTCTTTCGTCTCCGCAAGATCAGGGACATTCAAGCTCGCTCCGGATGGTTTGACTCTAATATCAGCGATCGTCGGGGGAAAGCGGTTATCCAACATGTAACTATCCAACGCCTGTTGTGTCGATTCAAAATCCTGATCCTTCAGCAACCGGTGCCACTGATCCAGCTTGACCTGATCCCAGCCGAATGCCGGGTACACACTGGCGATGGCATTAAAAAGGTCCAACACTTCTCTTTTAGTCATCGAGATTCAAGTCCTCCTCTCCCGGTCTTTTCTTTGGCTGAGCTCTGTACCCGGCAGCTACAGTGGAGCGGCTGTTTTTAAACTCAACATCCAAAGCCTTTACATCATCAAGCGTTTGGACATTCCGATCTGACCATTCAAGTAAAATGCTTTTGATATAGCCCCATGATCTTTTGTTAGCTTCGACCGCTCGCTTACTTGCCTCTATGACTAGCTGCGGAGTAAGATCATCACCCCAATACAACAACTCCTGCATGATGTGAGGAGAAGCCTTTCCTATGTTTTTTTCGTAAAAAGTGAGCGGATTCAGCAATTCCTGTTTTGGTTTTTGGTGTTGGTTTTCAACAGGCTCAGCCTGCCCATTATTATTATTAGAATCTAATGAAGTAATCTTATGGTTATTGCACAGGTCAGATTGACCCGTGGAGAGGTCATTTTGACCTGTCGATAGGTCAATTTGGTCTCTCGTAAGATCATTCAATTTTTGATAATCAATCCGGTACCATTTGGTCTTATCAATCTTCATTTTGTTGTACTGATCGGAAGTGATTAGCACACCTTTGTTTTCAAGATTCTTGATGACGCGCTTGACCGTGCTGGCAGACCAGAAAGGAAATTCCTGATGCCATTCATCGATCTTTTTATAAACCCACTTATGACCGTCCCGCTCATTGTTGCTGTGCTGTAGCCAATAATGGAGCTGCTGTGTAAAAATGGCCTCGTTTAATCCGAGTTTTACAGCTAGGGTGGGAAGAACCTGCAGAGGTGCTTCGTAAATTAATAGTTTTGTCATAACGGATCCCCCAGTTGGGCCGGCAGTCTGCCCAAAAACTTATTGATAAAATACTGTTGTCCTTTTCCAGTGACTTTGGTAGTCATATTCACACTGACAAACCCATCTGAATGTGTAATCGTGGTCTCCTTTATTTGAAAAAGATCCATATCCATTGCTCGCTGCGTTGGACTGTTGAAACTGGCTCCTTTTTTCTTGATCAGGTACCCTTCATCCCTCAGCTGTTTGAATAACCTGTTTTGACCGGTATCGTATCCATTCTGTTTCAATAGCTTGGCGAGGTCCCCGATCAAAATACTGGTGTGAGAAGCTGATACCGCATCAGCAAACAACACTTTTGGTTGATCAATCAGCATCTTTGCCTCTAATGCCTTATAGTTTTTATCTGCGATCTGCAGAGCTCTTTTCATCGTTGCTTCAGGACTATTCCAAAGTTTTTCAAGTTTCAAAAAATATTGGCGGGCTTCTTTCCCTTTTTCATTTCGCTGGATCATCGAGATCTCTTTCGCCATATCCAGTTTTAAGTGATAGTCCTTTGTCTCTTGATGATTTAAAGGGTGTACAAAAAAGTACGGGGTATAGTCGACTTGCTCAACGAATCCATATTCAGTCATTCTAGGAAACCAAATTCTAAAGGGTGTCTCGACTTCTAAAAATTCATGCAGTTCCCTTGCACTGATGAGTATTTCATCGTTTTCGTTGCGAATGGTCTTAATTAATTCATTCATGCAGAAGTACCTCCCGCGAAATTAAAGTTGTCAATCATGCGGGTTATCTGCTACCATGTTCTTGACAGATTTGATATGCAGATAACCCCTGAGCCTTCCAGTTGCACCTGGTGGGCTCATTTATTTTGCTGTTCTAATTCATCACCATTGAATTCATTTAGCTCGATGATAGGCTGCTCTTCAATTGCCTCTGGTGCATAATGAGCGTATTGAGCTCTCTCGATTTTTCGGAATTCAAATGGCACAACCTGCTGAGCCAACAATAGTGCATCGTCCCAGTTATCGCTTTGTGTGATCACCAACATCGACTGATTATGATTCGTTTCAGGTGTAACTTTCCAAACCGTTACTTGTTGTGTTTTCATTTTGTTTTTACCCCCTTAAAATGTTTCAAATAGATCAACCGCTCCTGAACGCTCATGCGGTTCCAAACCCTCTCATTAACCACTCTCTTTAATTTATTGATCATCTTGGCTGGCCTCCTTATCCGAATAATAGATCCAGACTAGCAAGCCAAAACTGTAAAGTGAAAAGATGATAAAGGCGATCCCCAATACACTCATTGATCAGCCGCTCCTTTCTTAACCCTGAATCCACTGGCGGTTTGAAGCAGATAAATATTGTGAAAGATCGGGATGATCGTCACCCATTTTCCGTTTTGCATAAACTGGACTTCTTTTCCCTCTGCCACAGCTGCCCCTGCTTCACTATTTGAGATATAGTCATATCCCTCTTTTGGTTGTGGACCTCCAACACCTATTGGCATGGTGCATCCTCCAATCCTCTGTAAAGCTCATTAAGAGCAGCCTTATAATTTGTCAACCTGACCATCCGGCGGTAATAGCGCGGTGATCTTTTCACTTCCAATAATTCAGTTCGCTTTTGATTCAGGAAAACAAAGTGTTTCCGCGGCTTCGATAGTTCAATCAGTTTTATTTTCTTTAAGCAGTTAGTGACGGTACGGATCATTGACATTCACCTCAGTTCATAGGGATCTCTTTCGTTTGATTAGTAAAGCGGTGGATCAGCAGCATAACTCCTTGTGCTTTTTTAGATACAAGCCAGTTGTTTGGATTGCAACCATGATCAAGCATGTGCTGCCGCTCCGCTCTGGTTGGACGTTTACCTGATTTCACTTACTCACCACCCGCTCTCATATAAATTTCAGCGAAATACTTATCCAAAAAGTCAGCCATTTTCAAAGCATGGAAAGCATAGGTTTCGCCTTTAACTTCCGGATAATAAACAAACCCTCCGTATTTAACATCCAACATTTTTCTGTACTTCGGTTTTGCCAAGATGTTTTCTTTAATCCAGTAAGATTTTTTGCCAGTGCGATCCTCCAAATCTTTCATGGACCACCACTGACCTTTGAGCTCCTGATCCTTTAGTCTTTTCAGTTCGACTTTTTCAATAATGACTAAGTGTTCAGGGACTGCTATCGATACTTGAACTTCAAATTGCTGATTCACAATCTCACCTCCTATAGTTCTGGCGGAGTTTATCCGCCAGACCCTGCTAACTCCTTTTGATCAGAAAGTTTCAAATATGAAACTTTGTGGTCAATAAAAAAGGCATCAGAACTGATATTTAACTCCAAACAGATTCTCCTTATCTCAGAAGCAGAAAAATCCGGGCCATGACCATTAATTTTTTTATTCAAATTAATGCGGTCAATACCCACTCTTGCAGCCAATTCAGCCTGTGTGACGCCAATGTCCTTCAGGTAGAGTTTCAGTTTACTGTAAGGCTCATGATGTCGCTTTTTAGCTGTCATCCATCATTCACCTCCTCTCAGAAGGTTTCATTTGTGAAACTCTTAAGGGTAGATTACCACCCGTAAGTTTCATAGTCAACTACTTTTATTCCCTTTTTTAAATAAAATGTTGTCAAATAAGAAACATTTGTTTATAATTTGATTAACATTAATCGATATTCCTTAAGGAGGAAAAGCAATTGCACTCTATCGGCGCTGTCATAAAGAAAATAAGAACCGAGAGAAAACTTTCACAAGAAGAGTTTGCTAATCGTATAAACAATAAAATGAACATGTCAATTACAAAAGGTATGGTCTCTAAATGGGAAAAAGATTTAATTGAACCTAAAGTAAGTGCTATTAAAGGAATCGTTGCAACCTACGGAGTTTCTATGGATGAGATCCTTGGTGTTGGAGAATACGCACGTAATTCTAAAATCAACGTTATAGCTGCTCATATTGATGATGATGTAACTGAGGAAGAACTTGAAAATATCAAATCTTATATAGAATTTATCAAAAACCAACGAAAGTGACTGATGTCATTGAGATATGAAAAATTATTAGATGAGTACCCTGAACTTATCGTTAAAGAAGATCCAAGAATGCCGGACAAACTACCTGGCTTTATCGTGAACAACTTTATATCGATAAATAAAAACATTTCCTTACCAGCAAAGTATTTTATATTAGCAGAAGAAATCGGACACTATGTAACGACTGAGGGAGATATTTTAAACCTTAACGATATACGTCACATGAAAGCTGAAATTGTAGCAAGGCGATGGGGCTATCACAAAGTACTGTCTTTTGATCACTTAATTGAGTGCTATCAAATGAACATCCTTACTTGTGAAGAGTTGTGTGATCACTTTGAATTGGAACCTGGACATGTAGATCGAGTCCTCAAAGCATATATCGAAAAGTACGGGCTATCAGTTGAATACAAAGGTTATACCATTGAATTTGAGCCTTTAAATATACATAAAAAATTTTAACTTTTTACTGGATTATTTTAATTAATATGGGGAGGTGAGGAAAACAAATGGCCAGTATCACAAAAAGGGGAAAGACCTGGCAATACACTGTGAGCAGATACATTGATGGTAAGTATTCGCCGATCCGTAAAGGCGGATTCAGAGGGGAAAAGGAAGCACGGCTTGCCGCGGCAAAAGTAGAGCTCGATCTTGCTGAGGGTATACAGGAGTCTTATACTCCTGAAGTTTTTGCTGACTACTTCGAACGTTGGTTCCTTGATTACAAATCAAATCGAGCTACAGCTACAAAAAGAAGGTATTTGACTACTCATAACATCATCTTAAGAGAATTTGGCAGAACTAAGATACAGGATATCAATAAACGGAGATACCAAAGATTCTTAAATAATTTTGGCAAAGATCATAGTCGAGAATCTGTACGTAAAGTCAATACTCATATTCGTGCTTGCGTTAAAGAAGCTGTCGATGAGGGAATCATCAGGACTGACTTCACTCGTGGTGTAGAAATTAATGCAATGGTTAAAGCCAAAGCTGCTGAAGATAAGTTTTTAAATTTCTCTGACGCCCAGAAGCTTTTGCATTATCTCCATTCGAACAGATCTAGGAGCCCGCTGTATTATTTGTTGATCTTAGGCTTACAAACAGGCATGAGGTATGGAGAACTTTTAGGTCTAAAAAAATCGGACTTTGACTTTAAAGATAATATCATAAAAGTAAGGCGGACGTTGGATTATAAAGGGGCCGAAGGTTTCGGTCCTTTAAAAAGTGAGCAGCGTGATCTCGAAATGGATGAATGGACGATGAAACTATTTAAAGATGAACTGTTCAAGAATTCTGTTACTTCTCTTGATGGAATGGTATTTTTTAATCCCAGAACCAAGTCGGGGACATTTTCCAATGCATCTCCAAACAAGATTTTAAAAAAGGCATTAATCAAATTAAATATCGAACCAGTTATAACTGTACACGGATTACGACATACTCACATATCTATCTTGCTATACAATGACATAAACGTCCAATACGTCTCAGAACGCGCTGGACACAAAGATACGACAGTGACATTACAAACTTATGCTCATGTTTTAAAAGAGATGGAGAAAAAAGAAAAAACAAAGACACGACAAGTTTTAGACCAAATGACAATGATAGCGCAATGAGTATTACTTTATCATTGATAAACATAGATAAAACACTTTTACTACACATTGCGCTACACTAAATTTTATTAAAACCCTATTTAATAGCATTTTTTAAACTTAAAAAGAATCCCTTCGAGGGCGTACATAACAGCTGATCGCTTATCCAATGAGATAAGCGATTTTTTTATGAAAGGATTTTCTTTAATGCCGCCCTGTCCACCTTCCCAATCGGCGTATACGGAAATTCCTCAACTATCATAATCCCTTTAGGCATCTGGTAACGGGCAACCCTTTTCCTGAGCCACTCCATTAGCTCCTGATCAGTCAACACTGCATCCTGCTTCAATATTATCCAGGCCGCTAAACGTTGACCAAATTCATGATCGGCAATGCCGGTTACCTCTGATTTTAAAACAGATGGGTGCTGCTCCAACATGCTTGTTAATTCTTGAGGATAAACGTTAATCCCGCCTGACACGATCATGTCGTCTGTTCGCCCATACAAAAAATAATAGCCGTTATGATCAACGTAGCCTATGTCACCCGTTTTGATCCATTCATCCGCAGACTTCATGGACCATTTATTTTTTATTAATATCTGTCCTGATTCTCCAGCTAACACTTCATCTTGATTCTCACCCACTACTTTAATACTCGTTCCCGGAATCGCACGGCCAATTGTTTTGCTTGAATATTTAAGATCGTCCGGAGTGGCAATCAGATTCAATCCCGCTTCAGATGTTCCGTACAGATTATACAAAACCGGTCCTAAACGATTTAAAACTTCTTCAGCCAAATGCGGTTTTAACTCCGAACTTCCCGAAGCAATACAGCACAATGACCGCAAAGCCTCCGCGTCCTCGTTTATCAGTCGTTCAATAATCAATGGCACGGCCGGCATAAAATCAACCTCGTATTTCCGTATCAATTTACAGGCTTCCTGTGCGTCGAATCTGCTGCCTAACACGATCTTTTTCCCGAGCGCGATAAACAATAGTAATATAGCAAATCCATAACCGTGATATAACGGCGTCGGAATGTATGCCGTTTTATAGTTAAGTATTTTGAGCCGTTTGATCATCGTAAAAAACGGTGGCAGGAAATTAATAATGGATGGCTGATGGGTGATCTTCTTCGGTCTTCCTGTTGTGCCACCTGTGAGAAGGATGATCCTGCCCGCAGCTGAGTGCGGATTTTCCCGATTCACATCTGATTCTACAATCAAATCCTCAATCACTGATAACTCAAGGCTCGTCCCACTATTCACATTTACAACAGAAGAATCGTATAAAACAAGGTCAAAAGCATGCTCTCGAATATATTGGTGCAGCTGTTTCTCACCCGCATCAGCATGCAATAAATACAAATCCGCTCCAGTACCTGAAACGGCAAAAATGGACTTCGCCATCTCATTTGAATTTCTTCCTATTAAAGCAACTTTTTTACCCTTTGTGATCTGATAATGTCCGTTCAATACATGGCTTAGGGCCAGTGAATCACGATAGAGCTTCAGGTATGAAATTTCGATGCCATGATGGATCAACGCAGTCTTTTGTTTAAATCGTTTTGCCGAAAAGGATAACAGTGCGAGCAGATTGACCCCATGATTTATAACAGACACCAATAAATAAAACCACCCTGCAGGAAACAACAGTCTGATCACGTTCATGCTCCATGCCTCCCCCACTGCCGAATAAATACCGAAGCAAACTGACCGGAAAGGACCCACCACGGCTTGTATATTTTTTTATTGCGAATGATGAGGCTGCCAATGATTTCAGCTGCGTGCTCAGCATGCATGGCGGGCGTATTCCGGTAGGAGACAGTCGGCTCTATCATCGGTGTTCTGACTAGAGGAAAATAGGCTGTCGACGTCCGGATGCCCAGTCTATTCAATTCTATTTCTGAAGATCTGAACCAGGTATCAAAGGCCCCTTTGGAGGATTGATATGCTGCCCAACCCGATAAAGGAGACAGGATCGCATTTATGGTAGAAACATTTATGATATGTCCGTTTGATTTTGCCAACAGCGGCATCAGCTCCAACACGAGCTTCACCGGCGTGAAATAATTAATTGCCATCGTCCGGGTAAAGTCATGGAAGCGATCCTGTGATGCTTCAAGCGACCGGTTAATCGACAAACCGGCATTACTGATCAGCACGTCAAGCCGCTCAAGCTGCAAAAGTTCGTGTGTGACCTTATTCAACTCAGCGTCAACTCTTAAATCCGCAGCCATGATTGTCACGTGTGCCCCTGTTGTCATTAAATCCTTTTTGATGGCTTGAAGTTTGGCTTCACGTCTGGCAATTAAAATAAGATGTACCTCCGCCCCCGCAAAAAGAGTGGCTGTCTGTTCGCCAATCCCGGAACTCGCTCCAGTGATCACAACCGTTTTTCCTTTTAAATGGCTTCGTAATTTCTTTTTATGTATAGGTCTATGAGGAAACATGACCTTCTCGGAAAAATGATAGTCAAACACAAACATTGTCACCTGCTTTTACATCTATGGTAACGGCTATATTCGGCAATCCACTGCAAAAAGCCTGCAAATCCCTTAACATTTATCTTTCATAGAGTCTCACTCATGTCGAAAGGCCATCACTTTCTGTCGCTAACTCATCCATTTATGTCGATCTTCTTCCCATTTACGTCGCTAATCCAACGCTTTAACATCAAATTGTCATTAGCCACTCAACTTCTGTCGTTACATTAAAGATTCATGTCGATCACACGCCACTTTCTGTTCTTAGGTCGCTAACTTCCTTTCTGTCGACCCGCTTCCATCCCGCCGTCGCACTTTCCGAACATCACATAAAAAACCCCCGCACTCCTAAGCGCGGGGGTTCACCTCATTTACTTCTCTTCTTCCACATACGATGCAAGCGTTTGCAGTGCTGCGTCTTCATCAGGTCCTTCTGTGATTAACACAAAGCTTGTACCTGTTCCGAGTGCCAGACTCATGAGGCCCATGATGCTTTTTGCGTTGACCTTTTTGCCATCCTTTTCAATAAATACATCTGACTGAAATTTTGTTGCTTCCTGTACAAACAGGGCAGCAGGCCTCGCCTGCAGTCCTGTTTTTAATCCTACTGTTACTTCCTGTTTTTTCATTAAATTGCCCCCTCTTTATTTAGTCCCTGCCATTTCACCTTTACGCAGTTTTTCTGCGATTTCATCAATCTTTCTTAATCGGTGGTTAATGCCTGATTTACTGACCGTACCACCTGAGACCATTTCGCCCAGTTCCTTCAGCGTGACGTCCTGGTAGGCAACGCGCAGCTCAGCGATTTCACGCAGCTTGTCCGGCAGAATGCCAAGTCCTGCATGCCGTTCGATAAAGCGGATATTTTCCACCTGGCGGAGAGCTGCACCGATTGTTTTATTTAAATTGGCCGTTTCACAATTTACCAGCCGGTTAACGGAATTTCTCATATCCCGGACAATCCGTACATCTTCGAATCTCAGAAGTGCCTGATGAGCACCGATCAGACTGAAAAATTCAGTGATTTTTTCTGCTTCTTTCAGGTAAGTAATAAATCCTTTTTTCCGTTCGATCGTTTTACTGTTTAATCCGAATTGATTCATCAGTTTGGAGAGTGATTCATTATGCTCCTCATAAAGCGTAAAGATCTCCAGATGATAAGAGGATGTCTCCGGATTATTGACGGATCCGCCAGCCAGAAACGCTCCACGGAGATAAGCCCGTTGACAGCATTTTTTGCCGATGACGGATGGGGAAATGGTGTGATTGAGACTGAAGCCTTCTCCAAGTATATTTAAATCCTCCAGGATCTCTTTCGCCTGTTCAGCAATTCTTACAATATATACGTTATTCTTTTTGAGCCTCATTTTCTTTCGCACAAGCAATTCTACCTGAATGGTGTAGCTTTTTTTAATCAGGGTATAAATTCTTCGGGCGATCGCTGCATTTTCAGTCTGGATATTGACAATCAGTGCTCTGTTTGAAAATGACAGCGAGCCATTCATTCTGATTAGCGCGGAAAGTTCGGCTTTTGAACAGCAATCATTTGCTTCAATTTGCGTTAATTCTTTTTTTGTTTCTGACGCAAAAGACATTTTGTTCCCGCCTCTCTATAGCCAAGTCCTTATGCGAGCTGATTTTTCGTTTCAGCAATTAAGCGGACAATAATTTCTGCAACCCGATCCGTATCATGACGGATCAGTCCATTTTTATTCATGATAATTTTATCATAGACCACGTTTAAACCGAGTGCACGAAGTCTCTCGACATCAAACTTTACGGGTTCCGCCATTTCTTTGTCATAAAGTGAGCGGATCTCCTCCGGTACATCTTCATTATTCACAAGAATGTAATCGATAAACCGTTCCCCCATGTGATCGTACAAAGCTTCTATATGATTGGACGCTGTATAATGCAGCGTTTCGCCAGCCTGTGTCATCAGGTTGCAAATATATACCTTTGGCACAGCACTATTGATGACAGCTTCTCCAATTTCCTTCACGAGGAGATTCGGCAGGATACTGGTGTATAAGGAGCCTGGACCAATAATGATCATATCAGCCTCTTCGATCGCTTCGACTGCCTGAGGCAACGCCTTCACGTGTTCCGGTGTTAAATAAACACGGCGGATTTTCTTTCCGCTGAAAGGAATTTTCGATTCTCCCCTGATTACGGTACCATCTTCCATTTCCGCTGATAAAAGCAGACTCTGGTTGGCTGAAGGCAGTACCCGTCCGCGCACATTCAGCACCTTACTCATCTCTTCAATCCCATTGGCAAAGTCTCCAGTGATGGAGGTCATCGCTGCAATAATCAGATTCCCGAGTGAATGCCCGCCAAGTTCGTTTTTACTCGCAAAGCGGTACTGGAACATTTCTTCAACAAGCGGCTCAACATCAGATAAGGCTGCGAGCACATTTCTGATATCGCCCGGAGGAGGGATGTTCAGGTCAGAACGGATCCTCCCTGAGCTGCCTCCATCATCTGCGACGGTCACAATAGCCGTCAAATTAACAGGATACTGCTTCAGTCCGCGCAAAAGAACAGATAGACCCGTTCCTCCTCCGATGACAACAACATTTCCTTTTTGGTAACGCTTTGTTTTCATTTTACTTTTCCTTTATTTCGTTTCTCAATATCACGGTGTGTGATCTGTGTATGGTAATCCTTTGCAAATGCACGTGCCACTTCCTCTGTTAAAGCAACGGAACGGTGCTGGCCGCCTGTACAGCCGATCGCAATCACAAGCTGACTTTTGCCTTCCCGTTTATAGTGAGGCAGCATAAATTGCAGCAGATCAATGGTTTTCTCCAGGAATTTCTGCGTCTCCGTCCACTTCAGTACATAGGTTGAAACCTCTTCATCAAGTCCTGTCTGCGGACGCATATGGTCAATGTAATGCGGGTTTGGCAAAAAGCGGACATCAAAGACAAGATCCGCATCAATCGGAATGCCGTGCTTAAATCCAAATGACATCACATTGACAGTGAATAATGACTTTTTATTTTCAGAGAACTCATTCAGAATCTTCTCTCTCAGCTCACGCGGCTTCAGAGAAGATGTATTATAAATCGTCTGGGCCCGTCCTTTGAGATCTGCCAGCAGCTTTCGTTCCTGTTGAATCCCTTCCATTGGAAGCCCGGCTGTTGCCAGTGGGTGAGAGCGGCGCGTTTCCTTATAGCGGCGGACCAGTGCCTGATCATCCGCATCCAAAAAGAGAATACGCGGCTTCAACTGCTCTTCTTTGTCAAACTGATCAAGCGCTTGAAACAGTGAATCAAAAAATTCACGGCCTCTTAAATCCATCACGACTGCCACCCGGTTCATCTTATCCCCGGACTCTTTCATCAGCTCCAGAAATTTCGGCAGCAGCGTTGGCGGCAGGTTGTCCACACAGAAAAAGCCGAGGTCTTCAAAGCTTTGTACGGCTACTGTTTTCCCTGCGCCCGACATTCCGGTAATAATGACGATTTCCATATCCTTTGACATATCAGCACTCCCCCTCAGCTAGGATCCAAACGGTAAGAAAGCAATTCAAAATCCTTTGTATACGTAAATGTTCCATAGATAACACCCTGGCCGTGAATCACATACTCCAGAATGTGACGGTCACCCTCCGCCATATCAAGCGACTGAATCGCTTCAAACGGCTGCCACTCCAGAATGCCTTCCGGTGATTCCTCTAAAATCAAACCGTCAGCCTCTGTCGCAAGAAACGTGAACATCATCCATTCCGATACGACTTCATTGCCATCTTTTATAATAAACGTGAAAATCCCTTTAATTTCAGGGTTCTTTACGTAAATGCCCGTCTCTTCGCGATATTCACGAATGCAGGCATCCCGTACAGACTCACCAGGCTCCATCTTTCCACCCGGTGCCACCCACCAGTCCCTGCGCGGCTTCTGAAGCAGCAGAGCCTGATTGTCTTTTATATAAACGCAATTCGTTATCCTTTGCATATCATCACCTGCCAACTTTTGCTCATTCATTACATTATACATTTTTTTATGAACCGTCACAACGAGATCGGTCTGTATCATATTGTATTTTTATTCACATTTAATAGAACCGTTTCTTTATATTAAAAGGAATGAAGTCAGATTTTTATGCATCTAACATCGAGATGTCAGGTGCATTTATTCGTTTACAACGCGTTACTTAAACAAAAAAAGGGCACGAACGTCGATCCGTTCGTGCCAAAAAAGTAATTTATACTAAAAGGGGGTCAATTACTTATGGTCTTACTATACCCACAAATTGTTGCATAGCTGTTACAAATGGGTAACGTTTAGATAAAGTTTTGTTTATCTCTTAAGACCCGACTTTTAACGTTTCAGCAAGTTCTTCAACGTAATGCTGGATTGCCTGTGAAGCCACACTTCCGTCTCCCGTTGCAGTAACAATCTGACGAAGCGTTTTATCACGCACATCCCCTGCTGCAAAAATGCCCGGTACATTTGTACGCATCAGCTCATCTGTTTGAATATAGCCTTCATCATTCAGAATGCCAAGATCTGCGAAAGGCTTTGTCAGAGGAACCATTCCAATATAAATGAAAGCTCCGTCTGCCTTGAACTCAGTTTCTGTTCCGTCTTCTGTAGACATAAGCGTAACAGAACCAACCTTACCGTTCTCTTCATTGATTTCCTTCACAGTTGAATTCCAGATGAAATCAATTTTCTCGTTATCAAACGCACGCTGCTGAAGAATCTTCTGAGCGCGAAGCTCATCACGGCGGTGAACGATTGTTACCTTGTTTGCAAAGCGTGTGAGGTAAACGCCCTCTTCAACCGCAGAGTCTCCTCCACCTACTACAACAAGGTCTTTCCCTTTGAAGAAAGCTCCGTCACAAACGGCACAATACGATACACCGCGTCCGCCAAGCTCTTTTTCACCTGGTACGCCAAGCTTTTTATACTCAGCACCTGTTGTGATCAGAATAGCACGCGCTTTGTATTCTTTTTTGCCGGCTTTAATCGTCTTATATTCCTTGCCGTCCTCAATGCCCTTTACATCACCATAGGCATATTCAGCACCAAATTTCTTTGCGTGCTCAAACATTTTATTTGATAAGTCCGGTCCAAGAATGTGATCAAATCCCGGATAGTTCTCAACATCTTCTGTATTCGCCATCTGCCCGCCAGGTACTCCCCGCTCAAGCATTAAAGTAGATAGATTCGCACGTGACGTATAGACCGCAGCTGTCATTCCAGCCGGTCCTGCACCAATAATCACAACGTCATAAATTTTTTCTTCTGTCATGACATGACACTCCTTTTTCGTTCAAATAAAGAGTTTGTTTAATATAGTCCTACCTCATCGTAATCCAGTCAAATTTAAAAATCCACTAATCTGCTTATGGAAGATACGGTTTGATTTCATCGCGATATTTCGCCAGAGCAGCAGCGGAGACATCATACTTCATCGCTACTTCTTTTTGAGATTT
This sequence comes from Jeotgalibacillus aurantiacus, assembly GCF_020595125.1. NCBI lineage: Bacteria > Bacillati > Bacillota > Bacilli > Caryophanales > Caryophanaceae > Jeotgalibacillus > Jeotgalibacillus aurantiacus. Next base: position 20,706 of record NZ_JACNMS010000001.1, read on the forward strand.
CGGGTTACCTTTAACCTTCAACCACACATATTCAACAGCAGCAGCGAGTGCCTGTGCATTTTTGAACGCATAATCATCCTCCGCTGCATGATACATAATATAAAACCACATATAAAACAGGCCTTGATAATCCTTATTTTGAAGGTCATAATGACGCTTCAGTTCCCTCGCAACATCATGTGCCCGATTAAGCGGATGAGTCTGAATATAGGGGTTTTGTAAAAGTCTATAGTATTGAAGTTCCACACCTGTGAAAAATTCGGGTGGTTCTTGTTCAAGGATGTTGATGGAAGACTGTACCTCCTTAAACAATAAGAACATACGCTCTTCAGGGTATAAATCTTCAAGTGTTTCTTCATTATCGGCATAGGGTTTTAATGCCCACGGCTCCTGACCTGCTTTATCAGGCTGATCACTGATCACACGCTTCCATGCATTTTCCGCAACATCCTTATGACCTGAATGCCACGCCGAATGTGACAGCCAGTAATAAAAGCCGCTGTCCCCTTCAAAACCCCGTTTCACAAGACTTTTCAGCCACCCGTAAGCCTGTTCATGACGCCCGACAAGCGCAAACGTAGCCCCAAGCTTGAATCGATGCTCCACCATAAACGGACGGATCCGCTCAAGTGCATCCATTAATTCTTCAAGCTCTTTCGTCCGCTCTTCATAATGATAAAATACCGCAAGATTACATAAAGCATGCAGATTACCAGGATTCCGGTGAAGTACCTCTGTTAATATAGCTGATGCCTGCTCCGTTTCACCCTGATAGAAATAAGCCAGTGCAAGATTATTGTATGCTGACCAGTAGTCTGGAAAACGTTCCACAACACTTTCCAGAAGCTCTACCGCCTGCTCAAACTTTCCTTCAGCAAGATACTTACCAGCCTTCTCCTGATGGACAATCAGTTCATCCTGCTCAAATTCCTCATCAAAGCCTTCTTCATCCTCTAGTGCCAGAAGTTCAAGCAAATCCTCTGCATCTTCCGTAAATTCACCATCAGGTTCCTCAGACAAGTAAACATTTACATGACGGTACGCTTCCTGGAACAAGCCAAGGTGCGCAAAATTATTCGCCATCAAATAATGCACTTCCGTCATGGTCGGATCGACCGCTTCGATCGACTTAAGCCGCTCATTCGATTGCTGAAACTCACCAAGTTCCGTCTCAATCATGGCGATCTGAAGCGGGATCATCGGTTCATCTGGCTCAAGCTCAGCCGCCTTACCTAAATATTTGATTGCCTTATCAAATTGTCCCTTCTGATACACGGCCATGCCCTTTTTATACAGCGTTTCACTTGATTGTGTAAATGGAACAAGTTGTCCTTTTTGATGATCCGATCCTTTTTTCATGTATAGCCTCCGTACGTTGTATTAACTTATCAATTTTAACATATTGACGGGAGGTTTTAAAGGTGATTGATTTTGTCATCTTGTAAAAGTGAGAGAACGGCGGAATAGAGTTAGCATAAGGCGTGTGGAGTGAAGAGCTGGTGAAGATAAGGGTGCGGGGACGGCGCTGCGATCAGGATTACTTCTTAACCTCCACTTATTCATTCGTTTCAGATTTTATATCCTTCTTTCTAAAAATCGTTCCCTTCTTTCTGGAATTTAATTCCTTCAAAGCAATTCCACACACCTTTTATCCCTTCATAACTTTCCAATATTCATTCACTTCGACCATACAATTCCTTCACTTCCGAATTTAATTCCATCAAACCACACACCCCTAATTAGACGCGGAAATACTTGCATTTCCAACTTACGCTGACTCCGCGGCATACTGTTCGATTCTTCCTGGCAAAAGAACATACAACCTTTTCGTAAAATAAAAGATTTCGTAACCGTCACTATGAATCACTATAATACTGTCAAGTCGTTCTGAGAACTCATGCTCTCCCTCAGAAAAAGATGGATGATCCCCCCTTGTCCGCTTTTCTTATTTTCCCTAAAAAAACAAAAGCAAGGAGGACATATCAAAGGGGTGAGGGGCATCCGTAGACTCCTGTGGCGGAAAGGGACAGGTGAAACCATTGTGCGAAGCACAAGGGGTTCACCGCCCGGCCACGGAAAGCGGAGGATGCCCCTCGCCCCGGCTTTAACCATGACCAAAAAAATACCCCCCAATCAACATTGGAGGGCACTTCATCATTTCTTCGGTCTGTTGTGTCGTTCTTCCAACACGCTCATGACATCTGACAGTGGAAGATCCTGTTCTCGCAGCAGCACGAGTGTGTGATAAAGCAGGTCAGCGGTTTCCCACTTCAGCTCTTCTTTATCACGGTTTTTAGCGGCGATGATGACCTCAGAGGCCTCTTCGCCGACCTTTTTCAGGATTTTATCCACGCCTTCTGTGAACAGATACGTCGTGTAAGCACCTTCAGGACGCTCTTCGAAACGCTCTTTAATGAGTGTTTCCAGCGTATCTAGAATACTTGTACCGCCTGCTTTTTCTGTTTCAGAGGTGTAGATTTTTTCATTGAAGCAGGAGCGCTCCCCTGTGTGACATGCCGGTCCTGCAGGTTTCACGCGGACAACGAGTGAATCGCCGTCACAGTCAAGCGTCATGTCCACGATCTTTTGTGTATTGCCGCTTGTCGCTCCTTTATGCCAAAGCTCCTGGCGTGAGCGGCTGTAAAACCACGTTTCGCCGGACTCGATTGATTTTTGCAGTGATTCTTCGTTCATATAGGCAACCGTCAGAACCTCGCCTGAATCGGCATCCTGAACAACTGCTGGAATTAATCCTTTTTCATCGAAGCGAATGCTTCCTGTATTCAAACTCATCGAACATTCACTCCCTCTGATCTCAAGTGTGCTTTAACTTCCTTCACACTCGTTTCTTCGTAATGGAAAATCGATGCGGCTAGGGCAGCATCAGCTTTTCCTTGTTTAAAAATTTCAGTGAAATCTTCCGCACCACCGGCTCCGCCTGACGCGATGACCGGAATCGATACTGCTTCGCTGACCGCTTTCGTCAGCTCCACGTTAAAGCCTTTTTTCCCGCCGTCACTGTCCATGGACGTAAGCAGAATTTCTCCTGCACCAAGTGCTTCCGCTTCCTTTGCCCATTCCACAGCAAATTTATCAACCGGATTGCGGCCGCCGTGTGTATATACGCGCCACGTGCCTGCATTCTCATCCCATTTCGCATCAATCGCTACAACGATACACTGCGTACCGAAATAATCAGCGCCCTCGCGAATCAGTTCCGGTCTGAGTAAAGCGGCAGTATTAAGTGATACCTTATCCGCTCCGGCACGGAGAATCCGCTTCATATCTTCAAGCGCATTAATGCCTCCACCTACGGTAAATGGAATTGCAAGCTCTGACGCGACATTCTGCACGACATCGACCATTGTTTTGCGTCCTTCGTGTGAGGCTGAGATATCTAAAAAGACAAGCTCGTCTGCACCCTGTTCATCATAAGCACGTGCCAGTTCAACGGGATCGCCTGCATCACGCAGTTCAACAAACTGAATCCCTTTGACAACGCGGCCCTCTTTTACATCAAGACATGGGATAATTCGTTTCGTCAGCATTATGAAATCTCCTCAACAGCCTGCTTGACTGTGAATTTATTCGTGTAGATCGCCTTCCCTACGATGGCGCCAGACACGCCGCTGCCTGATACAGCCTGAAGAGTGCGCAGGTCTTCAAGCGAGCTTACACCGCCGGAAGCGATCACCTGAGCTCCCGTCATTTCAGCCATTTCAATAACAGCATCAACGTTTGGTCCACTCAGCATGCCGTCTGTTGCGATATCTGTAAAAATAAATGTGCTTGCGCCGGCTTCAGCCAGCTCTTTCCCCAGATCCACCGCTTTCAGTTCAGATGTTTCCAGCCAGCCGTGCGTTGCCACGTAACCGTCTTTCGCATCAAGTCCAATCGCAATGCGGTCCCCGTATTTTTTCAGCCACTCTTTAACGAGGGCAGGATTTGTCACCGCAAGACTTCCGATGATAACGCGGTCTACACCCTGATCAAGGTAGTGCTTTACATCTTCTTCAGTACGGATTCCGCCACCTACCTGAACGCGGGCCGGAAGCTCTTTGACGACACGGACAACAAATTCATCATTGATCCGCTTGCCGTCTTTGGCGCCGTCAAGGTCCACCATGTGAATCCATTCTGCCCCTTCATCGACAAACTGCTTCGCCATATCAAACGGAGAGTCGCCATAGATCGTCTCCTGATTATAATCCCCTTGCGTTAAGCGGACACATTTCCCGTTTCTCATATCAATCGCTGGATAGATCGTAAAACTCATGCGCGCACCTCCGTCTTTTTCACGTATTCTGTATAGTTGTTTAACAGCGCCATACCAAGGTCCCCGCTTTTCTCAGGGTGGAACTGCATACCGAAAACTGAACCCTTACCGACAACAGCCGGCACTTCTTCAAAATAGTCGCTTGATGCAATCAAGGCTTCGCGTTCCTCTTCAGCAATATAGTAGGAATGCACGAAATAAACGTGCTCCTCCGCCACATTTTCAGTCAGCGGTGAGTCCTGATGAAACTTCAGCTTGTTCCAGCCCATGTGCGGTACCTTGTAGCGTTCACCGTTTGACTCTCCTGAAAAGCGCACAGCTTTCCCTTTTAATAGTCCAAGCCCTTCAAACACGCCATTCTCTTCACTGCCCTCAAACAGCAGCTGCATGCCGAGACAAATACCGAGGATCGGCTTGCCGGCTTCAGCCTGCTCTTTAATGAAATCAGCCAGACCGGTTTCATTCAGGAGCTTCATCGCATCACGAAAGGCGCCGACACCCGGTAAAATGAGGCCGTCTGTTTTAGACAGCTGTTCTTTTTTATCACTGATGATATAAGGAACGTTCAGCCGCTCCAGTGCTTTACTGACGCTGAACAGATTTCCCATACCATAATCTACGATGCCGATCATTTACAACATTCCTTTCGTCGATGGAACTCCTTTAACGCGCGGGTCGATAGAAGTCGCTTCATCAAGTGCACGGCCAAGCGCCTTGAATACCGCTTCAATCATGTGATGCGTGTTGTGACCATAATGTACGTTGACATGCAGATTCATGCGGGCTTCAATCGCCAGCTTCCATAAAAATTCGTGCACGAGCTCCACGTCAAATGAACCGACGCGGTCAGTCGGGAAATCAGCGTTCATCACAAGGTGCGGACGATTACTCAAATCCACTGTGACCTGCGCCAATGCCTCATCCATCGGGACAAATGCATTACCGTAACGCTTGATTCCTTTTTTATCTCCTAAAGCCTCAAGAAGAGCCTGACCAAGCACAATCCCAATATCTTCAGTTGTATGGTGGCCATCGATTTCGACGTCACCACGCCCGTCCACTGTCAGATCAAAATGACCGTGCTTTGTAAACAGGTCAAGCATATGCGTCATAAACGGGACGTCCGTCTGGATCTTTGATACGCCTTCCCCGTCAATTGAAAATTCAAGGGCAATATTCGTTTCATTCGTTTTACGTTTGATGGATGCTGTACGATTGCTGCTCATTCCATTTTCCCCCAGCCAAATTAATATTTCTTCACATTATACCGTGCTTCCACGGCGCGTGCATGCGCTTCTAAACCTTCTAAACGGGCAAAACGCGCCACTTTATCTGCATTTTCCTGAAAAGCGGCTTCACTGTAAAAAATAATGCTCGATTTTTTCACAAAATCATCTACTAAAAGCGGACTTGAAAAACGCGCTGTACCGCTTGTCGGAAGCGTATGGTTCGGGCCAGCGAAATAATCTCCGATCGGCTCAGAGCTGTAACGTCCGACGAAAATGGCACCAGCGTGGCGGATTTGTCCGACCAGTTCCATGCTGTTAGCCGTCTGAATCTCAAGGTGCTCAGGCGCAATCTCATTCACTGCTTCAACTGCCTCATCAAGTGAATCCGCAATGTAGATTGCACTGTGTTCTTCAATCGCTACACGTGCCATTTCCTGACGCGGTAATTCCGCGAGCTGAAGCTCCACTTCCTTTTGAACAGCTTCTGCCAGTTCTTTAGACGTTGTCACAAGATTCGCCTGAGAAAGCTCACCGTGCTCCGCCTGTGACAGCAGATCTGCCGCCACCTCTCTCGGTACAGCCGTTTCATCAGCTAACACCGTGACGTCACTAGGCCCTGCAATCATATCAATATCAACAATACCAAACACTTCACGTTTCGCAAGTGCCACATAAATATTACCCGGTCCTGTAATCTTATCCACCGGCTGAATCGTTTCAGTTCCGTATGCAAGAGCGGCTACTGCCTGTGCGCCGCCAATTTTATAAATCTCACGAACACCTGAAAGACGCGCTGCCGCTAACACACCCGCCGGCACTTTACCGTCTTCTCCTGGTGGCGTCACCATCACAATGCGGCCAACACCTGCCACCTGAGCAGGGATCGCGTTCATTAAAACAGAGGACGGATAAGCCGCCGTACCACCCGGCACATAAATCCCTGCTGCATCAAGAGGGGTTACCTTCTGACCTAAAATCGTGCCGTTTTCGTGCGTGGTCATCCAAGACTGCTGAACCTGACGTTCGTGGAATGACCGGATATTGTTCGCTGCTTCCTGCAGGACAGCAAGTATATCCTCATCCAGCTCACGAAGCGCTTCGTCCACTTCATCCTCTGTTACAGCCAATGACTGTAACTCTGTTTTATCAAATAAACGTGTATAATGGCGGACGGCTGCATCACCTTCCTGTCTCACACGTTCAATAATCTCCTGAACCGCTTTACGCTGCTCTTCTGTTCCGTTATCAAGAGACTGGCGTGTAATCTTCTGATCTTTCAGCTTCTGGATTCTCATCATTAGCAAATCCTTTCTATGATAAACGGTTACTCTGTCACACCGTTCACAACTTTTTCAAGACGGCTCGTCATTTCACTGATCCGGTCGTGCATCAGACGATAGCTGACGGGGTTCGCGATGAGGCGTGAGGTAATATCCACAATATGCTCATATTCAACCAGCCCGTTTTCCTTCAGCGTACGCCCCGTTGATACGATATCCACAATCCGGTCTGTCAACCCGATAATCGGTGCAATTTCAATCGAACCATTCAGCTTAATAATCTCCACCTGTTCCCCCTGCTCGCGGAAATACGAAGAGGCCACATTCGGGTATTTTGTCGCAATCCGGGGCGCTACTTCATTCATTTTCGTATCCGGAAGTCCTGCTACCGCGAGATAACAGTGACTGATTTTCAAATCAAGCAGTTCATACACGTCACGCTCTTCTTCAAGCATCACATCTTTCCCTGCAATGCCAATATCCGCCACGCCGTGCTCCACATATGTTGGAACATCCATCGGCTTCGCTAAAATAAAGCGCAGATTTTCCTCCGGCACTTCAATGATTAATTTGCGTGAATCATCAAACTCAGGCGGTAAATTGTAACCCGCTTCCTTCAGCATCACTACCGCCTCTTCAAAAATACGCCCTTTTGGCATGGCAATCGTTAATTCCTTCATGCCTGATCCCCTGCCTTTCCAATAAACGTATGCACATCACTGAACCCCGCTGTAAAGCGGTCCACATTTGAAACACCCTTAACATCCTGAACGATGACGGCTTTTTGTGCACGTCTGTATTCAGCGGCAAGCTCTACCGCTTCTTTCCGGCGCTCTCCAGAAAATAAAATAAGTGCCGGCTGGTTTTCAGTTTTTTCTGTGTTTAAGGCTTCCATCAGATAATCCATCCGGATCCCAAATCCCGTCGCCCCAACTTCTGCACCAAACTGACGCAGCAGATTATTGTAACGTCCGCCATTTCCAAGCGCGAAGCCGACATTGTCCGCATATACTTCAAACAGCACACCCGTATAATAAGACATGTGGCTGACAAGCGACACATCCATCTTTACATACTCGTCCACACCATAATCACGCAGCACGTCCCATAACTCTTCAAGCTCACGAAGCGCTTCTCTTCCTCCGTTGCCTTCTAAAAGAGCCTCCGCTTTTTCAATCGAACCATCGTTACCCTGAATATGAAGCAGCTTCAGCAGACGCTGTTTATCAATCGAAGATAAAGATAATGACTCCACGTGCTGACGGAAGCCAACATAGTTCTTCTCATACAAATATTTACGCAGCTGTTCTGCACGCTCCTCCGTACCGACAATCTGCAAAAACAGCTCCTGTACGAAGCCGACATGACCGACAGAAATCGTAAAATCCTCTAACCCGGCTGCCTTCAGTGCCGACACTAAAAGGGCAATCGTTTCAGCATCCGCACTCACCGTTGAATCACCGATCAGCTCTACACCAATCTGCTCAAACTCAGCCGGACGCCCACCCTCACGCTGCTGGGCACGGAACAGATTCGCTGCATAAGCAAGACGGAGCGGGTTGCGATCCTTTAACAGCTTCGAAGCCGCCACACGCGCAATCGGCGCCGTCATATCCGGACGAAGCACCAGCGTACGTCCCTGCTGATCCAGCAATTTAAAAAGCTGCTGATCCAAAATCGCAGAAGCCGCGCCAACTGTTTCATCATACTCAAGCGCAGGCGTCTCCATAAATTCATAACCCCACGTCGACAACTCCTGCTCCACCTTCGATCGAATCTCTTGTTTCATTTTATATAAATGAGGAAACGTATCCCTCATTCCAATTGGTTTTTCAAACATAAAAAGCTTTGACATCATCGTTTCAGCCCTTTCATTCACGAAATCTCATCATTCTTTAAGTATACCCGATCTCATTTCAGGAAAACGAAAAGAATACAAAACGCTTTAGTTCGCTAATATGCTAATAAAGTAAAGATATTGTGTAGTTTACTAGGATCCGGGCCACGCGTCAAGAGAATCGGGTCCAGATTACGGCCATTTTCAGAAGAAAAAACGGATCGCGTGGGTGAGTCAAAGGTCATGACTTTGCGAAAGAGAGGCAAAACCTTGAGAAACGGTATGAAAACCTTGTGAAACTCGATTGAAATCTTGCGAAAGAACATCAAGATTTTACGAAACTTCACAAAAATATTTCGAACCACCAGCCGCGAACGAAGGATGTTTAAACACAATTTTTAAATTACTGTCGACATGATTATGCATGGTTTTGTAATCCCTCACCTCTTTCAACTTGTGAATGATGATATAAACTCCTCACTTAGTGGCGGGGACATCCGTAGACTCCTGTGGCGGAAAGGGTCAGGTGAAACCGAGTGTGCGAAGCGCAGGCGGGTTCACCGCCCGGCCACGGAAAGCGTAGGGTGTCCCCGCCACGGTTTTAGTTTTACATGTAAAATAAAAAAGACAGCTCCATAAGGAACTGCCTTCATCATCTATTTAGATCAACGTTTCAATCTCAGCATCTGCCTTAATTTCCTCAAGGTGAGCTGTTACAAGCTCCTGCTGCTCAGACTGCTGCAAGCTTTGTACGATTGTATCGCGAACATCTTCAAGAGCTGGTGCTTCCTGACCCGCTTCCTCTGCCTGTGCAGTTGCCTGGTCATAATACTCCTGAATCTCTTGATCAGTCGGCTCCTCTACCGGTGCCACCTGGTCAATGTATTTTTCAAATTTAATTGATTCTGCCATTTGACCGCGTAATTCTTCAACGGTCATACCCTGCTCTTCAATGGACGTCGTCAGCTGCTCTTCTCCGCCATTTTGCTCAGCGAAGGCTGCGTATTCTTCATCAATTTCTTCTTCTGAAGCTTCAAGACCTGCTTCGTCTGCTTTTTGCAGAAGAATCGTCTGGTCAATCAACAGATTCAGTGCCTGTTCTTTCATTTGGTTTGCAGCTTCTTCAGATGTTGGGTCCTGTCCCTGCATCTGGAACTGCATTTGTGTTCTTTGAAGGACATTATTATAATCAGCACCCAGAATCTCTTCGCCATTAACAGTCGCAACGACTTCATCGTCCGCTACTTTCTGTTCGTCAAGCTTAGCCTGCATCTCTTCCTGTGCAGCCTGTTGCTCTTCAGCAGACTGCTGCTCACCGCCGGCCTGTTCTTCTGTTGCTGCCTCTTCGTTATTTGCTGCTTCATCCTCGCTACAGGCTGCAAGTCCAAGTGCCAATGCGCCTGCTGCAAAAGGTAATAATACTTTTTTGAAATTCATGTTGAAAAAAACTCCTTCCGGAATGTGTATTTCTCTATTTTTTAAGCCTATTGTGCATTGTACATGAGAATCCAAAAAAAGCAAACCCATAACCCTTCTATAATATAATTGAAATCGTTTTGTTACACATTGAGTGGGATGTAGTTGACTAAACCGGGTCTTTGACATCCTTCGCTTTCCACGGCCGCGCGGTGAGCCGGCTAATGCTCCGCATTACGCCGTCTCACCTGTCGCTTCTCTGCCGTAGGAGTCTTCGGATGTCAAAGACCCTTACATTATTAATTTGGAATGGAGTAAATGTGAATCAATAAGTTGGGCCGTTTCATAATTTTATTATGAAATGATTCAAACATAATTTAATAACCAAGCAATACACTCTACAGCTTGGCGTGAACCCTTTCCGCCACAGGAGTCTCCGGATGTCAACGGCCCTTTGTGATTTTTATTACTGTAGATGAAAATAAATATAAAGAAAATAATCCAAATACAATTGAGTATTCAAATGAATTAAGTTAACCTAAATAAAAATTAAGTTGACTTAAAGTAATCTAGTTTACTATACTAATTTTAGATTAACGCAAAGGGGATATACATATGGTTAAGTCACCGCTTCATGGAATGATTTTGGCTTCTTTATTTGCTGCACTGATGGCAATTGGGGCAAATATTACATCGATTGTTCCGATTCTTGTGATTGGAAATGTGCCGGTTACGCTTCAGACGGTGGTTTGTCTGCTTGCGGGCGTGCTGCTAGGTAAAAAATGGGGACCGGTGGCAATGGTGGTTTATCTGCTTATCGGACTTGCCGGAATGCCTGTATTTGCTCAGTGGAGTGGAGGTTTCCGTACATTAATCAGCCCGACTTTTGGATTTATTTTATCTTATATCGTGGTCGCGTGGGTTGTTGGATTAATGGTCGAAAAGAAAAAAACGTTCGCGATGCTTGTAACAGCAACCTTGATCGGCACAGCGATCAACTATTTTATCGGAACGAACTGGATGTATATGGCTTATAAACTCTGGTTCAACGCACCGGACGGCTTCTCATATGCCATCGCATGGGCATGGATGCTGCCAACGATTCCAAAGGACATCATTTTAGCAGTAGTGGCTGCGATTGTATCTGTGAAAGTACTGCAAGCCTTCCCACATACACGTGTACCTGCTAAAACACAGGCGAGCGCATAAAAAAGAGCCCGGAAAATTTATTTTCCGGGCTCTTTTTTTGATTCATCAGGCATCCTGATAATCTGCATTGGATTCCCTCCGGCGAATGCACCGGCTGGAACGTCGCGATGGACAAGCGTTGCTGCAGACACCACCGCACCATCTCCAATCTTCACACCTGGTAAAATCGTGGAGTTAGCTCCAACCATCACGTTATCGCCAATTTCTACGATCCCCAGCCGATACTCACTCACCAGATATTCATGAGCCAGAATGGTTGTATTGTAGCCGATTACTGTATTACGACCGACTTTAATTTTCTCCGGGAAAAGGATATCCGGCATGACCATGAGAGCGAATGCCGTCTTCTCACCGACTTCCATCCGCAACAGTGTGCGGTACATCCAGTTTTTCACCCGAAAAAAAGGTGTGTATCTGGCTGTCTGCAAGATGGCAAAGTTCCATGCCACTTTTACAAAGGGAACCGTTTTGTACAGCTGCCACAAAGAGTTCGAACCCTCTACAGGATATCGATCCGTCCGTCTCATTCGCCGGACTCCAGCACAATTTCCTCTAAATCACTCATGGTTTCAAGCATATAGTCAGGATTGAATTGAAGAAGATATTCTCTTCCTTTTGCTGACCAGGCAACGGCGGCTGTTTTCGTACCTGCATTTTGCCCGCCTTCAATATCGTGATGATTATCTCCAACCATAATCGCTTGCTCAGGCTTTGATCCAAGCAGAGTCAGTGCTTTTTCAAGCGGCTCCGGATGCGGCTTGGCATGCTCCACATCATCAAGACCAATGACCACATCAAAATACGGATCGAGCTTCATCAGTTTTAAGCCTTTATGCACTACGTCATTTCGCTTGGTCGAAACGATCGCAAGTTTAATTCCTTTGTCATGAAGCGCTTTGACCGTCTGCTCAACACCCTCAAACCCTGTGACGAGCTCGTCGTGCATCCGCAGATTATATTCACGGTAAAAAGCCATCATCTCTTCAGTTTTTTCAGGATTCAGCGCATTGAACGAATCAAACAGCGGCGGTCCCATAAATTTCAGCACGTCCTCTTTCCCATACTCACCTGGATAATAATGATCCATGACATGGAGAAAAGACGAAATGATTAAATCGTTTGTGTTGATTAGCGTTCCGTCCAGATCAAATAATACAGTATCAATTTTGCTCATATTGCGGTTCCCTCACTTTTGCTTCGTATCGGTTCCATATTGTTGCCACAATGATCGTCAATAATACAGCTGTTGTCACACGGATGATCACAAGCGGTAAGATCGGAATGCCGAGTGGAATAAAAATCAGCGTATCCTCTACGATCGCGTGACAGGCGACGAGGAAAATGAAGGCAAGTGTTGCATCCTTTTTACTGACCCCATCCTCTTTTACTGCCTTAATCATGACGCCTGCACCGTATGCAAGTCCGATCGTCAGCCCGGCTACAAGGGTCATAGACGTATTCTCTTTCATTCCAAGTCCTCTTGTGACCGGTGCCATCCATTTAGAAAAAACGTCCAGCCATTTTAAATCACGCATAATCTGAATGACAATCATCAGTGGAATAACGATCAATGCGAGCTGAAGAATACCAAATGCCGCTTTCTCCAGTCCAAGCAGTAAAATGCTTCCCCAGCCGCTGACATCCGGATCACCAGGCGGCACCATGCCATACTGCGCAATGTCAGAGCCGCCCTGCCAGACGAGATTAATAATAATCGCAGATGTAAAGGCAAGCCCGAGACGCACGAGTAAAACCACCCAAAGCTTTACCCCAACCTTTAGCGCCACGCCGGTCTCAATGAGCAGATTATGTGAAAATGACAGCATAACAGCAATAATAAACACTTCTTTTACCGTCATTTCCAGTGAAAGAATTCCGGCAATCCCGGCATAAAGATTCAGCAGATTCCCTAAAACGAGCGGAACCGCGGCCTCCCCGCTCAGTCCGAACAATCCCATAAACGGCGCAATTAAGTCTGTGATAAATGGCAGAACCGGCGTAAATTGCAGAACTGTGATCAAAAACGTGATCGGAAAAATGACTTTTCCGAGTGTCCACGTCGTCTGAAGCCCTGCTTTTAGTCCGTCAAGCCACGTCTTTTTCGTCATGTATACCGCCACCTAATTTTGCTTATCTGCGTAACGGGTCGTAATGCCTTTACCGAAACGGCGGTAAAGAAGAATTGCCAGTGCAATGACAATCAGCGCAAAGGATAACGCCTGTGCAATACGGATCGTTTCCGTCAGCATTAAGCTGTCTGTTCTGAGCCCTTCAATAAAGGCCCGGCCAATCGAATACCAGATCACATAAAATAAGAAAATTTCACCGCGTAACGGATTTACTTTTCTAAGAGCAAGCAGCAGAACAAAACCTACGAGACTCCATAAAGATTCATACAGAAACGTCGGATGATAATAAGCAAACGTCCCGTCAATCTCGATATACATCTGATTAATAATCCAGTCGGGGATAAAAAGACCCTCCAGAAAGCTGCGGGATACTTCACCACCGTGGGCCTCCTGGTTGATAAAGTTCCCCCAGCGCCCAAGCAGCTGGCCCAAAATGATACTAGGCGCGGCAATATCAACGATTTTCCAAAAGGATAATCCTTTGATTTTCGCGTAAACAATACCGGTTGCAATCGAACCGATCAGCGCTCCGTGAATCGCAATCCCGCCATTCCAGATTTGAATAATCGCACCTGGATTCTGGGAATAAAAATCCCACTGAAACGCAACATAATAAATCCGCGCTGAAATGATCGCAATCGGAACGGCCCAGATTAGCAGGTCAGCAAACATATCTTTTGGCATACCAAGGCGATCCGCCTCGCGATTAGCAAGTATATATCCAAGAACAATCCCCGTTCCGATAATCAGTCCATACCAGGCAACACTTAATGGGCCGATACTGAACGCAACCGGATCAATGGGCTGTGCAGTAAAAAGCATCTGATTTCCTCCTAAATATCGTCATGATCTCCATCTACAATGATGTCATTTAATCGGTTTGAGAATTGCTCAGCCGCATTCATTCCCATCCGCTTCAAACGGAAATTCATCGCAGCGACTTCAATGATAACGGCCAGGTTTCGTCCGGGACGAACCGGCAGCGTAATTTTCGTGACGTCTGTATCGATAATTCTCATCGTCTCTTCATCCAGACCAAGACGATCGTACTGCTTCGTCTTATCCCAGATTTCAAGATCAATCACCAGCGTCACCCGCTTATGGCTGCGGACAGCACCCGCACCAAACAACGTCATCACATTGATGATGCCGAGTCCGCGGATTTCAAGCAAATGCTCAATCAACTCAGGTGAAGAACCGATCAGCGTATCTGTATCCTCCTGACGAATCTCCACGCTATCATCCGCTACAAGTCGGTGACCACGCTTGACGAGCTCGAGTGCGGTTTCACTTTTACCGACACCGCTCTTCCCTGTGATCAGTACACCGACTCCATAAATATCAACCAGCACACCATGCAGGGCAGTGGATGGCGCAAGCTTACTTTCAAGGAAATTTGTCAGACGGCTTGAGAACCGCGTTGTCTTCACAGGCGTCTTCATCACAGGCACCTGATTACGTTCAGAAGCTTCAATTAACTCAGCCGGAACCTCTATATCGCGGGATAAAATAATCCCCGGTGTATTGTCCGTACAGAGCTGGCCCATCCGATCCTTCTTTTCATCAGTCGAAAGAAGCTCATAAAAAGACATTTCCGTTCGTCCAAGCAGCTGAATCCGCTCAGCCGGATAATAGCTGAAATAACCCGCCATCTCGAGTCCGGGTCTTGAAATATCACTCGTCGTTACAGGACGGTGAATCCCTTCTTCCCCACTGACGAGCTCCAGACCAAATTTTTCAATAATATCATTCGTCGTTACCTTTGGCATAAGAAGCCTCCTTGCATGTTTTCTCACATACTGTCTATTGTAGCACTTTGAAAATTGATTCACTAGATTAGATGACCGAAACATCCTGTGAAAAGGTGTCTGATTTCCACTCGTCATACGATCTTTTTCATGATGCAACTTGATTGACGAGGAGGAACTCTATGGCAACGATTGTTCTTGATGCAGGTCACAGCTACAACACACCGGGTAAAAGAAGTCCGGATGGGATGAGAGAGTTTGCCTTTAACCGGGCTGTCTGCCAGGCTGCAAGAAAGAAGCTCGAATCACAAGGAATACGAACCATCTTGACGCATCGCGATGACCGGGACGTTCCATTAAAAGAGCGGACAGACCTGGCCAATCGCGAAAAAGCAGCGCTGTTTATCTCTATTCACGCCAATGCTTATGGATCAGGAAACTGGAATGACGTCCACGGGATCGAAACGTATATCCACTCAAAAAACGACTCGCAGTCAAGGTCTCTTGCAGAAGCCGTTCACTACTCACTCATTAAAGAGACACGGCGTAAAGACCGCGGCATCAAAACGGCAAATTTTCACGTTCTGAGAGAAACCGTCATGCCTGCGGTGTTAATTGAATGCGGCTTTATGACCAATAGAGAAGAAAAAAAGCTCCTGGCCAGTGAGGATTACCGGACCCTCTGCGGTCACACCATCGCAGCCGCTATCCTTACCTTTATCGGTGTCAAAAAAACACTGTATCTCGTCCAGACAGGTGCATTCAGCTCGATTGAAAATGCGAAAAAGCAGGCACAAGCTTTGAAGAATGCTGGGTTTGATGCAATGATTATGGAGAAATGACCTCTCAATGTCTCACAAGCGGTTTGCTTGAATGATGCACTCTTCATGAATTGTCGGAACGCGAGCAGTACAATCTCTTTTCGACAATTCATACCGCTCTTACAACACATTCGATGCTTCTAGCGACAGAAATCTGCTCGCGATCACCATTAAAACTGAAGCTTGCGACAAGATCGCGCTTGTTTTAAAGGGAGTCGACATAAACAGCCTGGCGGTCGACAGAAAGCCGAGCGCTTTCAACAGAAATGACTCAACGATCAACAATTCGGTCCACAACCCCAAAACAAAACACCTTCTGTTTGTCACGCGAGCAGCGCAATCTCTTTTCTACAATTCATACCGCTCTTACAACACATTCGCTGCTTCTAGCGACAGAAATCTGCTCGCGATCAACATTAAAGCTGAAGCTTACGACAAGATCGCGCTTGTTTTAAAGGGAGTCGACATAAACAGCCTGGCGGTCGACAGAAAGCCAAGTGCT
Source organism: Jeotgalibacillus aurantiacus (assembly GCF_020595125.1). Lineage (NCBI taxonomy): Bacteria > Bacillati > Bacillota > Bacilli > Caryophanales > Caryophanaceae > Jeotgalibacillus > Jeotgalibacillus aurantiacus. The sequence goes on from NZ_JACNMS010000001.1 coordinate 37,153, forward strand.
TTCAACAGAAATGACTCAGCGATCAACAATTCGGTCCACAACCCATAAACAAAACACCTTCTGTTTGTCACGCGAGCAGCGCGAGTTCTTTTCGACAATTCATACCGCTCTTACAACACATTCTTTCCTTCTATCAACAGAAATCTGCTCGCGATCAACATTAAAACTGAAGCTTATGACAAGACCGCGCGCTCTTACGACAAGGCCTCGCTTGTTTTAAAGGGAGGCGACATAAACAGCCTGGCGATCAACAGAAAGCGTTGTCGTTACGACAGAAAATTCACGGCTTTTAACAGTAATTTGATAAACCTTACATTCACTAAATAGTGCGTAGCATTTCATGAAGTGTCACATAAAAAAAGGGATCAAACTCAATGTTGAGTTTGATCCCTTTTTTTATGCCACGGTTTCTTTACTGGAGGACGAAAACCTCAGCTTTAACCCTACTGCCAGAATCCCAAGAGCACCAAGCAGACCGATACCGCCTACTGCCCAATAAAAAATCAGCAGGATCCATTTAAAAAACCCGATGATATCCGTATTCCATGTGAAAAGAGCCAGCACTGTAAACAGTACGCCTATTCCAAGCATAGAAGCTCCTACCGTTCCGAACCCGAACCACATGATTCTTTTAATAAACGTTTCCACCCCGATCACCTGCCTTATGTAATTAATCTTACTATACCATCTTAGGCCTCATAAAAAACATTTCTTAAAATAGAAAAAGCCCCTCCGTCAGTCTGGGGGGACGAAAACGGAGGGGCTGTTACGCTGTTAAACCTGGTCATCTTATTAGACGTTTAAACGTCTGATTTGGTTTCATTTTTCCCTTTAGATGAATGTATGCTGATCGTGCCGGTTTTAGCATCGGCTTCAAGCAGTAATTTCGATGCATGTTCCCGATTACGTGTGAAATGTAACTTACGCTGCATCATTTCTTCACGTTCTTCCACATGGTCCATATCATTAAAGTCTACATGGAATTTCCCGAAGTTTGATTTTAATGTACCATCAAGAGAAAGCTCATCCGGAACCGTAATTTCAATCGCTCCTGCAAGCGTGGAAGCATCGATTTTACGGGCGGTTGTGCTTGTCGTTGTTACGCTGATCTTTCCATTTACCGACTGCGCATCAACAGCATCAATCGCTCCTTCAAGAACCACCTTGCCATTCACAGAATCCACATCAATGTAGTCTGCACGTGCGTTCGTGACTTCAATACCGCCATTGGCTGTTTCAAGCTCCGCTTTTTCTACCAGCATATTGGACAGCTCAATTTTTCCGTTAGCGGTTTTCACCTTCACTTTATTAACATTCCCGCCATCACCGTGGAATTTCCCGTTAAACAGACGGATATCCCAGCGGTCATAGTTCGCTTTTGGCACATACAACACTGTATCAAGCTTGATCATTTTCAGATCCGATAAATAGCGGAGCTTTTTGAATTTCGTCTCAAATACAACCTGCTCCTTCAGCTGATTCACCGCTTTTTGCTGATCCTCTGAACGGTACACCTTCACCTCACATTCTGCGCGGACAAAATCCTCATCCCACGGACGGATCGTCACTTTACCATTTGCAATGCTGACCTCAATATCGAGCAGCTCCGTGTTTTCAGATTCAAACACATGCTTGAACTCGAGTGAAGGACCCATATTGAATTCAAGATCCATCCCTTTGACTTTGTCGAAAGCAGTCTGAACAAAATCCATCAGTTTCTCAGTAGACTGATTCACTGATTTCTTCGTTTTCTCAGCGCTTGATTTACTCCCACTCATTTTCGAACCGCCGAACAGATCCTCAAAGTTAAATGGGAAGTCGGTTTTCTTAGACCGCTTCTGCTCCTGATGAGGTTCAGAATAAGAGGATCCGGATTTCTGATGCGTTTGGCCGGACGTTTTCGATTCTTCCTGTGTGCTGTATGAAGACGATGACTCTTTCTTCGGCTCTTTTTCCAGTGCTTCTAAAAGAGTTAATGCCTCTGATGCTGTAATCGTGCCTTTTTCAACCATACTTAAAATGCGTTTACGTTCGTTTTCCATCGTATTTGACACTCTCCTTGTGTTTGAAATTGCCATAACAACTGTGTGGAACGGTCTCTGACTGATTATACGCAGCAGCCCAACGAAAGGTTTCATTTTTTATCAGCATGGCACATTTCAGGGGGTTGGATCACTGCGTTGGCTTCATCCCTAGTATGGCAAAAGAAAACAAATGGGCCACCGGTCTGAAGACTGAGTGGCCCATCATTCTGCGGGCTTATTTTTACGATGAGGTGACTGCTTCACCTGTTCGCTTCGCCATCCGTTCATCCATCCGGCTTCTATCCCGCTCCAGTACAGGCTTCAAATAACTGCCTGTGTAGGATTCCTTCACTTGTGCAATATCTTCAGGTGTTCCTGTGGCAAGTATGGTTCCACCACGGTCGCCACCTTCCGGACCGAGATCAATAATATAATCAGATGCTTTAATGACATCCAGATTATGCTCGATCACCAGAACTGAGTCACCGTTTTCTACAAGGCGCTGTAAAACAGTCAATAGACGGGAAATGTCATCCACGTGCAGCCCCGTTGTCGGTTCATCGAGAATATAAAGGGAACGTCCCGTTGAACGGCGGTGCAATTCGGAGGCCAGCTTTACACGCTGGGCTTCCCCTCCGGATAAAGTCGTAGCAGGCTGACCAAGTGTAATATAACCAAGACCAACATCCACAATCGTCTGAAGCTTACGGCTGATCTTCGGAATATTTTCGAAGAACTTCAGTCCATCCTCCACCGTCATCTCCAGCACATCCGCAATATTTTTGCCCTTGTATTTTACTTCAAGCGTCTCTCTGTTATACCGTTTTCCGTGACAAACCTCACAAGGAACGTATACATCAGGCAGGAAGTGCATTTCAATTTTGATAATTCCGTCTCCGCGGCACGCTTCACATCTTCCGCCTTTGACATTAAAGCTGAAACGTCCTTTTTTGTACCCACGGACCTTTGCTTCGTTCGTTGTGGCAAACACGTCACGAATATCATCGAATACGCCCGTATAAGTCGCTGGATTTGAACGCGGCGTGCGTCCAATTGGAGACTGATCGATATCAATGACTTTATCTAAATGATTAACCCCTTTAATCGATTTATGCTCCCCCGGCTTCACCTTAGATTTATGAAGCTTCTGGGCCAGCGATTTATGGAGAATGCTATTGATCAGCGTACTCTTCCCTGAACCGGAAACACCTGTTACAGATGTGAACAGACCAAGTGGAATCTTCACGTTTATATCCTTCAGGTTGTTCTGTTTAGCACCGGTAATTTCAAGCATTCTTTTCGCTGCAGGCTTTCTTCGTTCAGCAGGCAGCGGAATAAACTTCTCACCGGATAAATACTGGCCTGTCAGCGATTTTTTATTTTTCATCACTTCTTCAGGTGTACCTGCGGCCACAACCTCTCCACCATGGACACCGGCACCAGGTCCGATATCTATCAGATAATCGGCAGCTACCATCGTATCTTCATCATGCTCAACAACAATGAGTGTATTCCCTATGTCACGCATGTTTTTCAGCGTGCTGATCAGACGGTCGTTATCACGCTGATGCAGACCGATGGAAGGCTCATCCAGAATGTAAAGAACGCCTGTCAGCTGGGACCCGATCTGTGTAGCCAGTCTGATCCGCTGCGCTTCCCCGCCAGACAGCGTTCCTGCTGCACGGCTTAACGTTAAATAGTCAAGTCCGACATTTACGAGAAAGCTTAAACGCTCATTAATCTCACGCATAATCAGGCGTGCGATCTGCATTTCTTTTTCCGTTAAGGAAAGACCACTGAAGAATGATCTCGCTTCTTCAATAGAAAAGGCGGTGACATGTCCGATGTGCAGATCGTTCACTTTTACAGCAAGACTCTCACGCTTCAGGCGGTGACCCTCACAGGAAGGACAGTTTTGCTGCGCCATGTACTTTTGCATCTGCTCACGAATATATTCCGAGCTCGTTTCCTTGTAACGGCGCTCCACGTTCGGCAGTACGCCTTCAAAAATAATATTGTTTTCTCTTACCTGACCAAAATCATTTTCATAGCGGAAATAAATTTTATCTTTTCCTGACCCGTAGAGGATTTTATCCATTTTCTTTTTCGGGATCTTTTTAACCGGAATAGTCATATCAATATCGTAATGCTTACATACAGCTTCAAGCATTGAAGGATAATAATTGGAGCTGGTCGGTTCCCACGGAGCGATCGCATGCTCTTTCAGCGTGCGGCTCCAATCAGGAATCACTAGATCGAGATCCACCTCAAGCTTTGTACCGAGTCCATCACAGTCCGGACATGCCCCAAACGGCGAGTTGAACGAGAACATACGCGGCTCAAGTTCATCAATTGAAAAACCGCAGACCGGACAGGCGTGATGCTCATTAAATTTAATTTCCTCTTCCCCGATAATGTCTACAATCACATTCCCATCTGCAAGTCGAAGCGCGGTTTCCAGTGAATCAGCGAGTCGGGATTCAGATCCCTCTTTGACAACGATGCGGTCAATAATCACTTCAATCGTATGTTTTTTATTTTTATCCAGATCGAACTCTTCGCTAATATCACGCATTTCCCCGTTTACACGGACGCGTACGTACCCCTGCTTCTTAATATCTTCCAGTACTTTCGCATGCGTCCCTTTACGTCCTGAAACGAGTGGTGCAAGCACCTGAAGCTTGGTTCTTTCAGGATATTCAAAAATGCGGTCCACCATCTGTTCAATCGTCTGAGATGTGATTTCAATACCGTGGTCCGGACAGAACGGTCTGCCAATCCGTGCAAATAACAGACGCAGATAATCATAAATCTCGGTTACGGTTCCAACTGTGGAACGCGGGTTTCGGCTCGTCGTTTTCTGGTCAATGGAAATCGCCGGTGAAAGTCCTTCGATCGTATCTACATCCGGTTTATCCATCTGTCCAAGAAACTGTCTTGCATAAGCCGAAAGTGATTCCACGTATCGGCGCTGCCCTTCTGCATAAATCGTGTCAAAAGCAAGCGACGATTTCCCCGAGCCGGATAAGCCTGTCATGACGACAAGCTTATCCCTTGGGATTTTGATATCAATATTTTTAAGGTTATGGGCTCTGGCACCCTGTATCGTAATATGGTCTTTCACCATGTTCTGGTCATCCTTCCGCTTTCAATTCTAAAATGAGATCACGAAGCTCTGCAGCCTTTTCGAAGTCAAGCGCCCTTGCTGCTTCCTTCATTTCGATTTCCATAGACTCAATGACTTTTGCCCGTTCAGGCTTGGACAGCTTCTTCATTTTCTCTGCCGGTGACACATACTCTTCGGCTTCCTCGGCAGCATGGGTTGCACGGATGACATCACGGATCGCTTTATTAATGGTTACCGGTGTAATGCCGTGTTCTTCATTATAAGCAATCTGCTTTTCACGACGCCTTGCCGTTTCATCAAGTGCCCGCTGCATGGAATCGGTGATTTTATCAGCATACATAATGACATGTCCATTTGAGTTACGCGCTGCACGGCCAATCGTCTGGATCAGTGAACGGTCTGAGCGCAGAAAGCCTTCTTTATCGGCATCCAGAATGGTAATGAGGGATACCTCAGGAATATCCAATCCTTCCCTTAAGAGGTTGATCCCAATCAGGACATCATATTTACCTACACGCAGGTCACGGATGATTTCAATCCGTTCAAGCGTTTTAATTTCAGAATGCAGATACTGCACCTTAATCCCGATTTCCTTCAGGTAATCAGTCAGATCTTCAGACATCTTCTTCGTCAGGGTGGTTACGAGTGTCCGTTCATTTTTCGCGATCCGCTCCTGGATTTCACCGAGCAGATCATCAATTTGTCCTTCACTCGGACGTACCTCAATGGTCGGATCCAGCAGACCCGTCGGACGGATAATCTGTTCAACCATTTCATTTGTATGTTCAAGCTCATAAGGACCCGGTGTAGCTGAAACATAAATCGCACGGCTGACATGCTTTTCAAACTCTTCGAAACGCAAAGGACGGTTATCCATCGCAGACGGTAGACGGAAACCGTGATCCACCAGCACTTTTTTACGCGCCTGGTCACCGTTAAACATGCCGCGGATCTGTGGGAGTGTCACATGCGACTCATCAATGACAAGCAGGAAATCATCCGGAAAATAATCAAGCAGCGTATAAGGTGTTGCGCCTGCTTCCCGTAATGTCAGGTGACGGGAATAGTTTTCAATGCCTGAACAGAACCCCATCTCTCTCATCATTTCAAGATCGTAACGTGTACGCTGCTCGAGACGCTGCGCTTCCAAAAGCTTATCTTCCTCTCTCAGAACCTTCAGCTGCTCTTCAAGCTCTTTCTCGATGTTTTCAATGGCAATTCTCATCTTTTCTTCACGCGTAACAAAGTGGGAAGCCGGGAAAATCGCAACATGATCACGGTCACCCAAAATCTCGCCAGTCAGTGCATCCACCATGCGTATCCGGTCAATTTCATCTCCGAAAAACTCCACACGGATACAGTGCTCATCATTTTTAGCAGGGAAAATTTCCACTACATCCCCACGGACACGGAAAGTCCCCCGGGTAAAGGCAATGTCATTCCGCTCATACTGAATGTCAACGAGCCTTCTCAGCAGTTGATTCCGTTCTATCTCCATACCGACTCTCAGTGAAACAACCAGCTCCTTATATTCTTCCGGAGAACCGAGGCCGTAAATACAGGAAACTGATGAGATAATGATGACGTCATCCCGTTCAAATAAAGCGGAAGTTGCCGAGTGACGGAGCTTATCGATTTCATCATTAATACTTGCATCTTTTTCTATAAAAGTATCGGTCTGAGGTACATATGCCTCAGGCTGATAGTAATCATAATAGCTGACGAAATATTCTACAGCATTGTTTGGAAAGAACTCTTTAAATTCACTGTATAGCTGTCCTGCCAGCGTTTTATTATGGGCAATGACCAGCGTCGGTTTTTTTACTTCCTGAATGACATTTGAGATGGTAAAGGTTTTTCCTGTACCGGTAGCCCCAAGTAATGTCTGATGGCGTGTCTTTTTTTCCACACCTTCTACCAGTTTTTTGATTGCTACAGGCTGATCGCCCGCAGGTTTGTAAGATGACTGAAGGTCAAATGACTGCACCATAATAAAAACGCCTCCTGTTGTAAATGCAAAAATAACTCTTCTATCTATTCATACCCTTTATCATGAAATGAAACAGGGGAAAATTCAAATTTGTTGTCTCATTCAAGTTTAGCATAGTGGGATATAGAAAAGATAGTAAAAAGGGAACGTATGTTTGATCTTTTACAAACCCGGCCCGTCCTCATCCTCCGCTTTCCGTGGCCGGGCGGTGAACCCACTGTGCTTCGCACATCGGTTTCACCTGTCCCTTTCCGCCACAGGAGTCTGCGGATGAGGACGGGCCTTAAATAGTTTCTTTCCCAAATATATTTATAGAAAAAATTCAGGAATTGATATTTACTAAATTTCGAAATCAGAAAAACATAAAAGCACACATACTTTAGCGCTGTTTCACTAAATCTTGCCATCAGGCCACCCATTTAAACAAAATTAACCCTTTATCCCTTGTTTCGCGGGTTTTGTGGTGCTAATATAAGCTAAATCAGTTAACGGGGTGAAGGAAAATGGGGATTCATCATTATTTTAAGAGCCTGTCGGATATGGAAAAGCTGTACCGCTGTCCGGGGAAGTTTAAATATAATGAGCATACGGTGGCTGCTCATTCATTTAAAGTGACGAAGATTGCTCAGTTTCTCGGTACGGTTGAAGAGCATCATGGCAAACAGGTGAATTGGAAGGATTTATATGAGAAGGCATTAAATCATGATTATCCTGAGATTTTTACAGGGGATATTAAAACGCCGGTGAAGTATGCCTCTGATGAGCTGAACCGGTTATTCAGCCAGGTGGAGGAAGAAATGGCGCATAAGTTTGTTACTGAGGAATTTCCTGAGGAGTACCAGGCGATTTATCTTGAGCGTTTCAAAGAAGGCAAAGACGGCTCACTTGAGGGGAAAATTCTTGCAGTCGCGGATAAGATCGACTTGCTATATGAGTCCTTTGGGGAAATTCAGAAGGGCAATCCTGAACCGATCTTTCTGGAAATTTATCAGGAGGCACTGACAACCATTGTCCGCTATCACGAAATGACGAGTGTTGATTTCTTTTTAAACCGCGTGCTGCCGGATATGCTCGCTGAAAAGTTTATTCCGCACAGCGAGCTGAGCAAGATCACTCAAAATCTTATTGCACCATCACAGTGAGTTCAGTATGATGGACTCATGAGGTGAAACACGATGGAGACTAAAATTCTTCTTGCAATGGTCGCACCAGCTATTTTAGTCATATTATTTACACGCGTTACTTACAGCCGTACCATTGCCATGATTCTGACGGTTGCCCTGATTGCCGCTTCTTCATACAAGGGGTATGTGGAAACGTGGTACGTCGTCATCATTGATGCTGCTTCATTGACTGTGGGGCTTTGGTACGTCAACCGATATATGAAAAAGTACAACGAAAAACAGCGCGGTGCCGTATAGGCCGCGCTGCTTTTTTTATGATGCCTGGTACCTTGAACGATTCTCAATCAGAATCAGACCAAGCTGGTAATGCTGTCCTTCATGAAGGGCTGTCTGTGCGTATCGGACTTCCCCGTCATAATTTAAAATTTCAAGCTTGCAATGAGCAAGATTTTTTTGCAGCGCCGCATACATCTCTGCTTCATTTTTAACGAGCTGACCATTCACTTTATGAATGATCTCCCCTCGAAGCAGCCCCATTTTGGCAGCCGGTGACCCGGGAAGAACTTCGATAATCATCACTCCGCGTTCCTTATCGATGAAATGATACCCGGAATAACGGCATAATGCCCTTGTTCGGAGAACGAGCACAAGACGCCCGATGAAAGCCGTGGCAAATGCCACATAGATCAGAACGGGTGCGTAAATGGAGCCCGCCGCGATCCCCCCGCACAGGAGACCAAGCCAGATGACCTGCGCTGAAATCCGTTTTAAAATACTGTCAGGCAAGTCATGTACAACCGTCAGCTGAAATCCGATGACAGCCGGTAAAATCAGCAATGAGTAGCTGCCGCCGGTTTCAATCAGCGGCCACCATCCAAGTGCAGTGATGGCACCGTCCGGAACCGGAATCAGCAGCGGCACGAGCCACATTCTTTTCGTAAAGAAAGCGCCAGCCTTCATCCCTCTTGGTGTCGTAATAAATCTCGGGGATGTATTTTTGCCTGCATTTAAGCGGATTAGCAATCCTTCACCGACCAGCAACAGAGACATGACAGCCGCTGCGGGCAGCAGAAGTTCTGTTGACGGCGCAGGAAACCACTCCGGCAGCGTCACATTAAAAAACGTAATCGCGACTGCTCCTCCTGCCACAATAGGAAACAGAAACGCTGACGACAGCAATCGGAATTGACCCGTGAGCATAATCAGCAGTGTCAATGCACTGACCGTATAAATCCAGTACAGATTTAACGGAATCCCTGCACCGCTGAGTACAACTGAAAATAGGAGTCCAAGAATCAGTGACAGACCGAAAAATCCAGCCATCTCTATATACCACGGTTTAACAGATGTACGCAGATCTTTCCGTTCACGCTTAACCCGCCAGACACCTGCCAATCCGGCTGCGACTGCTCCTATGTATAAAACCGGATTCAGCAAAATAGACAGCCCAGCCGTTAAAAGTTCTGAAAACCATTGATCAATCAAACTATCCCTCCCGGATTCTGACATAATAAAGGTAGCTTTATTGTATCAGACAAGGAGTGATGCCGCATGAGAATTTCGATACTTATTGATTTTTACCCAGAAAATCGAGTGCTGACTGGAGCTGGTGATCATGATTGGCATTTTCCTGATAGGCTGTAAGCGTCTCTTCTAGCTTTTTCAAAGTAGAAGTATTGACCTCACCCGTTTCTTTTAAGCCGGCGGTTTTTTGAAATTTCATAACCGCTTCCTCTGTTTTTGTATTAAAGTAGCCATCTTTACGGTCAATTTCATACCCGAGCCCCTCTAAAAGTCTCTGCAGGGACGCAATTCGTTCATCATTCATCCCTTTTTTCAGAATAACGGCGGATTGCAGCGGTGAGAGTGAGAAAATATCAGGCTGCACGACTTCAATCGTCGGTTCAATTCCTTTCTTATGAATCCAGCGTTTATCAGGCGTCAGCCATTTCGATACCGTCAGTTTCATCTGACTGCCATCCCCGAGATCAAGCGACTGCTGGACCGTTCCCTTACCAAACGTTTTCGTTCCAATCAGTGTTGTTCCTTCAACTTCTCTCATCGCAGCAGCTAAAATCTCCGCTGCCGACGCACTTCCTCCATCAATCAGGACAACTGCGGGATATTCTTTTTTCTCCTTCGTTTTGGCAGTTAAAGGCTCACGATTTCCGTTTCGCTCCTCGACATACATAAAAGGCTTGCGATCTGTGATAAATGGATCAAGTACTTCTTCCACACTGGATAACAGCCCGCCAGGATTGCCCCTGACATCAAGGATCAGCCCTGTTATCTCCTCTTTTTCAAGTTTTTCAAGCGCTTTTTGAACGTCCTGGCCGGTGCCCTCTGCAAAAGTCGTAATTTCAATGTAGCCTGTTTTCACACCATCCTGTTCAAACACGCTGTGCGATACGGTTTCAATTGGGATATCGTCACGAACAACCGTTACCGTTAATTCCTTTTCACTCTGTCCCCGTTCAATATTTAACTGAACCCTGCTTCCTTTTGGACCGCGTATTTTCGATGTTAATTCGTAAATCGTCAAGCTTGCGACTTCATCCCCGTCCACTTTTTTGATCACATCATTCGGCTTAAGACCTGCTTTTTCAGCCGGGGATTCCTTTAAAGGAGATACCACAACAAATTGTCCGTCCTGCTTCGTAATTTCCGCACCGATTCCGCTAAATGAAGAATGTAATGATTCATTAAACTGCTTTGAAGCGTCCTTGTCCATGTAAACAGAATATGGATCGTTCAACGCCGCCACCATGCCTTTTAAAGCACCATCCATCAGCTTGTCAGCATCTACTTTGTCCACATAGCTTTCCTGAATGATTTTCTGCGCTTTTTCAATTTTTGAAAGCGTGACCTGCTCATCTGTTGTTTCAGGTACCCGTTTCAGCCACATCCGGTCCACTCCGAAAAAAAGACCGGCACCCAGTGCTACACATATAATCATCATGAGCGCTTTCCTCACTTTTCCCCCGCCTTTCAATTGCATTTCTCACCTAGGCTATGACGGCTTGTACGAGGATAGAAGTCTGTCAGTGATTTCAGTCAGCTTTTTCTGATCCACCGGACCGGGAATCCGTTCAAAAACCCGGCCGTCCGGTGTCAATATAATCGTTGTTGGAATGACCGAAATACGGAAAGTCTCCTGAAGGACACCCTCCCTGTCAAGACTTACCGGAAGTGAGAGCCCTTCCTCATCCAAAAATTTTTTCACTGCATCTGCACCCGATTCATCCTTCGTTAAATTGACTGCGATGATCGAAGCCCGTTCCCCTTCTGTCCGGTAAAATGCCTCAAGCTCAGGCATCTCCTCCACACATGGCGGACACCAGCTCGTCCAGAAATTTAAAATAACCGGCTTACCCTTGAGAGTATCACTGGAGATCCACGTACCATTCATCATTTCAAGTTGAAAATCTGGTGCTTTTTCATACGTTTCGGATCCCGACACCGCTTCTGCTTTTTCCGACTGTTTAAATCCAGGCTCCGTCCGATCTTCTACACCCATAAAAAACATCACAAAACAAAGACTCATCATCAAAAGCCAGGCCAGTCCACGTTTTCTCACCGTAACGGTCCCCCTTTTTAGTCATCCTATGCCTTGGAAGAGAGAAAAAGACGGGTAGAGAATTTAGTGGCGTGTGGAAAAATAATAGAGATTATTGACTGCCGGAGTAGAGGAAGTATACCTGAGTGTTATTCTCCAGAGGTTAGTGATGGAATTAATTTCTGGAAAGAAGGGATTTCAGAGATTAATGAAGGAATCCGTCACCTCAAAAGAAGGAATTAGTGAGGCTCCTTGAGGTAGTGAAGGAATTAAATTTTCAAAACGAAGGAATCGATTTCTGGAAAGAAGGGATTAATTTTTCAAAAACCTGAATAAGTTTGCGCAGTGATGGAATCCCGCGCCACCACGCCCCCATACCCCATACGAGTGTCCCTCAGCCAAAAACACAAAAAACCGGAACCACTCAAAGAGTAGTCCCGGTTCATTTAAGAGTATTAGAATCCGATGTATTTACGTGGGTTTACAGCGTTTGATTTTGCTCCGTTCCAGCCGCCTTCATGGATTTCAAAGTGAAGGTGCGAGCCGAATGAAAAACCTGTATTACCCATGCCACCAATGTATTGACCTGGTTCAACATACTGATTGTTTGATACAGCAATACTGCTTAAGTGTGCATAAACAGTTGTAAACTGCTGACCATTAATGTTGTGAGCAATCATAATCATATTTCCATAACCGCCGTTATGACCGGTAGATGCTTCAATCACATAACCGCCAGCTGCTGCCACGATTGGCGTTCCAGTTGGAGCAGCTACGTCAATACCATAATGGTAACGTGGCTGTCCGTTAAGAATGTCGTAACCAAATTCTGATGTTGTTCTTCCAGATGCCGGGCGTACCCAGTCACCTGTTACTGGTGCAGTTTGCGCCGGTGGTTGTGATGTTTGTGAAGAACCGCCACCTGACGTCTGGCTGGCTGCAGCAGCCTGTCTTTCAGCTTCTGCTTTACGCTGTGCTTCAAGCTCTGCCTGGCGCTCAAGTTCACGCTGACGTGCAAGCTCTGCAAGGCGTTCCTGCTCTGCTACAATACGGTTTTCAACATCTGCTGCAAGCTCTTTCAGCTCACTGTCTTTTTCTTCAAGCTTGGACTTTTCTTCTTCAAGCTCAGCCTGTTTTGCTTCAAGGCTTTCCATCAGGTCATTTTTATCTGCTTTTTGACCATCAAGATCTGCTTTCAGATTATCAAGATCCGCTTTTTGTGCTTCAAGATCAGCTAATTGCTGCTGAACTTCAGCTTCTTTTTGCTCAAGTGTTTCTTTATCTTTACGCTGTTCTTCCATGATTTTACGATCTGCATCCACTAGTGTGTTAACCGCTGTGAAACGGTCGATGAAATCACCGAAACTTTCAGCGCCAAGCAGTACGTCAACATAGCTGACTGACCCGCCTGAAATCTGAATTGCACGTGCACGTTCCTGTAGAAGTGCGTCACGCTCTTCGATTTTCTTTTTAAGCTCTTCAATTTCAGTTTGTAATTGAGCGATTTGAGCATTTGTCTCATCAATTTCTGCTGAAACCTGGTTAATTTGTTCTGTTGTGCTGGCAATTTTAGCATCAAGCTCTTTAATTTGAGCTGTTACCGTTTCCTGCTCCGCTACGATTTCTTCGATACGTGAATTCGTTGTTGAAATTTCACCGCTGATCTCTTCACGCTGGTTTTCGATCGTTGAACGTTCTTCTTTTAAGTTATCCAATGACTCAGCACTTGCTGTATTTGAAAAAGCAGGAACGCTGCTTACAACTAACGCTGTTGCTAATGACAAACTGACGAATGACTTTTTCACAATCTGTTCTCCCTTCGAATCTAATACTCTTTTTTTCTATCTTTAAACGCGCAGGAATTTTCTGACGGACATAAAGCTTCCCCATACGCCGATTACGACGCCCATCAGAAGAATTAATGCGTTAATTTGATAAATGAATGGTGAGAAATCAAGCAGCTGGATAAATGAATTCTCCAGTCTTGGTTCCATAAACTGCGTAATGTTGTAATAAAGCAGTGTAACAACGGTAATTGGTAAAATGGAACCGATGATACCCAGCCAGATCCCCTCAAGAATAAATGGAATTCTGACGAACCAGTTGGAGGCTCCAACGAGTTTCATAATCTCAATTTCCGTCTTTCTAGCCATAATGGTGATTTTAATGGTGTTTGAAATCAGGAACATTGCGGTAAACAGTAAACCGAAGATTAAAACGGCACCGACGTTCCGGCTGACTTCAAGGACACTGAACAGCTGATCGATTTTCCCTTCTCCGTACTCGACACTGTATGTGTTATCAAAATTTTCGATCTGTGTAGCCAGACGCTCAGTCTGTCTCGGATCGACTGCTTTGACAACAAATTTGTCGCGGAGCGGATTGTTTTGTTCGAACAATGCCATGTCTTCACCAAAGCTGCTTACTAGACTTGAAAGCTCTTCTTCCTTAGATGAAAAGGTGATCGATTCGACACCGGATAATTCATCCATTTGCTGTTCAAGTGAAGCAATAGCTGTTTCATCAGCTTCCAATTCAACGTAGACATTCATCTCTACATCATTTTCTATATCATCAGCTGCTTTGTTCATATTTAACATAAGCGCAGTGAATACACCGACTAAAAGTAGTGTAACGGTAACGGCACTGATGGATGCGAAAGTCATCCAGCCGTTTCGTGCGAGGCTCTTAAAGCTCTCTCTGAAGTGTCTTGAAATTGTTCTAGTTTTCATAACCGTAGTCCCCCCGCTGTTCATCACGTACAATAACACCATTTTCGATGGCCAGTACTCTGTGACGGATCGTGTTGACTATTTCGCGGTTATGCGTAGCCATTATTATCGTTGTACCTCTCGAATTAATCTCTTCGAACAGGTTCATAATTTCCCATGAAGTCTCCGGATCAAGATTTCCAGTCGGCTCATCGGCAATCACCACTTTTGGTGTATTAACGATGGACCTTGCAATCGATACTCGCTGCTGTTCTCCTCCGGAAAGCTCATCGGGCATCATGCGGGCTTTATGTTTCAAACCAACAAGAGAAAGGACTTCCATAACCTTCTCCTTGATTACCTTTGGCTGTTCCTCAATTACTTCTAAGGCAAATGCGACATTTTCATAAACCGTAAGCTTATTCAAAAGCTTAAAATCCTGAAACACCACACCGATGTTTCTTCTTAAGTAAGGCACTCGCTTATTTTTTAAGCTGCCAATATCAATTCCATTAACGGAAATGGTACCCTTCGTCGGTTTTTCTTCACGGTACATCATTTTAATAAATGTTGATTTACCGGCTCCGGACGGTCCGACAACATAGACAAATTCGCCGGGTTGAATCTTAACATCAAACCCATTTGCAGCCATGATGCCGTTCGGGTATTTCTTGTAAACCTCTTTCATCTCGATCATATCATTACTCACCTTATCGCTGTATTTCATTCTATGATGATCTTCGCCTGGCTGCAGATTCAATTCGACAGCGCCAAAACATTGTATTTATAGGAATAAATAGCTATCTGTCAAACATGGACGGAATAGCTCGAATTTTTGGCACAAGAGTATTATATCATTCTAAGAATTTTTGTTAACGATATTTATATTACATTTATATTTCTTAACTGCAACAAAAAAAGAATCTTTTACCAATTTAGGCAAAAGACTCTTTTATTTTCCATCCTTATTGCTGTTCAGAAAGCCATTGTGCGACAACCTCTGCCTCTTCACCTTCAATTAAATTGCCAGGCATACGGCCTTTACCATTTTGGATGATGTCCAAAATTTCGTCATAACTGTAGCGTGATCCGACTTCTTCCAGGTTCGGGCCGCTACCACCTTCCAGATTATCACCGTGACAGCCGGAACAGTTTTGAACGTAAATTTCGCGCGGATCCAGCTCACCTGAAGATGCTTCTTCTCCTGATCCACTATCGGTCGCTTCCTCTCCACCACCACACGCACCGAGGACGAGGACTGACCCTGCAGCTAATGCTAACCACCATTTCTTCATTTCTTCACCTCATTCTTCAATTATTCACTTTCTTTTATATAAATGAAAGTGAATGGTTCTTTTTCCAAAATAACATTCTATTCCCTTTTAAAACCTTCACCTAAGACTTCGGACGCATCATTTACAATGACAAATGCTTTCGGATCAATCTTTTTAACTACGTTTTTCAACCTTGTAAATTCAGTCTGATCAATGACACACATTAAAATTGGACGCTCGTGATCTGTATAGCCGCCATACGCCGACAGCTTTGTTACACCCCGATCCACTTCATCAAAAATAGCCTGACTGATTTCTTCCTGACGGTTGGTAATAATATGCACCATTTTCGAACGATTTAACCCGACTTGTACCAGATCAATCGTTTTACTCGTTACATAAAGGCCGATCAATGCATATAGTCCCGCCTCAATGTCAAAAACGAGTGCGGCTGCAAGCACAATCATTCCGTCAATAAAAGCAACACACGTCCCAAGACCAAATCCGCTGTACTTATGTATAATCTGTGCGGCAAGGTCTGTTCCACCTGTAGATGCTTTACCTCTAAATACAATTCCTAAACCTATCCCAACGCCAATTCCGCCGAACAATGCACCGAGCAGCGGATCCTCCGTCCAAGGCTCCCAGCTTTCAGTCAGCAGCACGTAAAATGGAAGCACCACTGTGCCTACAGCCGTTTTTAAGCCAAACTGAAGACCAAGAAAGATCAACCCGGCAATAAATAAAGGAATATTAAATGCATACTGAACGTAAGCCGGCCGCCAATCAAACAACCCATTTAAAATGGTACTGATCCCGCTCACTCCGCCGGATGCCACATTATTCGGCAAAAGAAACACGTTAAACGCCACTGCAACAAAAAACGCCCCAATTAAAATATACACAAAATCGAGCACGACAGGCCATTTTCCAGACGCTTTCGGTACTCTCCGATTCCGTTTTTTCATCAATCGTTCATCCTTTCTTCACACGTTCGACAACGTTTTGCAGTATAGCACGAAGTCCGGCCCGTGTGAATGCTGTCAGGATAGAGCGTTAGTGTGGTAAAGGATTGTGGTAGCTGGAGGCACGGGATGGGAATGCGACGGTGCTGAAGCCGGGGAGAGGATGGAAGCGGGATAGCGATGGAGGCGGAGGCGGGGATGAGAGCGGGATAGCGATGGAGGCGGAGGCGGAGATGAGAGCGGGCGTGACGTGCATCAACAGAAACGGTCGTCTTAACAACAGAAACATAACTGCTTAAGACAACTTTTAAGCTCCTTACAACAATTTAACCTGCTCTTTAAACATTATCGCTCTCGGTCTGAAACCGATTGACAGAATCATCACCGCTTACGACCGAAACGCCGGCGCTTACGACAAAGATTAAACTCAACTGTTCAACAACTCACCAGCAAATTAATTAGCCACTCTCAAAAAAAGGCGACGCTAACTAACGTACTAACCGACAGTACAACACAATCAACAAAATTCATCTTCCTTTCAACAGAAACATCCTCTCTTACAACAACTTCTCAGCTCCTTACGACAATTCAGCCTGCTCTTTTAACATTATCACTTCCGCTCCCAGGCCGATCGACAGAAACATCACCGCTTACGACAGAAACGCCCACCTTTTCAACAAATTGAACGCTGCTCACATCTCCCAGTGCAATATGCCTTACTCTATGCCACTCCAACAAGCAAAAGAGCCCAAACAAAATTGGGCTCTCTCATCAAATCATTTAATTCGTAATCTTCGAACGCAGATAAGCATTGATAAACGGATCCAGATCGCCGTCCATTACGCCCTGTACGTTTCCGGATTCGGTACTCGTGCGGTGATCCTTCACCATGGAGTATGGGTGGAAAACGTAAGAGCGGATCTGGCTTCCCCAGCCGATTTCTTTTTGCTCGCCGCGAATATCAGCAAGTTTTTGCTCCTGCTCTTCGATTTTCAACTGGTAAAGCTTAGCTTTCAGCATCTTCATCGCCTGATCCCGGTTTTTAATCTGGGAACGCTCAGACTGACACGATACAACGGAACCAGTTGGAATGTGCGTGATCCGGACCGCTGAATCGGTTGTATTGATGTGCTGACCGCCGGCGCCGCTTGCACGGTACGTATCGACTTTCAGATCCTCTGTGCGGATTTCGATTTCAATTTCATCATTAAATTCCGGCATAATGTCACACGATACAAACGATGTATGACGACGGCCTGATGAATCGAACGGAGAAATCCGGACGAGACGGTGTACACCTTTCTCAGCCTTCAGATAACCGTAAGCGTTATGCCCTTTAAATAAAAGCGTAACTGATTTAATACCGGCTTCATCTCCCGGAAGATAGTCAAGCGTCTCCACCTTGAAGCCACGCTTTTCACCCCAGCGCTGATACATGCGCAAAAGCATAGAACCCCAGTCCTGAGACTCTGTTCCACCTGCACCCGGGTGAAGCTCCAGGATGGCATTGTTTTTATCATAAGGCTCACTCAACAGAAGCTGCAGCTCAAACTCATCAAGCGTCTGTCTGAATTCCTTCAGCTCTGTCACAAGCTCTGCCTTCATATCCTCATCAGGCTCTTCACGAAGCAGTTCAAGCGTTAACTCAAGATTTTCCTGCGTATCAACGAGGTTATGGTAGCCATTTACGACATCTTTTAAGCCGTTCTGTTCACTGATGATGCCCTGTGCTTTTTGCTGGTCATCCCAGAAATCAGGCTCCACCATTAATTCATCAATTTCCGCCAGTCGTGCCTCTTTGTTTTCTAAGTCAAAGAGACCCCCTGAAGTCCGCCAAAACGCTGGCTGTTTTTTCGAGCTCGTTTCTTACATCTGATAATTCCATGTCAAAAGTCCACCTTTATTTTCTATTTTTAAATGCGTGCCCATGAAAGTCCCGTACTTGATGAAGTACGGGACTCTATTGATCATCAATTATTGAATGGCACCGTGACAGTTCTTAAACTTCTTACCGCTGCCGCATGGACATGGATCGTTCCGTCCTACTGTATTTTCACGGCGAACCGGTGCAGGCTTTTTCTTAGTTGCGCCTTCTTCTTTAGGATTAACCGCCTGACCCTTTGCGACTTCCTGACGCTCAAGGTTGCTGCGGATTTCCGCTTTCATAATATACTTGGTTACTTCTTCGTTTACAGACTCTTGCATCGCTTCAAACATCGCGAAGCCTTCATTCTGGTATTCACGAAGCGGATTAATCTGACCGTACGCACGAAGGTGGATTCCCTGACGAAGCTGATCCATCGCATCAATATGATCAATCCATTTCGTATCGAGAGAACGCAGAAGCACTACTTTTTCGAACTCGCGCATTCTTTCGCCAAGCTCTTCCTCACGTGCATCGTAACGCGCCATAACCTTATCCATGATAAACGACTTCATGTCCTCATTCGATTTTCCTTCAAGGTCAGATGCCTTAATTTCACCTTCCGGCAGAAGGTTCGCGAAAATGAAGTGCTCAAGACCTGTCAGATCCCATTTCGCTGTCTCCTCAACCATTGGTGCATGTGCATCGACTGCACCGTGAACCGTAGACTCAATCATTTTCTCAATGATGCCGCGCAGGCTGTCTGAATCCAGAATTTCGTTCCGATCTGTGTAAATGACTTCACGCTGCTGACGAAGCACATCATCATATTCAAGAAGCTGCTTACGCGCATCAAAGTTATTACCCTCAACACGCTTTTGTGCAGATTCAACGGCACGGGTGACCATCTTACTCTGGATCGGCTGCGAATCATCCATACCAAGACGGGTCATCATGTTTTTCATGTTGTCCGACCCGAATCGGCGCATCAGATCATCTTCCATCGAAAGATAGAACTGCGTTACACCGGGATCTCCCTGACGGCCTGAACGTCCACGAAGCTGATTATCGATACGGCGTGATTCATGACGCTCGGTACCGATGACCGCAAGCCCGCCAATTTCCTTTACACCATCACCAAGTTTGATGTCTGTACCACGACCAGCCATGTTTGTAGCAATCGTCACAGCACCACGTTTACCGGCATCAGCAATAATCTCCGCCTCACGACCATGATTTTTCGCATTCAGGACGTTGTGCGGAATGCCTTTTTTCTTCAGCTCATTAGCAATGATTTCAGACGTTTCAATTGCTACTGTTCCGACCAGCACCGGCTGGCCTTTTTCATGACGTGCAGCAATATCTTCAACCGCAGCGGCATATTTCCCTTTGATGGAGGCATAAATAAGATCCGCTTTGTCATCACGAACGATTTCCCGATTTGTTGGGATTACCACAACACGCATATTGTAAATGTTGCGGAATTCCTCTTCTTCCGTTTTCGCAGTACCCGTCATACCGGACAGCTTTTCATACATACGGAAGTAGTTCTGGAACGTGATCGAAGCCATCGTCATCGATTCATTTTGAATCTCAAGACCTTCCTTCGCCTCAATCGCCTGATGAAGACCGTCACTGTAACGGCGGCCCTTCATTAAACGACCCGTAAACTGGTCAACGATCACAACCTTGCCTTCCTCCACGACATAATCTACGTCAGCCTTCATCGACGCATGCGCTTTTAGCGACTGATTAATGTGGTGGTTCAGGGTTACGTGAGCATAGTCAAACAGGTTATCAATACGGAACGCTTTCTCAGCCTTTGTAATTCCATCCTCTGTCAGCTGAACACCCTTCGTTTTTTCATCATACGTATAATCCTCATCGATTCGAAGATTACGAACAAATGCGTTTGTCTGAATATACAATTGCGTATTTTTCTGTGCCTGACCCGAAATGATTAATGGTGTACGCGCTTCATCAATTAAAATCGAGTCAACCTCATCGATCACGGCAAAATGAAGCGGACGCTGAACGCGCTGCTCTTTATAAAGCACCATGTTATCACGAAGATAGTCAAACCCAAGCTCATTATTCGTACTATATGTGATATCAGCCAGATACGCCTCGCGCTTCTGGTCCTTATCCATACTGTTCAGGTTTAACCCAACTGTCAGTCCAAGAAACTGATACAGCTGACCCATTTCCTCAGCATCACGGCTGGCAAGATATTCGTTGACTGTGACAACATGAACACCTTTCCCAGTCAGTGCATTTAAATAAACCGGCATGGTAGAAGTCAGTGTTTTACCTTCCCCGGTTTTCATCTCAGAAATATTCCCTTCATGAAGGGCAGCCGCACCCATGATCTGCACGCGGTAAGGATCCAGTCCGAGCACACGTTTTGCTCCAACCTTCACGACCGCAAATGCTTCAACCATCAAATCATCAGTCGATTCACCTTTTTCATAACGCGCTTTAAACTCTTCCGTTTTTGCACGAAGCTGATCATCCGTCAGCTTATCCATCTCAACCGCTGCAGTCTCAACCTGCTCAGCCGTCTTCTCAAACCGTTTCACATCACGCTTATTCCCATCAAACACCTTGTTTAAAATTCCAAGCATGTTAACGCTCCTTTATTTAACGGACAGCCAGCGCCATCCTTCCTTATCAAAATCAGCGGAACATTTTATTCCCCTGCTTTGCAATCATTAAACATATGGATACACGTACTTATCTTACCATTACATAAGAAGGGATACAAGAAAAGGGGGGATGGGTGTGGGTAAAGAAGGAAGAAGATTGCGTGAAATTTGCCTTACGACAGAAAATCACCCGCGATCGACAGAAACCAGTTAAACATCAACATTCCGCCGACTCCTTCCAACAAAAAAACTCAACCTAGCGACAGTTTGAACCTGTTTGTGGAAGCCGATCAACAGAAACAACCGACTTTACAACAGAAACTTGCAAGCTAACGACAGATTGCTTTTTTGGTGTGTCGCAGGCTTATTCGAGGGACCCCTGGTTAGTCTAACGACAGAAAATCACCCGCGATCGACAGAAACCAGTTAGCTATCAACATTCCGCCGACTCCTTCCAACAAAAAAACTCACCCTAGCGACAGTTTGAACCAGCTTGAGGAAGCCGATCAACAGAAACAACCGGCTTTACAACAGAAACTTGCAAGCTAGCGACAGATTGATTTGTTGGTGTGACGCAGGCATATTCGAAGGGCCCCTGGTTAGTCTTACGACAAAAAAACACCTGCGATCGACAGAAACCAGTTAAACATCAACATTCCGCCGACTCCTTCCAACAAAAAAACTCACCCTAGCGACAGTTTGAGCCTGTTTGTGGAAGCCGATCAACAGAAACAACCGACTTTACAACAGAAACTTGCAAGCTAGCGACAGATTGCTTTGTTGGTGTGACACAGGAATAAACTTGGGAACCTGGTTTGCGGCTCCATCCAAATTAGTGCGATCAACATTAAAATATCCTGTTTAACCTTTCTTCACAAAGTGAAGTGGGCTCTGAAATATAGACGGCCGTTGATTGCCCACCTTCGTAAGCTTCAATGGCTTAATCCTCTCCCCTGTATCCCGAATCGATTTCATATCCAAAAACAGCTGAAGTTCACGCGTATTTGCATAATCTTTTAACAAAATAAAGTAGTCCATAACCGATTGTTGAAAAGCATCACCATTCCCCTCAAAACATGTCATACATTTCCAACCACCATGAACCATCAAAAGCCGCTGATGACACGATAGGCACAAAACGCCTGTTTTTATATCTTTTTCACTAATGGATAGCGATTCCAGTAGTGGTGTTCTCGTCGGTTTCACTGCTTTCCTCAACAAAAGACCTTTCAGATGATTCAATTCATTCATGTTCAACTTTTTATTTGGATAGATCTCATATAATTGCCGGATTTTTCGATTCAGCTTTTCAATACGAATGATTTTTTGATAAAGAAACAGTTCATTTTCTTTTACCGTAAACTTGACCTTACTATTCGTATAAACAACCAGTTCAATGACTGGTATGCGAACACCGATCTCTGACAACAGCTGTTCGAGTCCGTCTTTATGTCTCTCCACCTGGGTAACCGGACATGCAAAAAACTCCTCAACACCGCTGATAGAACGACTCATACCGCCTCCCTTATAGTCAAAGAACAGGGATCCTACCATATTTTTAATTTCACAGATTAATATAAAATTGGGCGTAATAAATAGAGAGTCAATTTGGATGGGTTCTGAAAAAGCAAATAGGGTGATATTTCGTAGATTTACACAATGAGGATTTAGCAGCGGCTGTGTGATTTTGTCAAAATATTGTTCACCATGCAGGCCTGCTTCATGAGGGATAATTCTTTTAACAATCTCATGTTGGGAGGGGTGGTGCTCCGGCAATCGCCTTCGCAGCGCGAGTAATTCCTGATATTTTAACGATTCATTTCGCTCTGTAAAATGCATACAACATCTCCTTTCTGAACTGATTCAATTTTATTATTAATTCCATATTTATTCAATTATTTTAACGGAAAATTCTCCAAAATATCCATCAACAAAAATTCCATACAAATCAACAGAGATCTCTAACCTATCAACAAAAACTCCCCACCTAGCGACAGCCTTTCCTCCTCTAACAACAAACTCCGCATCCGATTCACCTCTTACGACAGATCCTCGCTCTCTTACAACAGAAAAACGCCCCTTTACAACAATACCGCGCACCCACTGTTACCCAAGACTTGCTTCACTGGACGCTGCGCTTGGATTAAGAACGGTGATATCCCGCTGTAGTATAGGTAGCTTGAGGAGATGTGCTCTAATCAGACAGAATTTCCCAATCATTTTGCGGACCTCAAGCTTTATTGTGTGGACCTCACCTAATATCTTTCCACACAACAAAAAGAAAACCGAACCCCATTAAGGATTCGGCCACACTTTTAACTTCTCTCCATATACTCCACAACTTCCATATCCACGTAGCCTTCTGCCTGCTCGCGCATTTCGAAGTTTTCCGTGTGGAGGTAGTTGCGCAGCGCCTGATGGATGGACATGCCATCTTTTAAGTAGCCGTGGCGTGCTAGCTGCAGCTCAAGTTTTCGCTCGACTTCACCCTCAACTTTCGCCACGAATTCTTTCTTCGCTTTCGCAAAATAAAGCTGGTGCATGCGGTAAATGCGGATCAGTTCATCAACCGGTGTGGCGTGATCATCAACACGGAGATCAATGTAACGGTCATTATAGCCGCCATAGCCGCCTTTATCCTTCACAACTAAAAGCGCGGCGGATTGCTGACCGCGTGAATCTCCTCCAGCTGCCTGACCCGCTGCAAGAGAGGCAAGCATCCGCTCAGCCAGGCTTCCTTCCGCGTTTTCAAACGCTCTTGCCATCGCTTCCACAGTGCCTTCCACGAGAATATTCCCCTGTACCGCATAATGCTTACCCGTAACGCCGCCTGCCCAGTCGTAACATCTTGAGCCTGTAAATGTTGCTGGATTCCCCTGATTATCAATGATCCCGACCTGCCGGAAATCACGGTCTTCATCTTCATCCGTCAGCAGCTTGATCGTTTCCTCAGCCGTTTTACCAGCCATTATGTACGTCATCGCCTCTGGTCCATACGACGTATTGGCATACGACTGGGTCGCGACCGCTCCAACACCTGCCACCGCATGCGGAACGACTGCACCAACCGCCAGAAACTTTGACTGCGTCGCCACGCCCCATTCTTTTTCAACCGGATCATACGCAACAATGGAATACGTCATCATCAACACTCCCTCAACATAAACTATTTTTGTTTACCCTAAGAAAACCGCTCCATAAACCAGCGCCCCGGCAATGACAAAAGCCGGATGAACTTTAAAACGCTCCAGCAGCACAAAGCTGATCACAGCCAGCACGACCGTCTGAACCGTGCCACTCGCCTCAATCGCATCTGCGAAAAACCCCCACGTCATCACGCCCAGCAGCACCGCAATGGTCGGGCGCACAAGCGTAGACATTTTTTTCACGCGTGGCGAGTCTTTATATTTCATAATAAGTCCTAAAAGTACGACCATTAAAATGAGTGACGGCGCAACGGTTGCAAACAGCGCAACACCTGCACCCAAAATGCCGCCTTCCGCATAACCGATATATCCTGCCATCTTCGTTGCGATCGGACCCGGCAGTGAATTTCCGAGTGCCAGCACCTCTGAAAATTCCTGCGTCGTCATCCAGCCGTAACGGTCCACCACTTCATTTTCAACGAGCGGAATCGAAGCCGGACCACCGCCGTAACCTAATATTCCCGGAATAAAAAATGCTAAAAAGATTTCCCAGTAAATCATGCCTTCGCACCTCTCTTCCCACCGAAAAGAAGGGCATACAGTAAAATCGCCAGAATCACAATCGCCGGATGCACGCCAAGCACCTCAAGCAGCACAAGGCTTCCCGCGATCATCACAATCGCGAGGCCCCAGCCGAGCGCACCTTTGGATTTCTTCACAAAATCCCACGTCAAAACGGCCAGCATCACCCCGACAACCGGTACAACCGCAGCAGCCATCCCGTTTACCCAGGCAACGTCCCGGTACGCATTTAACACGGTCAGCAATAGAATCATCGCCACGACCGAAGGCATCGTTGTGGCCAGCACTGCATTGATCATCCCGACCACGCCGCCTACACGATACCCGATATAGCCTGCCATTTTCGTTGCAATCGGCCCCGGCATTGCGTTACCGAGCGCGAGTACATCTGAAAACTCTTCATCACTCATCCATTTATACTGCTCCACAACTTCCTTATGAACGAGCGGAATCGAGGAAGGGCCTCCTCCGAAACCAAAGATCCCTACCCTGAAAAACGCCATAAATAATCCACTTTGTTTACTCACTTTTCATCACCACGCTGCAATATGTCCATCTGTACGGGATTCCGTTCCCCCGCGAAGCACACCTGTTTTTGGGTCACGCCAGATAATCTGACCGCGGCCAAACGATCCGCCGTCTGTCGTTACCTGAATCGTATGTCCCTTGCGCACAAGTGCCTGCGCTAAATGATTTGGAAAATGCGGCTCAACGTGAACCGTTTTTCCATTGATCCACTGCCATCTCGGCGCATCAAGTGCCGCCTGTGGATTTAAATGAAAATCAATCGTATTGACCGCCACCTGAAAATGTCCCTGAGGCTGCATATATCCACCCATCACGCCAAACGGTCCAACCGGCTCTCCATCCTTCGTTAAAAAGCCCGGAATAATCGTATGATACGTCCGCTTACCAGGCTTCAAGGCATTCGGATGCTCAGGGTCCAGGCTGAAATCATGCCCGCGGTTCTGCAGCGCAATTCCCGTACCCGGAATCACCACACCCGATCCAAAGCCCATATAATTACTCTGAATATAGGAAATCATATTCCCCTCATCATCAGCCGCCGCTAAATAAACCGTGCCACCTTTAGGAAGCGCCATCGGCTCAGGATTCAAAGCCTCTTCACCAATCTGCGCGCGGCGTTTCTCAGCGTACCCGTCAGACAGCAGCTCCTCTGTTGAAATCGGCATATCCTCAGGCTCAGTAATAAACGCTTTTCCATCTGTAAACGCAAGCTTCATCGCTTCAATCTGCTTATGATAGCTGTCCGCGCTCTGAAATTCATTAAACTCAAAGCCCTTCGCAATATTGAGCGCCATCAGAGCAATCATTCCCTGACCGTTCGGCGGAATTTCCCACACATCATAACCGCGGTAATTTGCAGAAACCGGCTCCACCCATTCAGGTGCAAAATCCGCCAGATCCTCTTTCGCTAAATAGCCGCCATGCTCCTTCATATATGTATCAATTTTTTCAGCAAGTGCCCCGCGGTAAAAGCTCTCAGCCTTCGTTGCAGCAATTTCCTTTAACGTATCCGCATGACCTTTTGACGTGAACATCTCACCGATTTCAGGAATCTTACCATCCGGTGTAAACGTATCAAACCAAGGCTTATACACATCACCCTTAAAAATCTCCTGAAACTTCTTCGCTGCAAGCTTCCAGTACTTCCCGAGGATCGGTGAAACCGGATACCCCTCTTCAGCTAAACGAATCGCCGGCTGTAACAGCTCCTCAAATGGAAGCTTTCCATGCTTGTCAGAAAGCTCAGCCCAAGCGGCCGGAACGCCCGGAACCGTTACAGGCTCCACACCAAACACCGGCATTTTATCATGCCCTTTTTCCTTCAGTTTTTCAATGGAAATCGACTGCGGCGCCGGTCCACTGGCATTTAAACCATGCAGCTTCCCTTTCGTCCAGACCAGGGCAAACGCATCCCCGCCAATCCCATTAGACGTCGGCTCCACAACCGTCAACGCAGCAGCCGTCGCAATCGCCGCATCAATCGCATTGCCACCCTTCTGCAAAATCTCAAGCCCCGCCTGAGCAGCAAGCGGCTGAGACGTCGCCACCATCCCACGCTTCGCAAACACCGTATTCCGCTGAGACGCAAACGGATGATACAAATAATCCTGATTCATATACTCAACACTCCTTTATTTCGAATTCCGAAAAACATCACCCGTTCATTATAGTTGAAATGTTGAGAAAATTCCAGACAGTGATTGCCAGGGGGCGGGGCACTGCGCTCCGCCTGGGAGGATCATGGGGTCGGAGCGCCTGGTCCTTTTTCATAAATGAGGGACAGAGCTCAGAAAAAAGAACACCCGCTCCGTCCCCCATTAGAAAAAGCACACAGCCTCAGCCATGTGCTCTCACTTATTTCTTAAACTCACTCAATTCTTCCATAAACCAGTCTTCAATCTTTCTTACAGCTGACGACACACTTGAAGCGGTGACGTCAAAGGCTTCACCGGCTTCTTTTTGGGTCAGTGGTGTATCGGTTGCGTGCTGTGACATGAGGTAGGAAATCGCAGCCAGATAGGTTTGCGGTTTGCGGATTTTCTCTCCGTGTTCGGCAAAATAATCTGCAGCTAAGTGACACGCGAATAACGGAAGCGAGTCATCTCCCTGTCCATCCCAGTACGCCTTCATTTCATGAAGCGCGTTCTGCTGATCTTCATTGCCTTCAAGCTCTGAAAGCATTCCTGCAAGCCAGTCATCACCCTCCGCTTCGTCACGTCCAACGAGAGCCGTGATCACGGAAACTATACCTTCATCAGTAAGTAATTCATCGCGATTCGGCATTGCTTGTAAACGGTTGACGAGTGTTGATTTTTCATCCTTCGTATAAACAGACGGGAACATGAAGCCATACGGCACCCATTTATCCTCAAGCGGGAGCAGATACGTGAATAAAAAGTCGATCGATGCCCATGAATGGAATTCCGGAATGATCACATCATATACCGTTCCATCAAGCAGATCCGTCATCTGGACCTCACGTGTTGCTTCATCCATTTCACCAACGTCAGCCACAACTGAAACCGGCTGTCTCCACTCAGAAGCGAGCTCCTTCATGCGAGGTCTTTCCATTTGAGGAATACGCTCATCCAGGAAAGTTTCCCAATGAGAAGGTGTTTCTCTTAAGCCAAATAAGTAGGTTAAATAAACGGTTAAAAATTGAGGCTCGCCAAACACATCCTGCGTTTCTTCGAGAATGTACTGGTAAGAATCCTTGTTGTTCTGTGGATTTGGTGCTTTACCTTCATTTAAAAAAGCCAGCTGCAGATCCATTTGTTCGTTGACAAGGAGGGTTTGCAGATTCACGACTTTTTTTGATGCACAGCATTTTTTATATTTTTTACCGCTGCCGCACGGGCACGGTTCATTACGTCCAACTACTTGCATATCGGCACTTCCTTTATAAAATAATCACCCTTTATTGTACCATGCGGAGCAGAAAAGGCAAAAATCATGCTGATGATTTATACAAAGCCGCTCCAACAGCTGCACATCCATCTACAGAAATTATCACCCTATCAACAGAAACCACCACTACTTTAACAACAATCCAGCGGCTATCAACAAAAATCACTACACTATCAACAATTCGCTTCTGAATCACGAGCCTTACAACAGAATCACGCTCTCTTACAACAGAAACTCTGCTTCTAACAACAACTTACTCACCTTTAGTAACACAAAACCAAGCCGCTCCAACAGCAGTACATCCATCGACAGAAATTGTCACCCTATCAACAGAAACCACCACTACTTTAACAACAATCCAGCGGCTATCAACAAAAATCACTACACTATCAACAATTCGCTTCTGAATCACGAGCCTTACAACAGAATCACGCTCTCTTACAACAGAAACTCTGCTTCTAACAACAACTTACTCACCTTTAGTAACACAAAACCAAGCCGCTCCAACAGCAGTACATCCATCGACAGAAATTGTCACCCTATCAACAGAAACCACCACTACTTTAACAACAATCCAGCGGCTATCAACAGAAATCACTACCCTATCAACAATTCGCTTCTGAATCCCGAGCCTTATAACAGAATCACGCTCTCTTACAACAGAAACTATCCTCCTTTCAACATTTCCACCAGAATCAAAAAAACGCCCCCATTAAGGGACGTTTCTTTTTGTTATGTTTCAGGCTCAGGCTTCTGTTTCGATCAGCCCGTATTTGCCGTCTTTACGTTTGTAGACGATGTTTGTGCCGTTTGATTCTGCATCAGTGAAGACGTAGAAGCTGTGGCCCAGCATGTTCATTTGAAGGACGGCTTCTTCGCTGTCCATTGGTTTCAGGTTGAATGTTTTTGTACGCACGATGTCGAATTCGCTGTCGTCTCCGTCATCATCTGCGCCGACTGCTACCGGCTCAAGTTCTTCAATTCCGTTTTCCGCATCTACGCTTGTTGCGAAGAATTCAGGCTCATTGCCTTTTTCGCGGAATTTACGGTTTACTTTAGTTTTATGTTTGCGGATCTGGCGCTCTAATTTATCTAAGATCAGATCAATCGCAGCATACATTTCTTCATGACGCTCTTCAGCACGAAGGGTAAGTCGTGGCATTGGAATCGTGACTTCCACTTTCGTTTGTTTATCGTTATACACCTTTAGGTTAACATGCACGTTGGCATCAGGTGTATCGTTGAAATAGCGCTCTAGCTTGTCGATTTTCTTCTCCACGTATTCGCGGATTGCTGGAGTTACCTCGATATTTTCTCCTCTGACATTATAATTCAACATGTGAACTCCTCCTTTAAATCATAAAAGCTATACTATCTATTTCTCCTCTACCCTTGCAATCTCCTGCTTAACCGTAAATATTTTATTAATTTTTTGTCGAATTTATAGACATTTATTTGGTTTGATGTCAAGTTATTATCTGTCTTTTTGAAACGTTGGCTTCCGCTGCAGATGGCGCTTTCCGCGGCCGGGCGGTGAACCTCTTTGACGCAGGAGTCGCCATCTTCCACTTCAGCCAACTTCATTAGTAAGCACCCCTGATATGATCATGTACTTCGTTATGGTAAAAATCACGTAATTTATTCAGTTCTGCTCCGCTAAATGACGGGGTATGAAGGGCATTTAAGTTTTCTTCGATCTGGGCCTGGTTTTTAAACCCAGGGATGACGCAGCTGACTTCAGGCTGGTCGAGAATGTAACGCAGGGCAGCGCGTGCCATGTTGCCGCGGCCTTCTTCCATCCATTCCAGCTTTTTCGTCAGCTCGACACCTTTTTGAAAGCCGAGGCCTGCAAATGTTTCCCCAACGTTAAACTGTTCACCGTTTTCATTGAAACGGCGATGATCGTCTTCTTCAAACTGATGGTCACTTGTGAATTTGTTGGTCAGCAGCCCGCTCGCAAGCGGCACCCTTGAAATAATGCCGACGCCTTTTTTATGGGCTTCACCGAAAAGCTCCTCAAGCGGCTTTTGTCTGAAAACATTAAAGATCACCTGTAGACTTCTAACGTTTGGATGCTGAAGACAGATCAATCCTTCCTCTACTGTTTCGACACTAACACCGTAATACCGTATTTTCCCTTTACGCGTCAGGTCATCGAGGACGTCAAACACACTGCCATCCTCCAAAATCGCTTTTGGCGGGCAGTGAATTTGATACAAATCAACGCGTTCCCGCTCCAGCCTTTTTAAGCTTGCATCTAAATATGCCTCAACCTGCGGCATTTCATACGTTTTCGGATCATAAATATCACCTGCACGGCAAAATTTCGTCGCGACATGAATATGTTCTTCCTGACCCTTCGTTGCTTTTGCCAGCAGCTCTTCGCTGTGGCCGTCGCCATATACATCAGCCGTATCAAAAAAGTTTACGCCACGATCAATCGCGTAATGCAGGGCCCGCAGTGATTCACGGTCATCTTTTTTACCCCACGCACCACCGATCGCCCATGTTCCGAAGCTGACTTCACTCACTCTGAAATCGGTATTTCCCAGCTGCCGGTATTTCATCGATGTCACTCTCCTTCAAACACGACTTCTCCATCTAATTGTACAACGGATCACCAAAGAAGAACAAACATTTACAAAATTCAGTTTTATTAATTGTTTCCATAAATGAAAAACGGACACACCATTAAATTGACGTGTCCGTTCCTCATTTCTTAACTGTTCAAATAACATCTAAACAGAGTAGAAATTAATTCAATTTAAACTTCCCAACCTCATCCGACAGCCCTTCAGCAAGCTTCGCGAGTTCATCTGCACTTGCAGAGATCGTTTCCATTGTGCTGAGAGACTGCTGACTGGAGGCAGCTGTTTCTTCAATTCCGGCAGCCGCTTCTTCTGAAACGGAGGCAATCTCCTGGATAGAGGCATTCATCATTTGGCTGTCTTCGTTTATAGAAGTGAGGCTCACCGACACATCAGCAATCTTACCGATCATTCCTTCAATAGCACGGTGAATTTCATGAAACTTTTCACCCGTTCCGGAGATTTTTTGTGTTCCCTCATTGACTTCTTTGTAGCCCTTTTCCAAAGATTCCACAACCAATCCAGATTCATGCTGAATCCCACCAACAAATCCTGTAATTTCACTTACTGATTTGGATACCTGTTCAGCCAGCTTTCGAACCTCATCTGCCACAACAGCAAATCCTTTACCATTCTCTCCGGCACGTGCCGCCTCTATCGCCGCATTAAGTGCCAGCAGGTTTGTCTGCTCTGCCACATCACGAATCACATTCACAAGCCTCGAAATTTCATTGGTCTGCTGATCCAGGCCCTTAACCTTATCAACCGTCTCAGCCATCACCTGATCAATAATCATCATCTGATGAACCGAAGCCTCCATCATCTCTGAACCTTCTTCAGCACTTTTAATGACATATTCAGAACGCTTGGTAATATCTTGATTCTGCTGACTCATTTTCTGCACCTTCACTGCAAAACCATCCATCTTTTCAGACAGATCACCTGAATGATTTGCCTGCGCCTCAGACCCTGAAGCCAATTCCTGCATCGTCACGGCAATCTGTTCACTGCCTTCACGCACCTCATTAGCTGACTGTGTCAGTTCCTCACTCTGCATCGCCACATGAGTGGTCGCCGCATTGATTTTCTGTAACACTTCAGCCAGCTGATGCTGCATCTTATTTTCAGCTCGAATCAGACTGCCGATCTCATCCCTGCGTTTCGTCACCAGCGGTTCACCGGTCAAATCACCTTCCGCAATCTGTTCCATTCTTAAGGAAGCCAGTTTTACCGCCCGGCCAATCCGCTGCCCCATAAATGTACCCAGACCAATAGCCAAAATAAGTGCAGCGATACCCATTCCAATCACAAGATTACGATTCGCCACATAAATCTCACCATTTGTCGCATCCAGCTCTGCAGCTTTCTCCTCATTCCGGATCTTCAGCTGGAGGAGATTTCCCTGGGCCACTGCAAAGAGCGTGCCGGAACTCTGAAGTCCCTTCTCAGCCTCTTCGAATTTGCGCTCTTCAATCAACGCAATATCACTCTTTACAGCATCCGTAAACTTTGCCCACGAAGCCTCAAAATTAGCGACCATGTCCACTTCACTACCGTGCACACCCGCTGCCTTATAAGCAGCCACTAACTCCTCAATCCGTCCCATATTATTCTCTGCAGATTGCGTCAGTTCAGGATTCTCATAAAGAGCCGCACTCACCATCTGCACCCGCGTATTCTCAGCAAGACGCGTAATATCCATTAAAATCGCATTGGGCAGAACCCGCTGCTCATACATTTCATTACCATTCTGATCCACCAGCTGCAACGCATATATACTCACAGCCCCCAACATTAACATAACTAGCGCCATCACACTAAATGCCGCCACAAGTCTCGTCCTGATGTCCATCTTCCATCCTCCAGTAATTTCAATCTGTCCTTAAGTATTATCGGAAGATGTTTGATGTTTTGTAGTTCCAATTAACCAAATCACAAAAAATACACATTTTCTTTCATGAAAATGAAATTCCTCCTGATTATTTATAATGAAAAGTTTTTTATATAGAATAATCAAATGAATGAAAAACCTATTGGTCATGATTAAATTTATATTTAGGTAAACCATCTGTTTTCAAGTATATCAATGAACTGTTCCTGTACTTTTTTTGATGATCTAATGCAGGTATAACAGGCGGAGTAGCATCAGATATATGCATTGCTTTTTCAAATAATAGAATGAAATCTGCATCCAGACCATGTCCATTCGAGAAGAATATCTTGTTATCTATCTCACCTTTACCTATTTGAAAATATGTCGTGTGATCAATTGAGGCTAACCATTCCTGCTTTTTAAGATGATTAACCAGTGGATCTGAGTCTCCCTGAAAAGCGATAATCTTACAATTATTGATATGATTTAAGTACATTTTTGATAAATCATGGATTTCTTTATACCTAAAAAAATCTTGTGCCAGATATTTATATTTTATATGTATAACTGCTTGACCAAGTTGTTTATAAAGATCTCGCTCTGCTGTCAGATACCCTGGAACTAACCAAGAAGAGTTATCTACTAGTAATGAGAGTAAATCCGGTTCAATTGTATTAACTAAATGGAGTAAATACGCACCATGAGAATGTCCGTATCCAATCACTTTAGATTTGTCATAGGTAACCTTGTTATCCTCGAGAATTAACTTCACTGCTTCTATAGCGGTGATAATATCTATCGCCTGCATATAACCCATATCATTAAAATCACTTAGAGATTCATCTAATTTTGCATTTGTTCTTATTTTTATTGATTTCGTTGCAACCAATTCAAATAATTTTACCTGTCCGGTGTTAATTTGAACCAGTTCATCTTCAGTAAGAAAATCAAGTTTAATACCTTCGATCTCATGCGAGTTTTGCATGAAAGAACTTCCAAAATACTCAACTTGGAGGACGACGAGGTTATATGTGTCCGCGAATAAGTCCCTCATTTTTTTATAGACATTTGAATCTATATGAGCTCCAAATCCCGGCACTAAAATCATTATTCCTGTATTTTTATTTACAACATCAGGCGTTGAAAACTCAATTTTCAACTGTCTTTCTGATGGCCTTTCTTCATAAATACTCGGATGGCCTGCGATACTAAAATTGTAATTTTTCGTCATAACAGACTCCTATATAATTTTTTTCTCTTGTAAATCCTCTACATTCATATTTTCAATCTAAATAATAACTAAAGTCCCCCTGCAACTTTATACAGAGGGACTTTTCATCAGCCCTTTAAATCAATGCGATTTCCCAGGTCCGGATGAGGTACTTTTATTGAATTTAACATTTCAGCAAGTGCGGCCCCCTGCTGCTCTGAATGATCCATGGCTTTTTTTACAAGTTCAATACTGGCACCCTGTTTAAGTTGAGAATGGTTTAAAACCACTGACATTGCTGCAATATCCATATACTCACTCCTTATGTCTTAATTACGTTTATCGTAAAACATGCCGTCTTTAGATTCCATTTCTCCATAAGGATTTGTATATTTATTTGAGGACTTTTTCTTTTCAGCAGTTAATAATATTTTTTTCCGGACATCATTTTTTATATCTGTAAGTTTTTTCTCAATAACCTGATTCCATTTAATAATTTCGTCAGCTAACTCTCTCTCATAATCAGTTTCAGGTGCGCAAACATTTGGCAACAATTTTTCCCGTTCATCCAACAAATGATTAATCTGTGTGATCAACTTATCCCGGTCAACGGCCTCGTCAGACTGGAGTAGGATAAATAATCGATTTGTAATTTGATGGCACTCCTGAATGACCATTTATACTATTCCACCTGCACCAACCTGCTGAAGTTTTCTATTCTCTTGAATAACCTGCTTCCAAACATCCCTGAATTCAGTTACGAAACTGGATACTTCGTTTAATATATCTACACTGCTTTGTATATTTGCTTCAATCAACCGGCTAATCAGGAATTCATACAAAGAAAGCATGTTTTTAGCAATTTCATGCTCTTGTTTCAATGTAATCATTAATTCTCTTAAAATCGCCTGTGCTTTTTGAATGTTGATATTTTTTTGTTCTGCATTTCCTTTTTCAATAGCAATCTCTGCCTGTTTTATAAACTTTAAACATCCATTGTATAGCATTAATGTAAGCTCACCGGGGGAAGCTGTATTTACAGAGTTATTTGCATATGCCTGTTGAGGATTTTTCAACATCATTTCACTTCCTTATCTGTTTACTGACCCATTCCAAATTGTTGCATTAAGTACATTCCCTGAGAATTAGCTCTATTCACAGCCTGTTCCATGGCTGTAAATTGCGCCCAATATCTATTTTCAACTTGAATCAACCGGTCTTCAAAACGTTGAATTCTTTCATCAACATTAAAAATACTTTTTCCAATCGCATAATTTTGGAGTGTGGAAAATTGATTGCCGGCTTTATCTCTAAGTCGATCTAATGTTTCAGTCACAGTATCTGAAAGTCTGTGAATAATACCTTGTTCAGATTCATTTGTACTAGAAGCAGCTCCAATAAACAACGCTTCAACAGCCTCTGGATTATTATTAATTGCCTCTTTTAATTTCGCTTCATTGATTTCTAGTTTACCACCTTCTCTAAAATTCGATGTAGTTCTAATACCAATCATGGCTAGTTGATTCAACAAAGGGTCTGTTCCTTCATTTGCGACTGGATTGTAGAAATCTATTCGCATGGAAGAAAGAGCATTTGTTAAAGTAGGATCACGTCGAATTAATCCACTTTTTGCTTTATCATCCCATTGTTCTTGTTGTTTATCAGAAAGCTCTGATCGCTGTTCATCTGTAAGCGGCTTATATGAACGGTACTTCTCTTCGTTTAATTTTAAATCAATTCCACCAATTAGTGTGTTGTAATTCTCTACAAAAGATTTAATAGATTCAAACACTTGATTTCCATCATTATTAATTGAGAGTGTGGCAGGAGGACCAGAAGTAAATTCTTCTTTTAATGTGAAAGTTACACCACTCATTGTAAAAGTATTCGAATTTCTGGAAGTCTCTAGACCATTAATTGTAAAAACAGCATTTTGTCCAGAGGTTTTTGTTATGTCACCTGCTGTTAATTTTAATGAAGTAGCGAAAGACCCACCAACAATGATATCATCAGCAACCGGGGGATCTTGAGGAACAGAAGGATAAAAGTCTCCTGTTTCTTTACGCATCATTGAGACTTGGCCAGTAACATTATCCAAAAACATTGAAACTCCTGCGTTACTTGAATTTACTTTTGAAAACACCTGATTAAGGGACTGTGATGATTCAATCAAAAAGTTCTCCTCATTAGGCTGGCCACCAGACGTTGATGTATAAGAGCCAACAGATAAATGAGTATACTCCTGCTTATAGCTGACACTGATGGCCGTTTCAGCAGCCCTTGGCTCGTTAAATGTTATTTTTCCAGTTTCGACGTTAATTTTACCAATAGACCCCAGCAGTGCTTCATTCGTATCCGGATCTACTGCTCCCATTGTTACCGGTGGACCACCATCCAAAGAAAGAGAAAAACCATCTGTGATAATTCCTTTTTTGACCAATTGATAGCTGTCTGCACCTACCGCCAACGTGCCTTCCTGCACCTTTTTATCCGTAATATAATCAACTTTTACGGTAGCTCCTGCTGTCACATTTTCACTGAATGTGACCTCGCCATTCGCAGCTACTTTAACTTGATTCGTTCCTGTAAACGCTGCTCCCTGATCGATCACTTCGTATCCTTTGCCATTTACTTTCACTGACATTTGAAGTGGCTTGTTTAGAACCTGTTCATCCCCTGTCAACTGCACTTGAAGAACTGCAGTTCCATCACCCGTCACAGTTTGTGAACCAATTGCTCCTGTCTCCCAGGTCAAGCCACTGACAAAATCTCCACTTTGACTTTTCAGGGATTTTGTAGGATCAACCTTAGACACTCCATCATCGATACTAGAAGTTACCCAGGTTTCTGCTGCAGCGAGTTGTTTAACTTCTGTAATAGAATATGTTCCCTGATTCGCAGCACTGGATGCCGTTGCTGTTACCCGGGAGTCATCTGAGCTTGTAACCGTTCTTGCTCTATAATTCGTTGTAAATTTCATGTTGTTGAGCTTTGTTCTAAAATCCAACAACAAAGCATTCATTGAACGATAATCATCCCTTTGCCATTCCAGTGTCTGTTTGTTTTGTTTTAAACGATCCAGAGGCATTTTTTCAACTCTCATTAAATCTCTGACAATTGAATCTATATCCATTCCACTAGCTAATCCGCCTATTCGCATTACTCTTCACTCCTTACACTTTTTGGTCCATTAACATTCCAAGAAAATCAGTCATTGCGGCATAAGAATCAAGCAGCTTTTTTGAAGGAATTTCTTTGATGACTTCTTTCGATACTTCATCGACAATTGTGACGTAATATTCTTCCAAGTCTTCATGGAATTCAAACTTTAAATGGGCAGATGTGGGCCGAAGGAAATCATTTATTCCCTTCACAGCTTTTTCCATTTGCTCTTTTGTAGGTTTTACAGTTTGTTCCGCTACTCCTATTGATACCTGTGCTGTATGATCCGTAATTTTTTTTGATTGTAATGGCTGTCCCACATTTGCAACTTTGTTTACTGACTCTCCTATCCTGTTCATATTTCCATCCCCTTGAGTTTTATATTATTGATATCGGCATTTCAACAAAATTTTTAACCTTTTATCTAAATAACAAAAAGCCACAAAAACATTTTGTGGCTTTGAATCATTGTCATTAATTCAATAACATTTCAGCTATCTTAAAATCCATCTCATCATCTATATCAATAGAATGTCGTTTGTCCATGACATACGCGTAGCTGCGATCGTGATAGAGGTCTACCCTGTCAGAAAGATGACTCGTTTTCACAAGATAAATCGCACCGTTCAGCCGATAATAGACAGGCAGCTGCTGTCTCGGTGTGCTCAATATGTCATCAGAAATGAACCCTGATAAGGAAAGATCCAAAGGAAGCGTATTCGACCACAACGGAGAGTGATCGGTCTCACAAACAGAGACCACCGAATCCGCCTCCTTTTCTTTCATTAGGTTATACGCACCGACGATATCCTCTCTCGTCCTAAGTGGAGAAGTCGGCTGAAGCAGGCACACCGTTTCAAACGTTTTTCCTCTTTGCTCATAATACCCCAGCACGTCTTCCACCACGTCCCAGGAAGAAGCCTGATCAGATGAAAGCGACGCATCACGAAGGTAAGGAACCTGTGCGCCATACTGTTCGGCAATCCTGGCATATTCTAGGGAATCTGTTGACACGATCACATGACCAAAACAGCCACTATTAAGCGCTGCCTCAATCGTATAGGCCATCATCGGCTTTCTATTTAAAGGTTTAACATTTTTATCCTTCAGCCCTTTAGATCCACTTCGTGCCGGAATAATCGCGAGATGACTCATCCCTTCACCTCCAGATCATAAAACGTCTTTTTCAAGTCCATCTCCCCATCAAAAACCTGTTGAAGAATCGTCCGGATCTTGTCTGATGTCTTTCCGTCTCCATAGGGATTAACCGCTTTTTTAGCCTGTTCCTGAAACGCCGGAGACTGCGCCTGACGGATCGCGTCCCTAATGGCGTGCTCTTTTGGTTCACAATTAATCACACTCTCTGCCTGCATCCGTCCCTTTTGACGATCCCCGATATTAATCGTCGGCACACCGAAGCTTGGCGCTTCGATTAATCCGCTTGAAGAGTTCCCGATGACCATCTGACAGCCTTTCATAGCACTTAAATAGCGTGTAAGACCCAGAGAAGTAAAGGCTACGGCGTGTTCATGTTGAACACAATACGCATCAATTTTCCGGTTGATTACACGGCCTTCTGCATCGGCATTGGCTTTCGTAAAGAGAAAGGTCATATCTGGAAAACTTGCACATGCCGCAAGCAGTTCCTCAATTTGGGCTTCTGCCTGATACTGTTCCAGGGTCACGGGATGGAACGTGACGAGGGCATAAGGTTTTTCCAACGAGAAATCAAGCGATTTTTCCAGTTCTTCCTTTGTCAGTAAGGGTTCTTGTAATACATTCTCAATCCCGAGTGCCCCAACGGTATGAACACGATCAGGGTGTTCTCCCAACTGGATCACCCGTTTGCGGTACGCTTCCGTACTCGTCAAATGGAGGTAGCTGATTTTCGTGATCGCATGACGGACCGATTCATCCACGGCCCCTTCTGTGGTTTCGCCTCCGTAAAGGTGGGCAATCGGGATCCGCTGATTCATCGCAACGAGACTGACCGCGAGCGTTTCATAGCGGTCCCCAAGGACAAGAAGCAAATCCGGTTGTATGCGGGCAAAATAATCCGCAAAGCTGATCATCGCAAGGCCCATGGATTTCGAAATGGCAGCCGGCGTATCCGCACTGATCAACATTTCGATTTTCTCATCAATCTCGATCCCGTCGTGTTCAATGTCCCGATAGGTTAAGCCAAACTCCGGTGAGAGGTGTGCCCCCGTGACCACCACTTTCACATCCAAAGTCTCCACTTCCCGAAGCGCCTGAATGACCGGCTTTAACAAGCCATACTCCGCCCGGGTTGCCGTTAAAATACTCATCGTTTTTACCATTCGATCAACTCATCCTCTTGAAAATCACGGGAGGCTTTTTCCCCGATCACCTCAAACCATTTCATCGGGCTGATACCGGATCCGGGTCTTTTCACGGTCAGGTTCTCTTCGGTAAACACAGTCCCTTTTGAAATGGGACGAGCCGCCACAATGCTTTTTCGCGCGATGACTTTATTTTTTTCTTCCGATGCCGCCGGTTTCTTTTCGCCCTGTCCGATCGCAACCTCGACATGGCGGATTGCGGTGATCATCGCTTTTAATTCATCCGGTTCCAGACTCGCCTGATGATCCGGACCTTCCATCGTCTGATCTAGTGTAAAATGCTTTTCAATCACAGTTGCGCCGAGTGCGACGGCCGCAATCGGCACTTCGATGCCTTTCGTATGATCGGAATAGCCAACTGGCAACTGAAAGTGTGTTTCCATCGTTTTCATCGCAGAAAGATGGACGTCCTCAAAAGGCGCAGGGTATTCCG
Source organism: Jeotgalibacillus aurantiacus (assembly GCF_020595125.1). NCBI lineage: Bacteria > Bacillati > Bacillota > Bacilli > Caryophanales > Caryophanaceae > Jeotgalibacillus > Jeotgalibacillus aurantiacus. The sequence goes on from NZ_JACNMS010000001.1 coordinate 77,225, forward strand.
TGGTACAATGAAGCACCGTAATCGGACCGGCTCCGTATTTTTTTAGGACGTCAATGGCTTCCTGTACTTCCTGCATGGTGCCCATACCCGTTGAGACAATGACTGGCTCCTGAAGGCGGGCAATTTTGATTAGATACGGAAGATTGGTTAGATCCCCGGAGGGGATTTTCCACGTTTTCATCCCCAGCCCAGCTAAGAAATCGATACTGTCTGCGTCAAAACCGGTGGAGAGAAACTCAATCTCCTGTTCCTGACAATAATCATACAGCTCCTGAAAGTCCTCAAACGATAACTCCAGCTTTTTTAACATCTCATACTGGCTTTCTTTTCGCCCTGTATTTTTTTCCTGATAAGCAGCCTGTACAGCGGTTTTCGTCGTCAGATGTTTGGCAACAAACGTCTGAAATTTAATACAATCTGCGCCTGCTTTTTTCGCTTCATCTACCAGTTGTTTAGCCAAATCAAGCCGGCCGTTATGATTGACACCGGCTTCAGCGATAATATATGTACTCATTCTTTTTTACGCTCCTTACATGGATGTCCATAAGCAAAGGAATGGGAAGGAAAAGAAGTCGTGACCACACTGCCCATCCCAATCATCACCTTGTCTCCGATTTCCAGTTGTTCACGAATTACGCTGCCCGCCCCAATATGGGAAAGGGAGCCGATCTTCACACCGCCGCATAATACCGTACCCGGCGCAACATGACTATACGCACCAACTTGGCAATCGTGTTCAAGAACAGAAGACGTATTGATGATCGCGCCTTCTTCAATCCGCACATTGGCGTTGACCACCGCCCGTTTCCCAATATAAACACCTTCTCCCACCTCAGCGTATGGGCTGACAATGGCTGACGGATCCACAATGTTTGGAAGCTGAAAGTTCATCCTTATCAGCTTCTCTGAGATTTGTGCACGTAACTTATGATCCCCTAATGCGACAAATGCCTTTGAATACCCTTGTTCAAAAAGTCCAGGGAGGTCTTCATCTGTTCCTACAATCGGACAGGATAGAAGGGTTTGTCCTACTTTTTCCTGACGATCCACCACAACGATGTGTTCATACGCTTTGGTGGCTAAAAGAGAATCCAATACTGATCGGCTGTGGCCTCCGCCACCCACCATCACGAGTTTATTCATGGGATCCTTCCAGACGCTTTCTCATGTTTTCCATTTCATCGAGCTGTCCCATATCCATCCATGCCTGTTCACTGATGGGATACACGCCGATTCGCTCGCCTTTGGCTTTATAGCGCTCAATAATATCCGGAAATCCGATCGCCTGATGATCTTCCATCTCTTCAATCACGGATGGTTCGACGATATACATGCCGGTATTCGTAAAAAAGCGGAGCTCCGGTTTTTCCTTCATGGCTTCAATTTCTCCAGATTCATTGATTTCAATGACACCATACGGAATTTTCACATTTTTTAATGAACAAACCATTGTAATAAGATTTCGTTCTGAATGATGATAATTCACCATCTTTTCATAATCCTCTTCAATCAGAATGTCACAATTCGTCAGTATAAAAGTCGAATCAATTTTCCCTTTTAATAAACTGATGCCACCTCCTGTGCCCAATGGTTGATCTTCATCCGCATAAGACACCTCGTACGGCTTATCAATTTCATTAAAATACGCTTTAATCATGTTTTTCTTATGATTCACAATCAAATGAAACTGTGTGCTCCCAAACTGGTGAAAACGATTGACGATATGTTCAATAATCGGGATTTCTCCAATGGGAATGAGCGGTTTCGGTAAAATCTTTGTATACGGATACAACCGGGTCCCCAATCCGCCAGCCATCACGACAACAGGGACTTGTAAATTCTTTTTCACCTTGACTTTCTCTTCATTCCATAATGACACGGCGATAATTTCATGATCCTCATTCACAATCGGCAGGGCCTCAATGGCATATTGCTTCATGAACGCTCGCGCATTTTTTTCTTCATGGTCAGGGAGAAACTTCGGCTCATAATTGGCAATATCCTCGACTTTTGCTTCCAGATTTCCTTTTTTTAAGATCCACCTTCTGATGTCTCCATCGGTGATCGCCCCAACAAACCGGTCGTCTCTTGTGACAAACAACACTTTTTTGGCAACGGCATCAAGCTGCGCCATCGCGTCTAACATGGTCGCTTTTTCATCAATTAAAAACGCCTGTACATCCATTTTTTCACCCTCCCCTTACTGAAGACTTCACATTGATACACCCAGCCAGGGCTTGAATGACCCGGTCTACATCTTCCCTAGTTAAATTGGAACTGCACGGAATATTGATGATCCGATTTAAATAGTAAGGGGCTTTTTCAATGTCATAGCTTTGACTCCCCTTGTACGGAGGCTGTTCATGAATCAGATCCCAAATGGGACGCGCCTGAATCCTTTCCTGATGGAGGAACTGAATCAATTCATGCCGACTGATACCCGCTTGATCATCGATCATCAACGCGTAAAACCAATAATTCGACCGGATGGACGGATCAAATTCAAGCAAAGAGAACGCATCACTCGTGTTCAAGGCTTGTTGATAACGCTTAAAGTTTTCTGTCTTTGTTTTAATAAAGGTTTCCAGCTGTTCCAGCTGGGCAAGACCCAAGGCAGCCTGGAGATTGGTCATCCGGTAATTGTAGCCGATTTCATCATGCGTATAATATAACTCATCACTTTTCGCCTGAGTGGTGAGATGCTTGGTCCGTTTCAATCGCGCTTCATTCTGGGAGACGATCATTCCTCCGCCACCCGTTGTCATGATTTTATTCCCGTTAAAGGAATACACGCCCATCGACCCGATGGTACCGGCATATTGACCTTGAAAACGTCCCTTTATGTAATAGGATCCAATCGCCTCTGTCGCATCTTCAATGACAGGAAGATTATAATCTTCTGAAAGCGCCATGATCTTGTCCATATCGGCCATATTGCCAAATACATGGACCACGACAATGGCTTTAATTTGTCGCCCTGTCTCGTTATTGATCAGTTTACCATTGGTAAACGTACATTCATCTTCAAAGAAGCGTTTCATTTTCACCGGGTCGAGGCAAAGCGAATCATCACAATCCATAAAGATTGGGTCCGCGCCCAGGTACTTCACTGGATTGACCGCGGCAATAAACGTCAACGTCGGCACGATCACCTCATCCTGAGCCGTCACACCACATACCTGAAGGGCAATATGTAAGCCCGCAGTCCCGCTCTGACAGGACACCGCACCGGTTGACTTCACATAGTCAGCGATTTTCTGTTCAAATTCATCAATATAGGGTCCACCTGTAGAAACCCACTCCGTCTGGACGGCGTGGGTCACATAAGCTAATTCATTTCCTTTTAAATTCGGGACAGATAATGGAATAAATGGTTTGGTCATAATCTGAGCCCCCTTAGATGTTGTAGATATCCGCTTTATATTTAGACAGATTGTCTTTAAAAAACGCAATCGTTTCCGCAAGTCCTTCTTCAAAAGTGTACCGCGGAGTCCAGTTCGTTAACCGCTTGATCTTTTCGTTCGATCCAAGCAGACGGTTCACTTCACTATTCTCAGGTCGTAAACGCTGCTCATCACAGATGATGCTGGCAGCCGGATTAATCTGGCGAATCAGCTCCTCTGCCAGTTCTCCGATCGAGATTTCCTGTTGGGTAGCGATATTGATTTCTTCCCCAATGGTGTTGGAAGATTTGGCAATCTCAATAAAGCCATTGGCTGTATCTTTCACAAAGTTGAAATCACGGGTAGGCGTTAAAGAACCGAGTTCAATGTCTGTTTTACCCGCTAATAGCTGGGTAATGATCGTCGGGATCACTGCGCGGGCAGATTGCCTTGGACCATATGTATTAAAGGGGCGTACAATGGTAATTGGCATATTGAAACTGCGATAGAAAGATTCCGCCAATCGGTCCGCACCGATTTTGGTCGCTGAATAAGGAGACTGCCCCTGATATGGATGGGCCTCATCAATCGGGACATATTGGGCCGTGCCATATACTTCTGATGTAGACGTAATCAAGAGCCTGGAAGTATCAAGCTCACGTGCAGCCTGAAGCACATTTAACGTCCCTTTAATATTCGTATCAACGTAGGTATCCGGTGAATGATAGCTGAATGGAATCGCAATCAGCGCAGCCAGATGATACACCTCATCCATGCCCTTCATCGCTTCTTTAACACCATTCGGATCTCTCACGTCTCCTGTAAAAACCTCGATCTCATTCAGGACGTCTTTTGGCAAATCATCCAGCCACCCCCAGTTATTAAAGGAGTTATAATAGGCAAATGCTTTCACCTGATGCCCTTCTTTGACTAACTGTTCAACTACATGGCTGCCGATAAAACCGTCGGCGCCTGTGATTAAAATTTTTTTATTCAAATTTATTACCTACTTTTGTTTGACTTTTATTTGACTTAACCAGTTTTCTAAAATGGGCTTGATTTCATATGTCAGAATATCAGATATCAATATCGTGTCTGCATTCTTTAATCCATTTTCAATTTCTATAAGGAAAGGATCAAGCACAGAAATATCTATTTTTACCACTAAATTCAAATTATTTAAGTTGTGGATGACATCAGTAGTCCACTCCACACCTTTCAAAAAATCAGCCAATAATAATGCAGCTTCCTCTGTTTTGTTTTGATAATAAAAGTTGGAAATATCATCAGAAGCAATAATCAGCTTACCCAGGTAATCATGTAGCGTAGCGTATATATCTTGAATATCATAACTCATTTTCTCACACCTCAATCACTAAAATAAATTACTGTTTATAGATATATTACGAGATTTCATCAATCCACGTAAGGGCTTTTTCAGAAGAATGAGCAATTCTCTCATATAGCTCTACGGACAATTTTTTTAAATCTTCCTCACGATTTTTATTGTCATCAAAATTTTGAATAGTACGTAAAACCCTTTCAACTACTGGCTGAAACAAATAATACATCAAATCATTTTTTAAAAGTTCTTTCAGCTTTTCATCGATTTCCTCTAACTTCTTCAATTCACTCTTAGTCCAGTCTTCCTGATTAGTTATCGTTTGTTTTAAATGAGTTAATGCTTCCTCTGCCAGTTCTTTTATTCTATTAACATTATATTTTTCTCTTTTAACTAGCTTATTAAATGTGTCTTCCTGATATCCAATTTTATCAATCTGGTCTAAATAAGCCTTTAAATTCGGTTTTTTAAATTGCTCGGGATAATTATTCAAAAAATCTTCGAAGGAGATATTTTTTGCACCCTCTATATATACTCCACCTTCTGTTGCATTAAAAACCCTACTGTTGGGATTGAAAATAGAAAGGTAGTGTTCAAACTGATTTTTCATTGATAAAAAAGGATAGTCTGTTTTTACTTCTCCCCCATAATAACCTTTTACAGGGATTAATTTTTTCTGTTGCGGCTCAATTTTTTTGCTAAGTCTGTTGCCATCCGCATGGCTTTTTTCAGCAGTATAAGCTAAATCCTGACCAATCAGGCAAACTGGTCCACTTGTTAATTTCATTGCGATGTCAAGGCTGAAGTTGGCTACGGAACCGCCGCCCATTATTTTAGTAACCTCGCATTCAAATAATTCATTAATAATTTCAGATGTATTTCCATATAGATCAAAGATCACTTTCATGCCTTTATGATGTTCAAGAACTTTGTGATTTAAAATTAGCGGATAAAATAATGGAATGTCATCAAAATTAACATCTTTATAATGTTCATAATTTATTGGTGCTCCATCTATATTTACCAGAATATCAGGCTTTATACCATTCGTTAGAAGAGAGTTAAGTGTTGATCCTGCACAAATAATAAAAACCGTATGCTGAATTTCTTTTAGTCTTGATAAATGTTTATTTAGCGATGGTCCCCCCGAAACAATAATAATTGGAAATTCAAAACAATTTAAAAGGTTGTTTATGGGGATGGAATGTTTGGAAGAGGCTAGATTAAGAAAAAAGTTTTTTTGCCAGTATTCAGAAAAAAAATTAGTTGTATTTTTATTGACGAGAGCGCTATAAAGCTGCTCTTTTATAACATCTATGATTTGAGTATAATATTCCTTAAAAACCTCACAGTATGCCTGGTGCTCCATAAAATTCAGTTGATGAAGAAATTTGGAAGCATGCTGCTGAATCAATTTTTTAACTTCTTTAATATCCTGACCGACAAATAGTATACATTTATCAGGATTATCGATAATCAGTTTTAAATTTATATGTTCCTTAAGTTTATTAAATACTGTTTCGTCCGGTTCAATAATTAATAGAAAGGTATCATCTGTCATAGAATTAAGAATTTCCTCTACTTTATAACCAAGTCCCACTCCGAATAGAATGTTAAAATGCTTTCTTTTAAAGTGATTCTTCACATATAACTGAGCTTCGCGTAGAGGGTCATACTTGCTATGTACGTAGAAATCATTTAATTTTACCGTTAACTGCTCTGCCCGTCTGCAATTCTCAAATCTAACCTCTACATCCGTTTCAGGATTAAGAAATATATTGTGCATCATCTGTAAAACCCCTTATTTAAAAAGACAACCTGAAAGGTTGTCTTTTTAATCTATAATATTATCGAAGTAACTGAAGAACTGCCTGAGGCTGCTGGTTAGCTTGAGCTAACATAGCCTGAGAAGCCTGGTTAAGAATGTTAGACTTAGTAAAGTTCATCATTTCTTTGGCCATATCAACGTCACGAATACGTGATTCAGCAGCTTGTAGATTCTCAGCACCAGTCTGAAGGTTTTTGATCGTGTGCTCAAGACGATTCTGAACAGATCCAAGGTTTGAACGCTCTTCAGATACCTTTTCCAAAGCATCGTTAATTGTTGTAATTGCAGCAGTAGCAGCTCCAAATGAACCTACACTATTTGCAATACTAGCCACATCAAGCCCGTTTGCACCAGCCGTCATGATGTTAATGCTTAATTTAATATTCTGACCGGAGTTAGCTCCAACCTGGAAATTGTAACTACCCGCACTCTGAATCAGCTTCTGCGTATTGAATTCAGTTTCTGTACCAATACGAGTAATTTCTTCTGTTAACTGAGTTAGCTCAGCCTTAATTGCATCACGGTCAGCAGTTACGTTAGTATCATTTGATGCCTGAACAGCTAGTTCTCTCATACGCTGTAGAATTGCATGAGTTTCGTTAAGAGCTCCTTCAGCAGTCTGGATTAAAGAAATACCATCCTGTGAGTTACGGGAAGCCTGTTCAAGTCCGCGAATCTGACCTCTCATTTTTTCAGAAATTGAAAGACCAGCTGCGTCATCTCCAGCACGGTTAATGCGAAGACCAGAAGATAGTTTCTCCATTGATTTTCCAGCTGCGTTAGTGTTCATACCCAGCTGACGGTGAGAGTTCATTGCATTTAAATTGTGATTAATAATCATGTATAGTTCCTCCTTGAGTGTGTCCATTCACTTCCTTGTGAATGGTTGTATTTTTAGCTGTCCGTGCAGGTCGGCCGCCCTGCATTTCCCGCTTACATAGTTAATATCGTCTGCTTATGATAAACCTTTAATACTTTTTTTCAATTCGGCAAATTTTTTTAACGGTGTATTTTCCCACCCATTGATATATGCTCCACCCTCAGTGCAGTTAAATAAGTATAAGTTTTTATATGTGTCGGCATATTTCTCAAACCATGCCCTGTAGATCGATAAGTTTCGTGAAGTTGGAACCATTCCGTTTTGATCATAATTTTTCACCATCATCGACCAGCTTTGTGTAACATACTCAATTACAGCAGGGCTTTCACTCGCATGAGTTTTGTTGTTTGTATAGGCAAGATCCTGTCCGACAAGCGCTATTTTTTCCCCACCCATAAATACCATTAAATCAAGAAGAGCGGTTGCAACTGACCCACCCGTCTGTATCAAAGGCTCTTTTTCAGCACTGGCGGCAGCTTCGGCTAAGCGAAAATCCTTCTGAAATACAACATATTTTGGACCCTTATGTAATAATACTGTCCCGTGATAGCTTGTACACAAATAAAAAAGTGGGGTCGTGGGAAGCTTAACATCCTTCAACTGTTGTAATGTTTCAGGATTCGCATCGGTAATCATAAAGAAATCAGGAACAATTTTTTGTTTTATTAAAGGTCGAAGAGCGGTTCCAACAGCTCCAATTACAATATCTGAACGATGTCTAATCTCTTTTAAAAGTGGAAGCTGTTTATCAAGTGAAGGCCCGGCTGAAACTAATATCATTTTTTTATTATGATAAATGTCTTTAAATTCTGAGATACTTTTATCATTTAGTTTCATATTTTCAGTGAAATTATCAATCATACGAGTCAATTGTTTTCCAATCGAATCTTTTTGTATTTGAATATTTTTGATTTGTTCAACGAGGCTTTTGTATTTAGAATCAACAATTTGAAGAGAAGGATGATAAATGAGCAGGTTCGTATAATCTAAGGTGAAAAGTTTATTTTTAAATGCATTCAGATCTAATATTTTCACCTCACTTAAGGATGTTAAATATCTGCCAACTTCAGTATCAGCAAACCACTCTTTATAATTTTCATTAAGCTCAATGATATTAACCTCAGACATGCTTGCTTTTCTCAATAAACTGATAATATGGTACCCTGCTCCGATTCCAATAATATATACTGGTTTTTCATCATTGATTTCATGAATAGCTTTTTCAGACCAATTGTCAGATTCTTTAAGAGGGTCATATTTACTATGAAAATGAATTACCCGATCTTTTATTGTGATTTTTACTGTGGGTTTTGTCCGTGTGTTAACTAATTCAAATCTCACTCTATCACCTCTAAAAAAACAAACCTATCCTCAACGGACAGGTCAGCCTTTTAATAATTTTGATAAATCGCTATGCCCTTTTGCTGCAGCTTCATTCTCCTCCTGAATCGCCAAAAACACTTCTTTACGATGAATATCCACATGTTTTGGAGCATGAATCCCCAGCTTTACCTGATCACCTGATACAGATAGAACAGTCAACTCTATATCATTTCCTATACGAATGGCTTCACCTGTTTTTCTAGTCAATACCAGCATGCGCTCACTCCTTTACTGCTGCCGCTGCAACCGGCTGCCTTCTGGAGTAGTCGTTCAAAATAATCTGTTTTGCTTTACGATTAGTCGTGTTTAAGACAAGTGGTGCCTGCAGATTAGCTGTCGTTTCTTTAAACGGATCTCTCACCGTTAAGATGACATAAACCATAGACTGTTCTGGTTTTTCAAGCTGAAGCGCATGAGTGACTGCATCATCCAGCTTAATCTCGTATTCTTTATAAAATGAAAAAGGATCTGTCACAATAAAAGCGAGGGCTTCGTTATTCACTGACTGAAGAACATAAAACACTGAATTTTCCTCAAAAGATAGAATAACAAACTGTTTTTCACCCTCAAATCCCGGGATGCCCTGTTCAAAATGCCAGATCTCATTTTCTTCAATATCTATTGTTCCATGATACTTGGTTGAGAGTTTCATTGAAACAGCTCCTATATCTTATATTTCGATGTTAACTGTACTGAATCTGATCGAATTTAGCTGACGCATATGAATTTCCACTTCGCGTGGTGTATAGTTAATAATTGGTTTTCTTGCCCTGGAGTTATTGATAAAATCACCTTGTGTAAATTGAATATCTGTTGTGCCAGGCTGATAGTTCATTTTTACGCTGAAAGGTGGCGGCACAAATCCAATGTTAAAAGAAGGAGGTGGACCTTCATAGTTCCTTTTTGCAATGGATTTAATCGCATCCCCACCGTTTTCAATTCTCATCAATTCATCACCTTCGGAAGCCGCACGCGCCATTCCTTTAAGTACGTCCTGATTTCCTTCGGCAGCCCACTCCCGAATCCGTCTCGAGATCGGTTTAATATCCATTGAGGCCCATGCTTCTGTCTGGTCAATCGTTAACCATCCTTTTGTGGTCTCAATAGACAGTTTTGCTGGCTTTTGCTGAAGGTCCAGTTCAGCATGAGGTTGTTGAATGGACTGTTCGCCTTTTGGTGACCGCATACCGATTTTCGCTTGTGTTGTTTCAATTTGAATTTGAGGAATCTGCATGTGTTATTCCCCTTTCTGTATTACCTCAGGAAATCCATTAAGGACGGTTGAATAATTCTGGACCCAACTGACAGTGCAGCACGATGTACACTCTCCGATACTTTCATATCTGTAATTACCTTTTCAAAATCAATATCTTCGTTATCAGACATCACACGTGTCGCGATGACTTCCTGTTCATTGACACGCGAATCCATTAATTCGATACGGTTATAACGTGCACCGAGTGAAGAACGTTCATTTGAAAGATTTGTCATATGAGTATCCATACTGGTGATAAAGTTATTAATGTCATCACCTGAAGAAGTATCGTCTTCTAAAGTGTTAATGATGCTGTCAATATCTGCAAACAACTGTGAAGAGAATACCGTTGTAGGGTCAATGTTTACTTTAATATGAACACCTTTTGAGAGCTCGAGTTCTACAGCTTCACTATTTGTCGGGTACTTTGCTGTTGCAGGGTCCAACGGTGCGGATAACGTATTGGTGCCGTTAAACAAATACTTGTCACCAAACTTGGTATTCCCGATCTCAACAAGATGCTGTTTTAACTGTTCAATCTCCTGCTTTGATGCTTCTCTTTGTTCTGCATCATACGTATCATTTGATACCTGTACAAGGAGTTCTCTCAGCCGTTGCAATGCCTGGTTTGCTTTATCCAGAGAAGAATCCGCATTTTCCACCCAGTTATAAGCTTCAGAGAAATTACGTTTATATTGTTCAACTTCTGTCAGGTTTCTCCGGTAAAGAACACCTTTCATCGCCACAACCGGATCATCAGATGGACGGGCAATCTTTTTCTGGGTGGCAATCTGTTCCTGATATTTTCCCATCTTGTCAAAGCTTTGAGTCAGATTACGAAGCATCTGACTCGAAAGCATGGATTGAGTTACACGCATTTATCTTTCACTCCTTATCTTCCGACTAATCCCATGCCATTAATAATTCGATCCAGCATTTCATCGACCATCGTAATGTTTCGGGCTGCTGCATTATAAGCATGTTGGAACTGAATCATATTTGTCATTTCCTCATCTAATGATACTGAACTCACTGACATTCTTTTTTCATCAACGGAAGCTTTTAATACTTCACTGTTTCCTGCGAGACGGTTTGCCTGCAAAGCCGTTACACCGAGCTTCCCGATGACACCTTCGTAAAAGGAGTTCATCGTAGCATTTCCAAGGACATTAAATGCAGTAAGATCGATTGATGTAGGTGTAGCAAAACCTTCTAAAGCTTGATTTGTTTGGTTCATGAGAAAGCTTTGAATGTTTGACAGGTTTATCGCATTTTTACCATCACCAGCATTAACGGTAGTACCATCAAGCGTGGTTGAAGCTGCAATTTCTGTTGAAATCAGATTTCCCATTTCAAGTAACTTTGAGGCTCCTTTATGATCGCCTGCAGTAAAATCTGACGTATCAAAGAAATCTTTACCCAAGTCTCCGTTTAGATCATATCCAAGCTTGTGAACTTCGTTAAACGTATGAGCAAATGTATACGCCAGCTTATCCAGATCGTCCAGCATATTAGGATAAATCCCCTCAACGACTGTATCACCGGATGAATTCACATACTCATATCCATAGGCTTCTGTAAGTCCTCTCAACTGCCCTTGAGAAAACAAAATCTGACCATTTTCATCAGCAATATTCATAGCCTTACCAGTTAACTCTTTCCCTTCAGCATCAAAGATTGAAAGGCTGCTGATCGTATCCGGTGTAAAAGTTGTGAGCTTACCAGCTCCATTTGAAAACCCAATCTGGTAATAATCATCTTTTGCTACTAAAATTTCTTCTTTTCCATCTGCACCAACAATACTGATATTGTAGAGCCCTTCTGCAACATCTGATGGTTTCCCATCGGATTTAACAGTACTGACTTTAATATGAATGTATCCTGATAGCTCATCTACAAGACTATCTCTCCGATCATACAGATCATTTGGAACATTTCCGTGCGGCTCCACATCAGCGATTTGCGAGTTCACGTCAGCAATCTGTTTTAACAATGAATTCACACTATCTAATGAGACGCTGATTTCATTTCCTATATTTTTATTAATTTGTGTTAATGAGTCATTTAAATAGTGAAATGTATCGACAACCGACTGTCCCCGCTCCAAAACAACGTTTCTGGCACCATCATTTTCTGGGTAAACAGATAAATCCTGCAGTGACTGCCAGAACTCCCCCATAACAGCGCCAAGCCCATTTGAGGTCGGTTCATTAATAATATTTTCCATTTCACTTAAAACTGCTGCTCTTGAATCCCAATACCCAAGCTTATTGCTTTCCTGTCTGTACTGGATGTCCAGGAAATTATCACGCACTCGCTGAATAGATTTTGCCTCGACACCGGTACCCATTTGTCCTGGAAGCTTTGGCATATTCATGGCAGCCGGTGCGAATGGAAGAGTGGATCCCATATTGACTCGCTGACGGGTATAACCCGGTGTATTGGCATTGGCAATATTGTGCCCGGTTGTATGTAACGCACTCTGCTGAGTGAACAAGGCACGTTTAGCCGTTTCAAGCCCCATAAATGTTGAACGCATATAATCCCTCCATTAAATCACGCCTGCGAATCAAAAATTGATTGGACCGGCTGATGTTCATCATCTTCTTTTTTGTAATTAAATGAATCAGGCTGTGGCATCAGTAAATCAAGATTTAACGTCACAAATTGCATAGACTGTTCCAGCAGCTCCTGGTTCAATTCATTAACCGCTTTTAAATCTAGGATGACTGATAAAAGCTTTGACTTCGTTTCCTCTATGTCAGCAGGCATGGTTAAAATCTGCTGTCGCTTCTTTTCTATTGTTTGAATCGAATAGATGTATTTTTGTTCTTCTTTTATGATTCGCTGGAGCTCCTGAAGATCTCCTGACTTGATGATGACTGTCTTTTCGAGTGCAAGATCAAGCAGGCTCTGATGAAGTTCAATTAATTGCTCCAGTAAAGACTTCAATGTCAGTTCACTCATCGTAAACCCCTTTTCCCGTTCTTATTCAACATTTTTTATATCGACATGCTAGTGTCAATTATTAAGATTACGTATAAACATTTATTAGTAACCCCTGAATTTCACCGATCTGGCTCAGGATATCCAATCCTTTTTTCTCTTTATCTAGAACGTTATTCGTCAGCTCTATGAGTTTTGAGTCTACTTCTTTTACAATTTTATAAACTTTTGTTCTTCCTCTGCGGTTAAAACCTCTCTGATCTTCTAATTGCAGAGCGTTATTGACTGCTTCATCAAGAAACTTTTTGACAAGCCCTTTATATTTTCTGAGATCCTCAACCGTTCTGGAGTCTGCGAGCTTCTTTCCTTGTTCTTCCACTTCAACAGACATCGCTGTCAGTTTATCCAAAAGAGTCGTAGTCCGTTTCTTACCCATTACATCTTGAAAACTGACCGATTCCTTAGCGATTTGCTCTTTCTTTTGAGCCTTGGCAGGTCCCTCAGTTCTCCCGACACGTTGTACATCCATTTTTTTCACCTCAACAATATTGTTACTTATTATCCTACCCTTAATTACGAAAAAAGGAAGAGCCGTGAATGGCCCCTCCATTTAAATTTACTGAAGCAGCTGCAGAATTCCCTGCGGCAGCTGGTTTGCCTGTGCAAGCATCGCCTGCCCTGCCTGATTAAGAATATTATTACGAGTGAACTGTGACATTTCCTTTGCCATATCAAGGTCACGAATACGTGACTCAGCTGCTGTGAGGTTTTCGTTGGCAGAAGAAAGATTCGAAACGGTATGTTCCAAGCGGTTTTGGAATGCCCCAAGATTACTTCGTTCTGCGGACACCGTGCTAATTGCATCATTAATGATCGTGATCTGTGCTGAAGGATCTGTTAAAATAGCCGCCTCAACACCGTTAATACCGAGTGTAGTGCTGTCCATCTGTCCAATGACGAGATTCATATCTTCATTATCATTAGCACCCACCTGGAATGTAAATCCAGTCGCCTCACTACCATCAAGCAGTTTTTTGTTGTTAAACTGAGTTGTTTCTGCAATTCGGTCAATTTCTTCTGTCAATGCACCAATTTCATCCTGAATCGCTTCAAGGTCTTGGGTTTCCAGCGTTCCATTGGAAGCCTGTACTGCCAGCTCTCTCATTCGCTGTAAAATTTCGTGAGTGGATGAAAGTGCACCTTCGGCCGTCTGAATAAGAGAAATAGCATCAAGAGAATTTCGTTCTGCCATACCAAGTCCTCTGACCTGTGACCTCATTTTCTCCGAAATCGCAAGACCCGCTGCATCATCTGCTGCCCGGTTAATACGAAGACCTGAAGATAGTTTCTCAAGGCTTTTTGAAGTCTGATTCATAGTCTGGTTCAAATTACGGTAAGCATTTAACGCCTGAATATTGTGGTTAATTCTCATGATTTATTTCCCCGTTTCTATTTTATTGGATAAATGGTCTTTTTCTTCTACCATGACATGCTGATCGTATAAATTCGCCTTGGATACTCTAGGTTTAAGAGGTTGGTTTTCTTTTAAAGCCTGATTCCATGATTCACTGATGTCCTTTAAAAGTGTTAAAACGTTTGTAGCCGTGATGACATCTTTTTTCAGGTTTGCTGCAATGATTTCATCTGCCATATAGTTGTAAACTGCGTCAAGCTGATCTGCCAGAATCCCGCTTTCATAATTCAATCCCGCACCAAGGCGCTGAAGAATATCATTCACTCGCTGAAATAGCTGATTGGCTTCTATGTAGTTTTGATTTTCTATTTCCTGAATGGCTTTTTCCAGTTTCGTAATGGCTGCCTCATACAATAAAGAAGTCAGCTCCTGAGGTGATTTTTGATAAATAAGTTCTTTTGATAAAAAGTCCATCGTTTCCCCTCCTGCTACTTTTTTTATCGGGAGAAATAAAAAATGATTAATAGGTAAATGCTCATTTATGCAAAAAAGGTCCGAAAGTGCATGGCTACACATTCGAACCTTTTTAAATATTGATTCTTTACTTTTAATACTGTTTCTCCATTTCTTCTATTAATATAAGAATTTCAGCGATGACAGAATACAGCTGTGGCGGAATCGTATCCCCAAGGTCAATATCAAGTAAATCAGACAAAAGGCTATTATCCTCTTCCAGATGAATATTGTGTTCTTTAGCTAACGCAAGAATCCGCTCGGCAAGCGCTCCACTTCCCTGCGCTACAACTTGAGGGGATCCTTCCTTTTCATCGTAGCGGATCACCGCAGCCGAAGGTCCGTTTATCTTTCTTTTTGCAGCAGGATTAAAATAATGAGGTCTCATACTGAAAAATCATATCCCTTCTCTGTCATAAACGGTACTGATTTTTGCGCAGCACTTTCAATTGAATCCGGCAAAACTTCAGGTGTCAGTTTTCCAAACTGTAATTGCTGGACATGGTAGCCGATTTCTCCAAGTCGTTCCTTGGCGAGTTCAGTGATGGGCTGCATTTTCTTTTCAAAATCAGGCTGGTCGTTTTTCATTTTCACATTCAAATTCCGGTCAGAGACGTTGAGTGAAACACCGATTTCGCCCATTTTCTTCGTATCGAACAGGAAGTACAGACTACAGTTTTCCCAGTCAATTTTCTGACTGCCGTTTTTCGACTGCATATAGACTTTAAAGCTTTCAACTTTTTCTTGAAGAATAAATGGCAGCGTCATGACCATACTCTGAAGTCCGGTTGAATCCGTCTTACTCAAAAGCTGTTGCCCTGTCAGCTGGTTATTCATTGCATCCATTTTACCGCCTTCACCCTGAGCCATTTTCATCAGCATGGCTTTTAATGAGTGCGCAAGCTGTTCCTGTCCCTGTCCGCGGGTAAGTAAGGAGTGAGCCTGCTCATTTTCAAAAGTCATCCCCATATTCCTCACATGCTCATAAGCACTGCGGGCACTAGGCTCTGAATAAAGCTGCTGCAAAGAATGCTGTAAATTCAAAGCTGTCTGCTGCTGAAGAGAAGGTGGATTTAATTGCATGATCTCTTTCGATACGAAATGCTGGACTTTCACATCTGATGGCTTAAATTCAATTTTCTCCATCATCGCTTTAATTTCTGATGTAATCCTCGAAGCTGCAGCAATCTCACCTTTTGCCAAAAGCTTTGAAGCTTCAGCCAGCTGCCCGCTCGCTTTCATCAGCTTTTTCTCAGTTTCCATATTCGTATAAAGCATAAAGTCGCCTTTTAAAATGGCGTTATCAAGCATTTTAATGGTTGCTTCAAGCATCGGTTTTGCCTGTTGGAGAACCTGCTGCTTCGACTGATTCGCATTTAATTGAATATAACTGAGATTTCTCGTGATATCCTTTTGAATATTTTTAAAATCAATGGCTGCCTGCGACATTTTCTCGCTAATTCTTGTGACAATGACATCTCTTGATTGAAACGGGATGGAGTTAATCAGATCCTCTGATAAAGAATAGCTCTCTGCATTAAAAGATGCGATAGGATGAACGGCGGCCAAGCCCTGTAAAACCTGCATCAACTCCTGACGTGCCTGTAGTTCAAGTCCTTTTAATGCAGCCTGATCTGCTTTGCCAAAAGCCGTCTGAAGCATTTCTTTTTCAGCCGTCTTCCATTCAGGCATTTCCGATAAAGATTTTATGCTGTTAATGACTGTTGAAATATCTGGTATTTTTTTAACAGACTGAATTGCTTCCAACAGCTTTTCCCCCGCGCTTGAAGCTGATGAATCCGAGGGTTTAATCATCACCAAAAGTTTAATCGCATCATTTAAGAATTTCTGAGCTTCGGGTGAATTCAACAGCGCATCTCTAAAAGTATTTTGAATCATCTGGGCATCCTGCTTTAAATCTCCTGATGATTGAACTTGCTGTATCAATTGCTTTACTGACGCTGAATTTTCAGGATTCATTAATTGTGTAAGCGCCTGAATCAACCTTTGTCTTGCTGCATCCTTAAGCTGGTTTGCCGTAATATTTGGACTGACACTACCCGAACCTGTAGGATTTACAGATAAAGTAATTCCAGCCTGTTTTAGAAGATCTGCAACCCCCGATTGAAGAGCAGATTCCCGAAGAGCAGCATGAACGGCATTTAAACGATCTGCAGTAATCGGCAGATTTTTTGCGATAAGAGCTTCGAGCGTACCAAGTTTTTGCGCAACAGAACCATCTGCTTTAGACATAAAATTTTTCAAATCAGCAAATGTCTTTTTATCAATAGGTATGCCTTTTTCAGAAATTAACGCAAGAGCTGACTTTAAATCTCCGGAAACAGGCTTTCCATTATTGAACTGTGCGGAAAGATGATCGGGTCCATTTCCTGAACTTTTCTGAGGAGCTTCATGAATCTGTTTCACCACAGGTTGACCGTCTTTAAAACCAGTAACCTCAAAAGATCCTCGTCCTTTATCAGAAATGACACCATCTACTTTAACTGAAAAATCCTGTCCTTTTGCCTGTAATACAGCCTCCCCTTTTTGGGATGTACTTTTTATATTGGCTGTAAACAGATCCCCTTGTTTTAATGTGGTGTCTTTGGCAGTCTGACCTTGTTTGTTCACTAACAGATCAACATTAATTTTCATTCATGAAGCCCCCTTTCAGGCATAAAAAATTGCCCATAAATGAGCAATTTTTTCAGGATTTCCGATAATATTTAAGAAGATCTAAAGCAGTTTGAGAAGGGTCTGACTTATAAGTGCCATTCTCCACCTGAACCTTTAATTTATCCACCCGGGACTGTCGTTCTTCCTGAATGCGATTATTTGATTGAAGTTCTTTTGCTGTATTCGAAATTTCAACTTTATCCGATACCTTCTGCCTGTTCTGCTCAGTCTGATCTAACTTAGCCTGCTGACGTTTATACGGGTTAACCGGATTTTGGTGAAAAGGATTGATTTTCATATATCTCACCTGCTTTCATAAAATGATCTGTTTGTCATGTTACTGATTATATCGGTATGTAAAGACAAAGTTAAAGGCACATAGGACAAATTAGAAAAATAGTCCCATGCGCCTTCTATTAACGATCCCTGTTTGATAGATACGTACTCTTGCCTGATTTTTCAACAGCTTCTCTAAAAGCCATATTCGAATCATGCTGTTTTAAATCATCTTTAATTGAATCAGTACACGTCCGGCAAAGTTTCCCCTGCGTGATAAGCGTTCCGCAGTTATCACACGGATAACCGAGCCCCGGAAACTGTGCAGGATGCAGACGACGCTTGCGTACCCACTTATGAAGCAGGGATGAATCCGCTCCTGTAGCTTCTTCAATCCGATCAATCGTGGCAGCACGGTTCTCACGCTGCCTCAGAAAGCGGTAAACAACCTCAAACAGCTCCTCCTCCTGTTTATGACAGGCAGGACACACATCACGCAATCCGTTATAGTTAAATATAGCATCACATTTCGGGCAATTACGCAGTTCAGCCATTGAAAAGCCCTCCTTCGATTCTTTTCTTCAGTATATATCAAAAGAGGGATAAGTGGAAGGAGGGTTATAGGTCTTTATTAGTAACATAACACTATCAACGTCCAATCGTCAGTGAATAAATTGAGCCTGACCCTCCCTGTTTTAATGTCCATGCTGCATGACGAATGGTTGACCCTGTCGTGTACAGATCATCAACGATTAAAATGGACTGGCCTGTAAGATGCTGATCCGTTTTAAATGGATTTTGCCCGGTATGTCTGTCTCTTTTATTCTTTTTTGCCTGTGACCTGCCCTGATCATTCATCCGCTGAAGAAACGGCCGAAAAGGAATTCCAGCTTCAGCCAAAAAAGCTTCTGTCTGATTGAATCCCCGTTCTTTAAGCTTTTGTTCACTAAGAGGAACAGGTACAATCAAATCTATTCCTTTTAATTTTTTCACAGTCTGTCTGATTTCTTTCTGGAAGCATCCAGCTAGAGCATAGTCACCGCTGTACTTCAGCGTCTTTATTAATTCCTTCAGTTCATCATTGTATTCATAGAGCCCAAGGTTTTTAACGAGCACATTTCCGTAAATCGGATGCCTCGTCCACCTCTCACAATCTTCACAAGCGTCTATCAATGATTCCATTTTCCGTGAGCAACGGCTGCATTTTTGATCATCATCAATTCTGACCAGCTTTCGTCTGCACCTTCCACAAAACGGATCGGGATCAGGCGGTGAAAACAGGTCTGACCAGCCAATATCTATAACCAATCTCTCGTGACATACGAGACACCTCATCGTCGGAACCCTTCCTTCAAAAAGCCAAGCTTTCCCGCTTCTTCATTCATGCTATTAATCTGCCTGATCGCTCTCATCATATGATTCGTGAGCCCACAGTGAAAAAATGTCACATTGCCTGCCGGAAAATTCCGATCCCGTCCCACCCTTCCAGCAATTTGCACGAGCGCACTGTCTGTAAAAACCGCTTCATCAGCCCCCACAACTGCCACATGCACATCAGAAAAAGTTACGCCTCTCTCTAAAATCGTCGTCGTCAACAGTACCTTCACCTCTCCGTTTCTAAACTGCATCACCTTTTCACTGCGTAACGGATCCTCTGCGTGAACAGACGGAATCCCAAGAATACGTGCGTAATGCTCCATCGATTCAACGTCCGGCATAAAAACAAGTGCTTTTGGATGTGCAGAAAGCCATTTGATTAAAGCAGGATCGACCCTGTCTTTTTTGATTGACTTCTTCCAGTTGCCGAGCCATTTTGTTTGTGGAACCGGCAGCGGATGACCGTGATAACGTGACGGAATGCGAACAATCCGGTCTGATTTTATACTTCTGGAGGGAGTAGCGCTCAGGTAAATGAGAGTAGAATCCGGTTTACGTGCATTTTCCACGGCTTTTTGAAGCGATTGATCAGCAGAATAAGGGTAGGCATCCACTTCATCAATGATCATCACATCAAACGCATCGCGAAAACGATACAGCTGGTGAGTCGTGGCAATGGTCAGGTGGGCAAACGACTGCCGGTCCTCGCTGCCTCCATACAGGGATTCAATATCAGCTGTCAGGAAAGCCTGCTTTAACCGCGGGGCCAGCTCCTGTACAACATCACGCCTTGGTGTAGCAAGACAAATACGGAGTCCGAGCCGCATCGACTGCTCGATCGCTGGAAACAAAATCTCTGTTTTCCCCGCTCCGCATACAGCGTGGACAAGTATGGATTTTTTGGATTCGATAGATTCTTTTAAAAGATGAGTTGCTTTTAACTGAGGAGGTGAAAAGGTGCCTGACCAATGAAGGATCGGTTCTTGAGGAGGCTTTTTTTCGTAGGGCTGATCATTCCACAATAGAATGAACGAGCACACTGAGGATTTACCAACGCTGATACAATTGCGGCAATACGTACAGTTTTTCCCGCATTTAGCGCATGGATGACTGCCAAATAAATATGATTTTGTGTTTCCGCATCGCATACATGTTTTCTTTTGTATAGAGGGTTCTTTTTGGAGTGTGGAAAAGTCTTCATCGGGGAATGCTGCTTTGACTTCGCTTTCTAAAAGCTGTCTTCCCGTGAGGTGGGCCTGGAGAGTGAACATGGGGACCTCCTTGTTTGTTTTTGAACTTAATAGAAAAAGGGGGAGAAATATCTAGTTGATTGCAGCGCAAGGCGGCGACTCCAGCGGGAGGAAGCCGGAAAGGTGAGACCTGGGCTCACCTCCGGCCCCGCGGAAAGCGTCCGCCTGCAGCGGAAATCAGCGGTTCAGAAATTACTTCTTCATCCACCCGAGCCCCATCGATCCTTCCCCTAAATGGGTGCCGATCACCGGACCGAAGTGGCTGATGCGGAATGATACGTTTGGAAGCTCAGCGCTGATCTCATCTTTCCACTCAACCGCTTCCTGTTCGCGATTTGCATGGATGATGACTGCCTGAAGCGCCTCATACTTTTGCGCATCCTCTTTTAAAAGATCTACAATCCGCTTCATCGCTTTTTTACGCGTACGGATTTTTTCAAACGGTTCTATTTTTGTATCAACAAAGTGTAGCAGTGGCTTGACCTGTAACAGACTACCAATAATGGCCTGTGCATTGGACAGTCGTCCTCCACGCTGTAAATGACTAAGATTATCCACCATAAAGTAAGCACGTGTTGTCTCTTTCAATTCATTTAATCGATCAAGAATCTCTTTTGCTTTTGCTCCATTCTGCGCCATTTCTGCTGCTTCAATGACAAACATCCCCTGCACCATACAGGAAATTTCCGAATCAAATGGGTAAACAGCGATCTGATCCACCATTTCTCCTGCCTGAACTGCGCCGCTGTAAGTACCGCTAATTCCGCTGGACAAATGGATGGAAATCACCTCATCGTGATCTTTAGAAAGCTCTTCAAAGAGTGCCGCAAATCTCCCTACAGGCGGTTGCGAGGTCGTTGGTAAATCGCCGTCCCCACGGACTGCATCATAAAATTCATCGGTTGTCAGGTCAACCTCTTCTTCATAAGTTTCTCCATTAATAATGACACACAAAGGAACCATGTGGATGGATAGCCTCTCACGCAGTTCTTTCGGTATGTATGCCGTACTGTCTGTCACAATCGCTGTCTTCATCCAACCATCCTTCTCTATCTCTCAATTCTTCATCTGATATGAAGTTTCGTATATGACACTTGTCATATCCTATTCTATCTTAAGAAGGTGGAGCGTGCATTAATTTTGTGAATCAGAATAGATCGGTTTGTCAGAGAATGAATGGATCATGATGATTTAATCTGACCGGATTTACACCCTGTGTTTTAAAATCTTTTCACGGTAAAACGTTTCACATTCCTTTAAGGACATCGGTTTGAAATAGTAGTATCCCTGCATATGACGGCAGCCGTTTTCCTGCAGAAAGTCCCGCTGTTCAGCCGTTTCAACCCCTTCTGCTAAAACATCAAGATGCAGGCTGTCAGCAAGTTTGATAATGGAAACGAGGATTGCTTCCCCTTTTTGATCAACGTGAATCTGATCCGTAAAATGCTTATCAATTTTTATTTTATCCAGTGGAAATCGATTAAGATAAGATAATGTTGAATAACCGGTGCCAAAATCATCAATCGCCACCCGGATCCCCAGTTCTCTCAAACGCTCAAGCGACTGAATGCTTTCAAGATGGGAAAACAGCTGAATGTTTTCTGTGATTTCAATTTCGACCTGGTTATAGGAGATCTCATGTTTTTGTATCACTCCCTCTAAAAACCGCATAAATGAGCGGTTTCTAATGAGCATGGAAGAAATATTAAAAGCGATCGTTCCATCAAAATGATAACTCTTCTTCCATTGTGCAAACTGTGAAAGACAGGTATCAAGCTGATGCCTGGTCAGTTTATCCATCATGCCTGACGACTCTGCAATCGGGATAAATTCGGCAGGAGAAACAGTTCCAAGAACAGGGTGTTCCCACCTGGCCAGCACTTCAACACCTGTAATCCAATTATTCAGTGAATCCACCTGAGGCTGAAAGACAAACGCCAGCTCGCCACGCTCCACAATTTTTTTCAATTCCTGCTGAATAATTAAATCCCTCGATATACTTTGATGCATCGCAGGATCATATCGTACTGCCCGAAGCTGCTGCTTCTTTTTTGCTTCATACATGGCAATATCCGCCTTATCAATGAGCGTGTCCGTTAACCTTCCATCCTTCGGAAAAGAACTGACCCCTACACTTGGATCCACATGAATGTCAGGACAGTTTTCAAAAATGAAGGCTCGATTAAATGTCCCTATGATCTGATTCCCGATCGCATCAATATCTTCATCATTCAGTTCTTTTGGAACAATGATTAAATACTCATCTCCGCCAAGACGAGTTACCTCCGCTTCTGCTCCCATACATTTCTGAAGCCGCATACCCACCTTCACAATTAGCTGATCACCAATATCATGACCGTAGAGATCATTGATAATTTTAAACTGGTTAAGATCAATAAAGAAAATAGAAAATGGTTGATCAGATGCTGCGTATTGCTTCATGCATTCGTATGCATACCGTCTGTTTGGCAGCGCTGACAAATAATCTGTGTGAGCAGAATGCCATAAAGACTGCTCCATTTTCTTCATTTCATTGATATTCCGAAAGTAAACAGAAATGCCACCCTGCCTGTTTGGATAGACATGTACCTGATACCATTGATCCCTCGGTTCAAAATAAGCTTCGAACTGAATGGACACCTGATCATTAAATGCCTTCAAATAATTTTCTTCGAATTCACTGCCTAATAAACGCGGAAACTCCTTCCAGATATTTTTCCCGATCAATTCATTACGATGACAGCTTAAAAATTTTTCCGCTTCGCGATTTATGTAGATCATTCGCCATTTGTGATCTACCGAAAAAAAAGCGTCATTCATTCTTTCCAGCACATCCATTGCAGATTCATTCACTGTCAGAGGCTGATTGGACACAGTCAAAAATGACAGAACAGATTGATCGTTCAACAGCATAAATGTCATTTCTCCACTCCTGCCTTCTGTGAAGGATACAGGAATTTTAAATTCATGATGCTGATTATCTTTAATGTCTGATAATAAAGAGGAATGAAGGTGATCATCATCTTGAGGGGCTCTCATATCCTGATCACAAAGACAAGGAAAAAGCAGATCCCACCCATTATTGCTTGCAAGTTTTTTGCCTCTATCGCTGTAAATACAAACAGGTATCTTTATTAGATCAACCATGTCCTGGTACATAAGGTATCACTCCAATGATCTGAAATAAGTAAATAGAACTACTTACTATATCGGTCAGCAAATAAATATTTAAACATTTTTTACAATAAGAGGCTGAATCAACTGTATACTCGAGTTGATTCAGCCTTTTTTCATAAATTGTTAACTTTGTGCCTGATATTCGCTTTTTTCTCTCATTGAAATGTAACCGTGTTCATTTTGAGCAGCCTCAAATGATTGATAATTTTTTTCAAGTACTTTTTTGTTTTTTCCAATTTCAAGAACAGTACCTTCAAAAGCATGGTTCCCACGGATAAAGCCACCTGCTGATACACACAGATGAGTAGGGGTACCACTGACTGCTCCCGCTTCATTGAAGACGATCCCACGTTTCGCATGGGCTTTCCCACCTCTGAAACTGCCGTTTATTACGATCGTACCTTCAGCTTCAAGCTGAGCATTCACACAGCTGTCACCTTTAATGGTAATATCTCCGGCTGAAGTCAGCTCACTGTTAATCACGCTGAGACATTCAATATCACTCGGCTTACTTTCATGGAAATGCTGCATCAATTTATTCAGATCAAACATCAATTCTTCAAGGTCCCTGAAATCAACAGACGATTTGCTTGTCTGGAGAAAAAACTGATACAGGTTCTCCATTACTTTTTGAAACGGTTCCGGAAATTCCTCGCGGTCATGATTAGAGATCTGGTGAAGCGACTGTACTGATCCTTTTAATCCCTTGAAATTTGCATCAATCAAAAGCTCCAGAATCGGGGCAACGCCTCTGTTTAATTGCTGAATTTCAAAATACTTTGCAGATCCCTTCACCTGTTGCAATGTTAAATCCAATCGGTTCAGTTCATTATTAATGATCACAATCAGTTCACCGGCCTTTTTAAACCGGTTTTCATGACCAGTTGTCACCTGAGAAGTAATAATGTGTCCTTTAATGATGACTGAATCTCCCGCCAGACATGTTGCCTGATTAATACTTTTATTAACGGTAATATCCCCACTGGCCTCTACTTTCATGCCGGTCTGCACGCTGCCTTTAACTTCAACATTTCCTTTATAGACAATGTTACCGGACTCAAGACCAACATCCCCATCTACAAAGAACGTATTTTCCACACCAATTTCATAAGAATGTTTTTTCTTATTAATTGAAGGACGTCCAGCTATCTCAGCAACGATCAGGGAACCGTCCACTCTCACTCCTGATTTAAGAATATAGCTGACAGGATCAGGGTCTTTCGGCTGCAGAGGCTGTTTGAAAATATCATACCCTGCGGTTCCAGCGACGGGCTCCTTCACTTCTCCAATAATATCTCCGGCTTCCACAGCAGGAAGTGTATTGCGCTCGCGAAAATTGATTTTTCCTTTTTCATCTGAAGTGAATATTTCTTTAATTTCAGTCTGAATTTGAAAATCAATGAAGCCGTCAACGCCTGCTACAGGGTGTAACCCTCCCGCAATTTTATGTCTTCCTGATACAGGGTTAGACAGAATTTCATTAACCAGGTTTTCATCGATATCAACCTTAATATCTCTTTGACGCAGTTCTGATGTCAATTCTTCCAACGATAAATCAGCCTGATTCATGGTACGCTCAGTAATCCGGACATTTAAATGACCTGACGGCGGAGCATCTTCGAGTATCCTTTCGATCACAACTTTTGGAGATAAGGAAAGGTAAACTGTCATATTCAATTCATCTGTCTCAATGGACCATTTTTGCGGCATGACTTCAGATTGAAGTTTAATACGATAGCTGTGTCCTTCCTTCAATGTTACGTTTTTCTCAGGCAATTCTATTTCGTCCTGAATAATGACTTCATCGTGCGGAATGGTTAAAGAAGGGGAATTTTGACTTGAAGCATTAAAATGAAGCTGTCCGTTTTGTATCCAGACTAATCCATCCTGTGAGGATAAATGAGAAGTATTATTCATGTTGTCTCTCACTTTGACTTCGATTTTTACAATCGCCTTTTTTGTTAAAAAGAAACTCTTTTGAGGCTGCTGAATAATCGTAATTTCCACATTTTCCTTTGAAGCATTTAATTTCTTTAATCCTGACTCAATCGCCTCTTCGACCGTTCTCCCATTCGAGAGTATCGAATCCATTTCCTGTCACATCCTTTTCATTTATTATGACTTTATACCTTTTATACACACTCCTTTCTGTAATAAAACATGACTTTTTTCACCATAATTATAATTCTAAATATTCAAAAAATCAACTGAATTACAGAAAATATAAATATTGATTTATATTAAATACTATGAATTATACATGTCATTTTTTATGAAACAGAATTGACGATTATGGAGAAAACTCATTCTCGTCATCCCCTTTTTACTGCACTTGTATTTTTAATAGGTAACAGTTCTTTGGAGAATGTGTAAAACACCCGTTAACTCTTCGTTTTTAAGCATAAAAAAGAAGCTGTTTTTATCGATTCACAGCCTCTTACGGATCGATTCATACGATCGATCCTATACACATTATTCTAGGGAAATACTGACAATCGCAATATCATCTTTCCGATTGAGTTCAGAAATCATTGCTGCAAAATGGGTGTAGATATCATCAGCTTTTCTCATTTCTGAAATAAGGAAATTTTCTCCTTCTGACAGCCTCATGGATAATGAGTCTGTTAACCCATCAGTATAAAGCAAAACACTGGTTTTGTCTGTCCATTGCACCGTTGCACTCTGTACATTCGGGTCAGTCAACAATCCTATCGGTACGAGCGAACTTTTCAGCAAGGTTACCTGATTGCCATCTATCAGCAGGCCACTCGGATGTCCCGCATTAAAATAGGATAATGTCTTCTGTTTCGTATCAATTAAAAGATAAATACCCGTACAGAAGAAATTCCGGTATCCCTGACCTGATTTGAAAAACAAATGAAATTGCTTATTCAGCTCCCAATATACTTTTTCAGGGTCCTTACATTCCGTCACAATCCTTTCGAGCATAGAACGGATTGCCATACTGATCATCCCCGATGAAAGACCGTGACCCATAATATCCAGCAAAATAATCCCTGTCCGGTGCTCATCAATCTTATACCATGCATATAAATCTCCAGACAGCTGATCCGATGCCAGATAAAACCCTTTTACGGTTATGAGATTCTTCATAATCGGATCAAGCAGCACTCTTCTCTGAATTGTTTTTGCCATCTCTAGTTCTTTTTGCTGCCGCAGTTCCATTATTTTTCTTTCCGTGACATCAAAATGTGTAATAATGGCTCCAAAAATGTTACTGCTATCCGTTTCTGAAAGTGCCGTTACATTCATGGAAAACCATTTTTTATCACGAATTGAATGACATGGGTATTCGATTTGAATGTTTTCCATTTCGCCATTCAGTACCTGCCTGATCGATTCCACGGTTTGGTTGTCACAAACGGCGAAGTAGTCAGCTCCCGCTGAAAGCTTTTCCGGATCACCGCCATTTTCCTTAGCGTACTTTTTCCACGCTCTATTCACTTTTATAATCAGACCTGATCGATCAATGATGGCTACGTGGTGCGTTAAAGATTCCACGATAGTCTCACTGATTTTCTCCATTGAAGACATTGCTCCATTGTTAAAAACGGGATCGCCGCGACGCATATTTTTACTGCCCGCCGCCCCGCTCATCGGATAAATGTATTCCTTCCAAGTATTTCAGGGATCTGCAACAGCTCAAACACTTCCATTACATCTTCTCTTACCCGTTTGATATAGACACCTTTCCCATCAGCTTTAAGAGACTGAACGAGCGTTAATAACAGCCCCATTCCTGAAGAATCAACAAATCGCACATCCTGAAATTCAATCGCAATCCGTTCATAATTCTGTAAAAGATCTGTCAGCTCTATTTCAATTAATTCTGTTGTATCAATATCAAGGTCCCCCTCAAAATAAACCGTTGCAGATGGGCCGGTATTGTCAATCTTATAATTCAGCATGGTTTTCCTCCTCTCATGATCAGCGAAGTTCAATCATTCCACCAGCATTCAGCCGTGCTTTCAAACCGGAATAATCCTGTGTCAGAACGACTTTACGATTCCCAATGCGAAGAATGGTTCCTTCCAGTGCATTGCCGATTTTAATGACCGCACCCGATGGCACAGCCAGATTGGTCGGTGTTCCGCTCTCAGCACCTGTTTCGCCTATGTATATTCCTTTTTCAGCATAGGCTTCTCCTCCACGCAATGAGCCATTAATCGTCATAAAGCCTCCCGAATGAATACGTGAATGAATACAACTCTGTCCACTGATATAGAGATCCCCTCCTGCATGAATACGGCTGTTCAGTACGTTCATACATTCAATTGATGATTTCGATTCATCAAACATCTCCGACTCTTCATGCAATGCACCAAGATGGTGTGATAAATGAGTGAAAACATCAATGGAAACGGCTTTCGTTGATAAAGTTAAAAACAGGGAAGAAATCTGTTCAGCTGTTTCCTTCCATCTCTCGTCATCAAGCTGAGCTTTCCCTTCACGTACGAGCTGAACGTACAGCTTGGCGCGAGGTATAAAGTCGTTAAATTTCTTTTCAAGTAAAATACGGACAAGAGGCTGGAGGCCCCCCTTCGGAAAGTCGGTTGTTTTAAAGCTTGGAGAATTGATCAGCTGAATAATGACCGCTATAATCCGGTCTACGTCCTGCTTCAATACCCCTGTCAGCATTGAGAGCTTTGACGTAATCATATTATTTTTTCCGGCTGATACGTCGGAGGCTGTGATATTGCCAGCAACGATAATCGAACCGGTGGCTGTACAAACCGATCCCTGAATGTTTTTCCCAATTACTAAATTCCCCTGCGCCTCCACTTTCATTCCGGTATCAATCTCACCTGTAATTTCAATATCCCCTAAAAAAGAAATATTGCCCGAAGAGAGATTGACATCTCCGTTGTGCAGTAACTTAGGCATAATTGAAATCTTCACCAGCTGACCTTTTGATTCAATATGAGGCCGGCCAAACTCTTTTGCAACAATATGATCTCCGATTAGCTTAACACCTTTTCCAAGCCGTAAAACGATTGGAAACACAGGTTTTGGAGAGAGAGATTCACTGTACACGGAATAGCCGGTTGATCCTTCTTCCGGCGGGTGAACGACTGCAATAATTTCACCCGTATCAATCATCGGGAACACCTTTGTTTCCCTGAAGTTCACTTTGCCGTGCTCTCCCTCTTTTAACCCTTCCTTTACATCTGTATCTACCTTCAGTTCCAGCCAGCCGTCTTTTCCTTCTGAAGGAGCTACCCCTCTGGCAATTGTGTAATCAGATGGTTCACCATTTCTCATTGCCCTGAGTAACTCAATGTGATCAATGTTTTGGAGGATTGACCGTTCCTGCATCGCTTCTTTAACCATCGCTTCTGTTAATGTCTGTTTGATTGTCCGATCTTCTGAGTAAGTGAGCGTGATCTGTGGAAGCGGGTCTAAATCATCTACTGTCCGCTTAATGATATATCCCGGATTCACATGTAAAAATGCTTTCAGCTTATCCGGGCTTACTTCCAGAGACCATTCCGTGTCTTTTTCCTCATCAATTGCTGCAATTCTGTATTCATCTTTTGGCGAGAGAATATATAAAGGTTCTTCAATCAATTTCTGATTCCGGTAAAGCCGGATCCCTTTTGGTATAGATACCACCGGGAGCTTTTCTGTACCGGGATTCATCATCAGCTTTCCATCCTTCACCCAGACAGAACCATTCTTAAGCAGCAGCTCTTCACTCGAATGATCGGCTGTTTTTTTGACTTCAGGCTGCCGGATTTCAATTTTGTCTATATCCAGCCCGCTGACAAATGATTCTGCTTTGCTGAACCAGTCATCTGACTCTTCCACCACATGATCTGCAGGTTCTTTCAGATCATGACTTTCCCGTTGAGCAGGTATCGGCGTGTCCACTGTTACAGCTGTTTCAAGCTTTGTCAGACGAACAACCGCCTCTTTTGAACCTATTTTCATAAACCCCTTCGATGGAGCCTGAAGTATTTCAATATTGACCTCTTTTTTCGTGACCTCCATCAGATCAATGCCAACCTGAACCGCTTCCTGAATACTTTTACCCTTGGCTACAACACTTTGCATAATTGTCACCTGCCTGTATCAATTTAAGTAGCGTCTGCGATTAATCCACCCTGAATGAATCGATCAGTTCAAGCATCTCCTGTGAAGTATCTGCAAGCTCTTCAGCCTGATGATGAAGAGACTTCAGCGTATTATTGACAGTGATTGCTGCCTCCGCAGAAGCTGTGGATTTTGATTCTACTATCTGTTTAATCGCCTCAACTTTCGCAAGATAATGCAGTTGATTTTCAGAAGGAGCATACATTCTGATGAAATGATCTGCATCATTTAATAATAAAAGTGCCTCCTCTTTTTCATGGCGGTTGATCAGTGCGGTTTCAACGGTGATTTCTGCCAGCCGGTCAGTGGAGTAAACTGCTTCTTTCTCAAGCATGACAGACATTCGTTGAGTCTGAATTGTATAATTGCCCGCTGCCGAGATAATGTTATTCCAGTGACTCGACATACGGTTCAGACTGAGGGACAGTCTGCCAAGCTCCCCCCTGTCCTTTAAAGTACTCCTGGCAGTCAAATCCCCACCTTCCAATCTGGAAACCTGATTAATTAACTCCTGAATCATGCTGGAGATTTTATTAAAAAATTTAATAATCAAAATGATAAATAACACGATTGCAAATAAACGCAGTGACAGAAAAACTAGTGCATTTTGATAGATCGGCAAATAAATAACGGATCGGTCGAGTGAAAAATAGATGGCTGTTGACTCGTCTTTCGAGAGGTAAACCCGGTGATAAGTATCTCCTGTTTCTTCAGACAATGTACCAAGATGTGAGAGCCCGCTTTGTTTAAGTGTGGCGACTGATCCCGCTGTCAATAGCCAGTCACCACCTTGCCCTTTTGAAAAAACGGCTGCCTCTTTTAATACCGGAATAGTTGATTTCATTTCTTCTATCACCTTATTAAATCCTACTGTTTCCTCAATCAGCATGTTTGCATTATCAGCAGAAGATATGATGATATGAAGATCACCTGAACGGTAATCAACTGTATCGTCAGCGTCATATCCGCCTTCAGACAACAGCCCCGGCTCACCCTGACCATCTTCGAAAACAAAAGTCGCCCCGCTTCCACTTTCCACTACCTCAAGCCGATCAAGATTGAATTCACTAAACCATCTTTCTGCTACATCCTCTGTCAGATTGTTTAGTCCGATCCTGTTGATTTCCGCATAAACAAGCCGTGCCGTTAAACTGAGTTCCTGATCCAGCTGCTGATCCATAACACCCTTTACTTTTTCCGTCTGATCAAGCCTGGATAAAAACTCGCTGGAAACAAAATCCGCATATAGTTCCGTATTCTTTTCCACCTGCCGCTGAATCATGAACAGCTGAATACAAATTGTAATGACCGCCACAATCAAAACGGCAGCAAATATCCAATAGAGGAATTGTTTTCGCAATGGTGTGAATGTATTCATCCCCTATCCCTCCTGAATCTAGTAGTGGGGCAAGGCAGAATATTGATCGTTCTGCCGGTCCGTATCCTTTTCTTTATCCATCGGCTGATCAAAGGAAATAATTAAGGTTGTTCCCTGACCCCCGGTATAAAGTCGTAACTTCGAAGCAATTTTCATCATAACGTTAAAACCCTGACCAAGAGATTCCCTGGTGGAAAACCCATTCAGAAGCGTCGCTTTCGGAAGACTTTGAAGGTCAATACCCGGCCCTTCATCTTCAACAATAAAATGAAGTGACTGATGGTGATCTTCAACAATCTTTACGTGCCCGCACTTTGCGTGCTTAAACACATTTGTCAGAGATTCTGACAGCACGAGAAGGCAGCTCATCATGAAGGATTTTGAATAACCTTTTTCCTCAAAACACTGCCGTGCCATGTTTCTGATATCCGCAATATCCGACCTTTTGCGGATCATATATTCGAGCAGTAATTCCCCGTTTTTAAAAAACTCAATTTCTTCTTTTAAAATAAGAAGCAGCTTCTCCTGAGTAGCTGCATAAATAACGTCACGATATATTTCCCATGATTCGGGAACATTTGTCGTACTTACCCCCGGTTTTCCTGAAGGGAATAATTCCTGCTTCGTATCAAAATAAACATCAAGCATGGCTTTTTTTAGATCGTCAGCCACTTTTAACCCGCAAATTCTTTCCGGCAGATCAACCTCTGCGCTTTCCCATTCAATCATTTGAGCTGCTGCTGAAATAAGTGGATCCTCTGCGTATTTGAGCTCCTCCTGTGTACAGGCAAGTACCTGATAAAACAGCTCATCCTGCCGCTGTTTTGTATACCCCATTTTTTCTCCGCATTTCATTGCGATAAATCCGGTCTTTATCCTGTAAAGAAGATGATCAACAGACTGTTCGGATGGCGAGAAGGAAAAAATATTTTTCCTTAACTTCCGAATAACATTAATGGACTGCCAATTCATTTTGATTCACTCCCGAAGTTCAGAATTCCATTGGCAAAAAGCAACATGAACCCACCCGAATCCTGTCTTACTGGATGACCTTTTGATGAAAGCCTGTATGTTTCTTAAAAAAACGTTCACAATATACACAGATCCTGTGATACATGAATATTCCTTCCTGTAATATGTAACAAAAGAACTATTTAATATTACTATTTTAATTCTTTGGCATCACGAAAGCAAATATAAGCAAAAAATGATTTCAATAATTATCCAAACTTTTAGCCTTCCGAAACATTATCCTGAGATCTTTATAAGCCGAATGATTGACAACTTGTATATACACGTAATAGGATGAAGGAGCGAAATGAAAGCGCTGTTTCCCGGAGTAATTTCTTTTAGACGGGGAATATAGGATACAGGGAATTC
The DNA here is from genome assembly GCF_020595125.1 of Jeotgalibacillus aurantiacus. NCBI lineage: Bacteria > Bacillati > Bacillota > Bacilli > Caryophanales > Caryophanaceae > Jeotgalibacillus > Jeotgalibacillus aurantiacus. Next base: position 109,797 of record NZ_JACNMS010000001.1, read on the forward strand.
GTCCTGAATTTGAAAACGTTTACGGGAGGTTAAATGATGAGCGATATTAATCGTGAACAGGTGCGCCAGATTGTTGAAGCAATCGGCGGACAGGAAAACATTGATACAGCTACACACTGCGTCACCAGATTACGCTTTGTTCTCCATGATGAAAGCAAAGTTGATAAGAAAAAACTTGAGTCCATTGACCTTGTAAAAGGATCTTTCTCAAACAGTGGGCAGTTCCAGGTCGTCATTGGACAGGGTCTAGTTGATAAAGTTTATAAAGTATTGGCTGAAGAAACAGGCATTCAGGAAGTCTCCAAGGATGATGTAAAAAATGCAGCCGCAAAGAAAATGAACCCGCTGCAGCGTCTCGTGAAACTGCTTGCTGATATTTTTATTCCGATTCTTCCTGCTATCGTAACGGCCGGTTTATTACTCGGATTAAACAACGTCTTAACCGCAGAGAATCTTTTCGGTCCGGATCCATTAATAGTGACTTATCCGCAATGGGCCGATATCGCAGAAGTCATCAACGTCATAGCCAGCGCGGCCTTTACCTTCCTGCCTGCATTAATAGGATGGTCAGCCGTTAAACGCTTTGGCGGAAATCCATTAATGGGGATTGTACTCGGCCTTGTCCTTGTACACCCTGCACTCTTAAGTGCTTACGATTACCCGTCAGCACTTGAAGAAGGCAACGTGCCAACATGGAATTTATTCGGATTAACTGTTGAATCTATCGGTTATCAGGGACAGGTTCTGCCTGTTTTAGTAGCAGCTTACTTCTATGCTTTAATTGAGAAATTCCTGGACAAAAGAGTTCCAGATTCCATCAAATTGCTCGTAGTAGCACCTGTATCAATTCTGATTACCGGTTTTGCCGCATTCATCGTCATTGGACCATTAACATTTGCAGCTGGTACAGCCGTAACTGGAGCCGTTATCTGGATGTTTGAAAACCTTGGATGGCTTGGCGGATTCATTTATGGTGGATTCTATGCAGTCCTTGTTATCACAGGTATGCACCATACATTCCTTCCGGTTGATCTTCAGCTGATTTCAGACCAGGGAGGAACATTCCTGTGGCCGATCCTCGCACTGTCAAATATCGCACAGGGTTCTGCAGCATTTGCCATTTTCGCTGCTACCTTCTTAATGAAGCGCAAAGACGAAAAGCTTCGCGGACTGGCCAGCTCATCCGGTATCTCAGCATGGCTCGGTGTTACAGAGCCCGCGCTGTTCGGGGTAAACTTACGATACAAGTTCCCATTCATTTGCGCACTGATCGGCTCCGCTATTGCCGGTACACTGCTTGGTGCTAACTTTGTTCTTGCTAACTCAATCGGTGTCGGTGGGGTCCCTGGAATCATCTCTATTCAGGCAGAATTCTGGGCGATCTTCGGAATCGGAATGGCAATCGTTATTGTCGTCCCATTCGTTCTGACACTGCTATACACTATGTTAATTAAAAAAGGTGAAATCGAGTAAAAAAGTCCATAAGCGTTCGCATCTGATGCGGGCGCTTTATTTTTAGGAGATCTGTTAATAAGCCATTAAAAGTGACGGGAAATGGTGAGACTCCTTCGGCAGAGAAGCGACAAGTGAGACAGCGTAATTCGAAGCATTAGCTGCTCACCGCGCGGCCGCGGAAAGCGAACCTTTTCCCGGCACGATTTAAAAAAACCAACTAAGGAGTGACCCAACATGACACAACCATGGTGGAAAAAAGCAGTCGTTTATCAAATCTACCCGAAAAGCTTTAATGACACGACCGGTAACGGCGTCGGTGACCTGAACGGCATCACAGAAAAGCTTGATTACTTAAAAGAACTCGGAGTCGATGTTTTGTGGCTGACTCCTCCATACAAATCCCCGCAGCGTGATAATGGGTATGACATCAGCGACTACTTCTCGATCCATGATGAATACGGATCCATGGAAGATTTCGATCGTATGCTTTCGGAGGCACACAGCCGGGGCATTAAAATCATCATGGATATTGTTGTGAACCATACGTCAACCGAGCACGAATGGTTCGTGGAATCACGCAAATCAAAAGACAGCGAGTACCGTGATTTTTATATTTGGAAAGACGGCAAACCTGATGGCAGTGAGCCGACTAATTGGATCTCTAAATTCGGAGGAAACGCGTGGCAATATGATGAAGCATCCGGCCAATATTACCTTCACCTGTTTGATGTCACGCAGGCAGATCTCAATTGGGAGAACGAGCGCGTACGCCGTGAAATCTACGACATGATGAACTTCTGGGCAGAAAAAGGCGTGGACGGTTTCAGACTGGATGTCATCAACCTTATTTCAAAAAATCAGGACTTTCCTGATGAAACAGGTGATGGTGACGGCAGACGCTTCTACACAGATGGTCCGAAAGTTCATGAATACATGCATGAAATGAACCGTGAAGTGTTTTCAAAGCATGATCTTTTAACAGTTGGTGAAATGTCCTCAACCTCTATTGATCACTGTATCAAATATTCAAATCCTGACCGTCAGGAGCTCAGCATGACATTTAACTTTCATCATTTAAAAGTGGATTACCCGAATGGTGAAAAGTGGACGGTTGCAGATGCAGATTTTCTTCAGCTAAAGGATATTCTCTCAACCTGGCAGACAGGAATGAATGAAGGTGGCGGATGGAACGCATTATTCTGGTGCAACCACGACCAGCCACGCGTTGTCTCGCGTTACGGAAATGACGGAGAGTATCACAACGAATCAGCCAAAATGCTTGCAACCGTGATCCATATGATGCAGGGTACACCATATATTTATCAGGGTGAAGAATTTGGTATGACAAACCCTAAATTTACAACGATTAATGAGTATCGTGATGTCGAGTCTCTTAATATCTATAACATTTTAAAAGAAGAAGGCAAAAACGAGTCTGAGATCCTTGAAATTCTGAAACACAAATCACGTGACAACTCCCGTACACCTGTTCAATGGAACGCTTCTGATAATGCAGGTTTCACAGATGGAACACCGTGGATTCCTGTTGCTAAGAACTATACAGAGATTAACGCGGAAGCTGCAGTGAACGATCCGAATTCCGTATATTATCACTATCAGAAATTGATCCGTCTTAGAAAAGAGATTGATATTCTAACGAACGGTAACTATGAATTATTACTGGCTGATGATCCTTCTATCTTCGCTTATACACGTAACACAGAAAACGAAGCACTTTTAGTGATCAATAACTTCTATGCTCATTCTGTCGATTTTACACTACCTGAAGAAGTGGCTGAACGCTTTAGTGCCTTTGGTAAACCCGACGTATTGATTCATAACTATGATGACGTTAAAGGTGACGCCAATCACTACCCGCTTCGTGCTTATGAGTCGATTGTTTTTCATTTTAAGAAATAATTTTACAATGTAAAAAGCAGTGCAACTCAAGAATGAGTTGCACTGCTTTTATTGTTGGTCACTATTTCAGACCAAATAAATTCCCGCAAAACAAGTCATCATTTCCCAGGAAATATGTCAAAAACCCGCTCATTCCGGAGAGGCAATAAATTGAATCGACGCGATTTTCCAGCCTTCGTCTGTTTCGCGCAAAATCGTCACCTGACGTCCGCCTCGCGTAACTTCAGTCCCTGATGCAGGATCGATCGTTGTCAGCTCAAGATTTGAAAACATTTCAGCTACGCCCTCTTCATAGCCGCTGATCGTTTTTTCCACCACGGTACGGTTCACATCAAACTGCTCAAACACATCTCCGACAGCAGTCCGTTCTTCCTCTTCGTTATAATAATCGTCACCATATAACAGTAGATCAAGATATCCTTCCAGATCCTCATTGTTAAAAGTTTCTATATATTGATCAAATACAGCATTAACTTCTTCCTCAACTTCGGCTGGTACATCTTCTGCTTCCTGAACATTCCCTTCAGAATCGAGCGTAATGCCTGTTTCAGACTCGATGTTCCCTGCAGCTGAATGCGTTTCCTGACCGGCACCCTGTCCTGCCTGTCCATCTGTCACGGAATTCGCATTTTGTTCTTCACGATCTTCACTGCACCCTGCCAGAGCCAATACAAGCAGACCGGCACCCAGCAGTGTTTTCCATGATGTTTTCATCAATCTAAACCGTCCTTTCTGCTATGAAAATTAAAGGTAATTTCCTTACATTTACCTAATAAAGCCCACTATCATATGATACAATAAATAAGGGTGATATAAATGGCAACAACAAATAAATATATGAACATTTTTCAAGAACTCTCAAACGAAATAGAAAACGGTGTATTTAAACCTAACTCACTTCTTCCATCAGAACATGAACTATGTGAGCGTTTTGATACTTCCCGCGAGACGATAAGGAAAGCGCTTACACTTTTATCTCAAAACGGATTCATACAAAAAATGCAGGGTAAAGGCTCTCTCGTTCTCGATATAAGTAAAATGACATTCCCGGTTACCGGCCTTGTCAGCTTTAAAGAAATCCAGGAGTCATTAGGGCGCGATATCCAGACAACTGTCCATCATCTTGCACTGAACGAAACATCAGAATGGCTTTCACAGCAGCTTGAGTCTCCAAGTCAGTCACTTGTATGGGAAGTCACACGAACGCGAACCGTTCAGGGAGAACGCGTGATTCTCGATAAAGACTGGATCCTGCAATCCCACGTCCCTTCTTTAACAGAAGAAATCTGCGCAGATTCTATCTACTCCTATCTTGAGGGTAAATTAGGGCTAAGCATCTCTTACGCAAAAAAAGAAATCACAGTAGAACCGGCTACAGACGAAGATCGGGCACTGCTTGATTTGAACGGCTACAGTCATATCGTGCTCGTAAGAAACTTCGTACACCTGGAGGACACAACCATCTTCCAATACACAGAATCACGGCACCGTCTGGATAAATTCAAATTCGTTGATTTTGCAAGGCGTAGGAAATAATTTAACGGCAATTATAAATCTAATTTACTTCTAAAAAACCGCTGAGATGGCGGTTTTTTGTTATTTGAATGACCATTTGGTTGACACGCGAGCACACAAGAGTCCTTACGACAAAACGGACCAGCATTACGACATATTTACTGCAGCTATCAACAGAAAACGGCTCGCGATTGACAGAAACATACGCCGTTACAACGATTTGGCCTTTACTGGAATCAGGATCGACATAAACAGTGGGGCTAGTGACAGAAAAAAGTGTGCGATCGACATAAATAATAGCGATTACGACAACTCTTTTCTTCTACGAAAATTGACCCCCTCTTTTGTTCCGCGAGCACACCAAGGCCCTTACGACAAAACGGACCAGCATTACGACATACTCACTGCCCCCTTCAACAGAAAACGGCTCGCGATGAACAGAAACACAAGCCGTTACAACGATTCTACCTTTACTGGAATCAGGATCGACATAAACAGTGGGGCTAGTGACAGAAAAAAGGGTGCGATCGACATAAATAGCAGCGATTACGACAACTCTTTTCTTCTACGGAAATAGACCCGCTCATTTGTCCCGCGAGCACACAAAGGCCCTTACGACAAACCGGACCAGCCTTACGACATATTTAATCCCGCTATCAACAGAAAACGGCTCGCGATAAACAAAAACACACCCCGTTACAACGATTCCACCCTTACTGGAATCAGGATCGACATAAACAGTGGGGCTAGTGACAGAAAAAAGCGCGCAATCGACATAAATCGCACCGATTACACAACCCTCCATCCCCCCATCCAATCCCAAAATAAAAAACCGCCCTCAGGCGGTTTTTAAAATTATCGTACCTCTACCCAGCCGTTCTTGATCGCTGTTACAACAGCCTGAGTACGGTCGTTTACATTCATTTTCTGAAGAATATTACTTACGTGGTTCTTAACTGTTTTCTCAGAGATATAAAGCCCTTCTCCAATTCCACGGTTACTCTTACCATCAGCAAGCATCTGCAGCACTTCACACTCACGCTTCGTTAAAAGGTGAAGCGGACGGCGTACTTCAACCTGTTGGAAGTTACCTGTGAATTCAGCTTCAGCAAGACGGCGGAATTCATTGACAAGGTTTACGGTTACTTTCGGGTGAAGGTATGATCCACCTTCTGCAACAGTTTTAATCGCATCAATCAATGCTTCTGAATCCATTTCCTTCAGCATATAACCTAAAGCACCTGACTTAAGTGCATGGGATACATAGTTTTCATCATCGTGAATGGACAGGATAATAACTTTTGCATCCGTATAACGGTCGGTTAGTTTAGCTGTTGCTTCAACACCGTTTACTTCCGGCATATTAATGTCCATTAATACAACGTCAGGATTGTACTCTTCATAAAGTTCAATGATTTGTGAACCGTCTTCTCCTTCACCTACGATTTCAAATGTTTCTTCAAAATCAAGAATGCGTTTTACACCTTCGCGAAATAACTGGTGATCATCAACAATTAGAATTTTTGTCATGGTTGGTTCCCCCTCAATCTTTACTGTAACGGCACTTGAATAATAATCGTGGTGCCTTTTCCCGGATTTGAATTAACTGTCAGTTTTCCTGCAATGAGTTCTACTCTTTCCTTCATCCCGACAAGACCAAAGGAGCCCTGTTTCTTTTCGGTTGGATCAAAGCCTTTGCCATCATCTTTGATAACAGCTGTAATCGAGTCGCGGCGGATTTCCACTTTGACTGCTACTTCCTTTGCTTCAGCATGCTTGATCGCATTTTGAACTGATTCCTGGATTAATCGGAAGAGGGAAACCTCATACTTAGCATCCAGTCTGGAATCCTCTCCAACCTGGGTAAAGGATAATTTAGTACCATTGCTATATTCTTCGATTGAGCTCAGGTACTTTCTGAGGGTAGGAATCAGACCAAGGTCATCCAATGCCATTGGACGCAGATCGTAAATGATTCTTCTTACCTCTGATAAAGCAGCCCGAACATTTTTTTTGAGACTTTTAATCTCAGCTATCGCTTCTTCAGCGCCTTTTTCTTTATACACCCGTTCAATGAGGTCTGAACGCATCAGTACGTTCGCCATCATCTGGGCAGGCCCGTCATGTATTTCCCGGGAAAGTCTTTTTCGTTCTTCTTCCTGTGCTTCAATAATCTGCATCCCGAATTCCTGTTTCTGTTTGGCATCCTGTAAAGCTGCCCCTACCTGCTTTAAATCACTGTTCAAATAGGTTAGGACAACAGTAATTTGGGTGACCAGATTTTCTGCACGTTCAATGGTTTCGACCATGCCCAGTAATCGGCGCTCAAGATCATCTCTTCGTTCTCTCAGCTGTTTTTCTTCTTGTCGGTTAACAGAGAGTTTCATCTGGAGGTCGTGCGCCGTTTCGTACGCCTGTCGGACCTGTTCTTCAGAAAAATCTTTAAAGTGGTGACTTACCTCTGCCAGACGTTTCCTGGCAAAGCGTGATCGCCGCTCAAGATCGTCTCCAATATAAATAACGTTGGTTATTTTTTCACGGATCAATGCAAGTTCGTTGACCAGCAGATCATAATCGCTCCTGGTTTGTTCACCTATCTCAAAAATTTCTGACTTACTGCGGTCCACAGTCTCGATCATTTTACCCAGAATCGTATCAAGCATCTGGGTATCTATACTGTTTGCGGACACATGCCAGACTCCTTCCTCATTATCATATCTTTACAAAAAATTATACTGTTAAACCTGTAAAATTGAAAGTATTGTGAAGAATAAACTTTCGCACCACCACATGTCGAAAATAGGTGATCTTTTTGTTATTTCAATATATTTATATAAGCCTCACCTAATCAATGAGACCTTATTCATTATAACATCATCATTTTGTCGCGATATTAAAGTTGCATTACAATTGACGCATATGACATTTCACCTTTGTTTCATCATTGCAAAAAATGACGAACACCTCTATTTCTTGTTATAATGGCGTAATAAAAGGTCACGAATTAAGGAGTTATGACACAAATGCTAAAAAAGTATTTAACTGTACGTGGATACAGCGAAAGTGAAATCACGATTCAAAAGTCACGCTTTATTACGTATCTGGAAAGAACTGAAACGGAAGAAGACGCACAGGCGTTTATACAGAAGATAAAAAAGCTCCATCCAACTGCGAACCATAACTGCTCTGCTTATATGATCGGTGAGCACGACCAGATTCAAAAAGCGAATGATGATGGAGAACCATCCGGTACAGCGGGTGTTCCAATGCTTGAAGTTCTGAAAAAACGGGAATTAAAAGATACAACGGTTGTCGTTACCCGTTATTTTGGGGGAATTAAGCTCGGAGGAGGCGGTTTAATTCGCGCGTATGGTAAAGCTGTTACAGAAGGCTTATCAGCTGCAGGAGTCGTGGAAAGATCGTTAAACCGTGTTGTTACAACCAATATTGATTACACTTGGCTCGGGAAAGTCGAAAATGAAGTCCGTTCCTCGAAATATCCATTAAAAGAAATACGCTATCTCGATGCAGTAGCTGTTGACACTTATGTAGAAGAGGACGACTTGGAGAAATTTGTCGAATGGATGACGGAGATGACGAATGGTCAATCTGAAATCCAGATTGGAGAACAGGAATATTTAGAGAAACAAGTCGAATGATATCATCTAAATGTAATATAAGTTTCATTTTACGGATGCCGGGAAAACAAGTACAATAGAGATTGGCGATCTTTTCGTCGTGTTATGACAGGTTTTCCTAGTCATTAAACTGTTGATTTGGAAATCCCAAGCAAAGGAGCTTTATAAGTGAATGGATAGAAAAACCTTTAAAAAACAAAATAAAGCAAAAAAGACCCGAAAACGTATTCTTATGATTTTGTTACCAATCTTTATACTGTGTCTATCTGGTCTGGTATATGGCGGTTATTTATATACAAAGGCTCAGGATGTAGCAAATGAATCATTTGAAGCAGTTGAAGGCCGCGAACAGTCGGACTTGCGGGAAGAACAAGTGAATCCAGATGTTGATAATGTATCAGTTCTTTTTCTTGGACTCGATGAAAGTAAAGCACGGGAAGATATGCCCGGCTTTGAAAATGGTATGGCAAGAAGTGATGTGATGATTCTCGCTACACTAAACAATGAAGAAAAAACTGTTAAACTCACAAGTATCCCACGTGACACTTTGGCTTATATTGATGAAGTTGGATATGAGGATAAAATTAATCATGCACATGCTTTTGGCGGACCGAGAGCTTCAATGGAATCTGTAGAAGATTTACTAGGCGTTCCAGTCGATTACTATGTCAGACTAAACTTTTATGCTTTTATGGATGTAGTTGATGCGCTTGGCGGAGTGGAAGTAGAAGTTCCATTTACGATGTATGAACAAGATTCATCTGATCAGGCAAATGCCATCGTTCTTGAAGAAGGGCGTCAGACATTAAAGGGTGAAGAAGCACTTGCTTTCGTTCGTTCAAGGCATCAGGATAGTGATATCGCCCGAGGTGAACGTCAGCAGGAAGTAATGGAAGCTATTTTATCAGAAATGAAATCAGTGACTTCCATCAGCAGCTATGCAAATGTAATTGATGCGATTGGTGATAACTTAAAAACGAATATGCGTTTCTCTGAAATGCGCGAATTTATATCGTATGCTACGAATTCAAACCTATCTGTAGATACTCACACACTTCAAGGTGAAGGTGTAATGCTTGACGGTACTTTCTTTTATCAGGTAAGTGATGAAGAATTAGCAAATGTCCAGGAAGATTTGCGAAATCATTTGGACCTGCCATCTTATACTTCTGAAAACTCTTCATCAGAAGATGATGAATTCAGTACAACTGACAACACACAATCGGACACAGATGATAGTGATACTGAATAGAAAAAAAGCACCCTTAATGGGTGCTTTTTTTCTTGATTTTTGATCTACTCTGAAATATATGACGCCTCAAACTAACAAACAGTATAAGATTATACAGATTGCTTAAAACATGCCCTTGGTAATCGAAAAAATAACCTGACACGGATTAAACATTTAAATCATAATACAAAAAAGCATCCCGTAACGGGATGCTTTTTTGTATTATGACCGGCCTCTTGCACTTCTTGCGCGGATCATTTTAATCAATGGCTGATAATCTTTATTGACTAATCCGATGCTTTCGACAAATAATTCAATCGCAATCAGCATAACCCCAACGACAAGTACCGCTCCCCAAACAGTCGACATGGAGAAAAGCAGTGCCGATACGCCAAATGTAGCGGCAATAGCATAGATGATCAGGACTGTCTGTCTGTGAGTGTATCCCATTGCAAGAAGTCTATGATGCAAATGATTTTTATCAGGTGCAGATAGAGGCTGTTTATTAACGTATCTGCGTATTATAGCAAAAATCGTATCTGAAATCGGAACTCCCAAAATAATAATTGGAATAATCAATGAGATAATCGTTACATTTTTAAATCCTAATAATGCCACTACTGAGATCGCAAATCCCAGGAAAAGTGCTCCAGTGTCACCCATGAAAATTTTTGCAGGATGGAAATTGTACAAAAGAAAACCGAGCACACTACCTAAAAGCAGTAATCCCATAGTCATGACAAAAACATTTCCATCTAACATAGCCATTAAACTGATTGTTCCTAAGGCAATCGAAGAAACACCTGCCGCCAATCCATCCAGACCATCAATCAGGTTAACCGCATTAGTAATTGCAACAATCCAGATGACCGTCATCGGAATACTGAACCATCCAAATTCAAGCTGACCACCAAATGGTAAATTAATGAACTCAAGCTGCACTCCGCCCAAAACAACTACTAAGGCTGCGGCAATCTGTCCAAGTAATTTTACTTTAGCTGAAAGCTCACGGATATCATCCAGTACGCCAACAGCTACAATAATAAGACTTCCGAGAAGTAATGGCATTGCAGCTTCGTTTTCAGGACCTAATACAACAAATCCGATAACAAATGCTAAAAATATTGCCAATCCGCCTAATCTCGGCATGATTTTCTGGTGAACTTTACGGTGGTTAGGTTTATCAGTTGCCCCCACGATGAAGGCTAATTTCTTTACTAATGGTGTCAGTAAAATCGCACTGACAAAACAAATGAACATCGTTAAATAAAGCATACGTTTCCTCCTTGAAAACGATTCGTTTTCTTAATTGGAAAATGATAGATTGCATAAATCAAAGAGATTATAGCATACTTCACAATGAATAGAGAATAGGGTTTTTTACGAATGAACAGTTTGTCCCATCATAAGACCTGTACAACTTACTAGACGTTTTAATAAGTCAGATGGTTTCACCTTCGTAAAAATTTTTTAACCATTTGAATAAATTTGTTTTTCTCTATCCATAAAACCAACATTCCCAAACATAAGCATGTGATTGCAAATCCTACAAATAACTGGATAACGAGCTGATCAAACAAATCTGATACTAATGTAAAAATACCACATAATGTGACAGTTGAAACCAAAATTTTTATGACAGCAGTGCCTTGCATAGGTTTCAGACCCAGTTTAGACCAGCCAAACCATAGTAAAATAAACAGCTGGGTATAGCCACTAATCGTCATCCCCCACGCAATGGCCTCTGCCCCATATATCGGAGCAAAAAGGATAATAATAAGTCCATTTACAATAAATACATTAAATGCACTAATAAATACAGCCAGCCAATTCCTACTGTGTGCATAATAGAATCTGGTTAAGTAAACATTAATGGCATGAGCCGTCATTCCAAGAACAAAAATCATAAGCAGATCTGCTGTAAAAGCGGTTGCCGTCTGATTAAAGGCCCCATATTCAAAAACAAGGGAAATAATCTCATTTGAATAAAAATAAACAAACGTACTAACAGGGAGCATTAGCATTAACAAGTAGCGAATTCCTTGAACATAGACACGTTGCAGTTCTTTTTTATTTTGATCCGTAACCATTTTACTGATGAGTGGAAATAATACAGTGGTTACAGCAGTAATCAGTATACTTTGAGGAATTTGGATTAGCTTGGAAGAATAGTTCAGCGCTGCAATGGTACCTTCGCCCATACCTGATGCAAACACACGCTGAAGTAAGAAATAAAGCTGGATTGTTGCTCCTCCTAATAATATTGGCAAAACCCTCCATAAATAGGTAGGTAAGACCCTGATATGATCCTGTTTGAAAAGAAAGTACGAAAAGTGAAGATTTTTTTTCCTCAGATCCCACAATAAATACACATACATGACTACCGCTCCAGCGAGAACAGACCATGAATATGCTTCAATCCCTACTAAAGGCTGAAATATGAGTGCTCCACCAGCATAGATCACATTGAAATACAACGGCGCAAAAGCTGAAGTTTTATAGTAACGGTTTGCATTTAGATATCCTGTAAACAGCATTGATGTGGTAAGAAAAAAAGTGCCCAGCGACATAATTCTGAATAAATCAGATGTTAAGCCAGCTGCGACTGGATCCAATTGAAAAAAGAGCTTCATAAAAAATGACGGGAATAAAAAAAACATTATGGATATACCGGCTATCGTCAGGCCGATATAAGTAAATATTAAAGATACCACGGTATTTTTTGTCTGGTCCGGCTGATTAACGTATGTACTAATAAAAGCAGTTGTGAGAGCTCCTCCAACTGCTAAATAGAAAAAGTTAGGTATCGTATAAGCGGTGATAATGGCATCTGCCTGAAAACTCGTACCGTAATGAATGCCAATAGCGATTTCCCGAACAAATCCAATCAATCTGGCTATCAGATTAATTACAGCAACGCTTCCAATTATCGTAAGCAGATGCCCAGGTTTTAAGGACTGCATAAAAATCATCCGTTCAGTTTACTCATTTTGATCAATAAACGTCTCTAATATAGAAAGAATCTTCACCCTGCCGCTCGTAAACGGTTCAGGCTGAAAGACCCGTGCTTCTTTAATTGTAAGGCCAAGATCATCTTCATCTGTCCATTTTAGCAAATGGTTGGAGTTTGAGAATTGCTCAACAATTTCTATTTGATGATCATCATTGTGCTCTCCATATTTTTTTAACCGAGGTACCGCTATCATTTTTTTACCAATTTTAATCCCCTGTGTGATAGATCCAGTCCCTCCATGTGTGATAATTAATGAAGCTTGATCATATAATTCTTCCATTTGCTGATATGACATAAAAGGAATAAAAGTCATTTTTTTACTTTTAAAAGCAGTATGTCCATTTTGAACAATCACTTCTTCATCAATAATTCCTGCATCTATTTGTTTTTCGACTTGCTCCAGCAGCCTTTTGAAGGGCAGCTCATGGGTGCCCAGTACAACAAGTATCAATAGATTGAACCCCCATGCACCGCTTTCGGATAATGTTTTTTCATTGCCTCCCATTGTACAATAAATAAATCCGCAATGGGGTACACCATTCTCCCTGAAAGCGTTGGTGTTGTCGTTTTGGCAAAGCTCTCAATAAATACAACTTTTTTACCAAAAAGCTTTGCAATGTAACACATCGGAACGGCCGTATGTGCACCGGTCGTGATCACAACGTCCGGCTTTAATTGTAAGAAGTAAATAAATGAACGGATGACATTATATGAAAATTTAAATAGATACTTTATTGGGTAGTTTCTCGCACCATAGACGAGAAAGGACATATTATTATTATACTTTGTACGTAGCTCTTCAGTGATCACAGATCTTTCTGTAATGATATGATAATCATATTTTTCAAACAGTGGTTTAAGCTGAAGTAATTGCGTCAGATGACCACCCACTGATGAAATGAAGAGTACCTTCTTTTTTCTTTCTGTCATTCCTATTATCCTCCATTAGGAAAATAAGACCTCTTAAGCTCCTTAATGACTCTTTTCTGATCATTTAGTTCAGCTTTCCTGAAGCCGTTTTCCCTGAGCCTTTCCCTGTATTCCGTATCGTTGAGAAGTGTTCTGACTCCCTCTGCCAATGACGCCGGATTTTTAGGCTCTATCAGGTGACCTGATTCCTGATCCAGTAAATAAGGTAAGCCGCCTGTCCGGCTGGCAATGACGGGAGTACCACAGGACATGGCTTCAAGTGCTACCAGTCCGAACCCTTCGATATGTGAGGGAAGGATGAATGCGTCTGAGGCTGACATCCAGACTGCAATCTCTTGTTGATTTTTTGTTCCTACATATCTTACCACATCATCAAGATTTCGTTTACTAATCTCACTTTGAAGTCTTGATAAAAATGCCGGACTTTTATTAGCACCGATTAAATGAATCGAAGTCTGCTCAAAATCTCCACTTTGCTTTAATTGATCCGCAGCAGCAATTAGGTCAAGCAGACCTTTTTGTTCGATCATGTTTCCGACAAAAAGAAGGTTTCTGCTGTTTTCAGACCATCCTAATTTGCCTTTGGATTCATTTTTATCAGAAGGCTTGAAGACAGAACGATCAACACCCATGTTTAATAAAAGAGTTTTTTCTTCAGGTACTTTAAACTCCTGAAGCATCGTCTCATGTAATTGATGTCCAACAGCAATTGCACGGTCACTCTCATGGAGAATTTTTTTCGTCATTGAATGAATGACTGGAGAGATTCTGGCCATTTTATCCAGGTCTCCGCCGTGTGACGTCACAATCATTCTCGTTTTAAAGAGCTTTTTATAGAGCATTGCAAATACGCCGCTCGGAAATAAATAATGAGCATGAACAATATCCGTTTTTTTTCCGTTAGTCAGTAAATAAAGCAGGTTATGTAAAGCCCATATGCCATACTTTCTTAGCGCATTGAATTTACCTGACCTTGGATCTGTTATCGCCAGGACTTTAACATCGTAGCCTTCTGCTTTTAGAGCTTCTACCTGATTTTTAACAAAGATCCCGAAAGTGGGGTGCTCCTGACTTGGGTACATATTCGTAATGACGACAATTTTCTTAGTCAAGTTCCACACCTCCGATCAATTTTTTCTTTAATTGTTTAGGGAACTCTGTTGCTTTTTGATGAAGTTCTTCGGAAACAGTCAGGATATCACCCTGGTGTCTGTCCCAATTAAGATTCATCTCATTTACCATGTGTACGAGATTAAGCTCATCAAGCTGATCAATTTCACAATAAAATGACTCCTGATTAATAGATGAAGTAAACGCTCCGACTTTTCTATGATAGCCCACACCTATTACAGGTGTGCCGGTACGCACTGCCAGGATCAATGAATGAAGCCTCGTACCAATAATCAGGTCCTGTTTAGCTGAGAAAGCCATAATATCTTGAGGTTTCATGTTTTTTTCAACTAATGATGTAGCATTCCCGTGAAGCATTTTTTTCTGAATATCGTTTACAACCTCTACATCCTGTGGATACTTGGTCGCAAAAAACGTGATCTCTGCCTGCTGTTCTTCAATAATCCGGTCAAGGTTCCGGGCAAAACCCGTTATGTATGCCTGGTATTTTTCTTCATTGTGAACCGGCCAATATTGTTTACTGTAATAAGGTACAGCAGTCACACCGATTTTTCGAAGTTGATCCGTTTTGACTCTCGCGCGATTCCATGTCAATCCAAAGGCAGGATCTGTTGCGAGTTGTATCGGATTTGTCACACCTATTCTTTCAAGAAGTTCTTTGGATTCCTGATCCCTGACAGAGATGATGTCTGCTGAAGTCGCCATTTGTTTGATCAGCATCGTACCGAGCGGTGTTGTAATCGGACCCGCTCCCACTCCCCAAATGACTGTTTTACATCCAAAGCGCTTTGCTAAAAATGCCGGTACACTATAGACAGGCGCATCCCGTTTATAAAGGTCCATTAAGAGACCTCCCCCACCAATGATGAGGAGGTCCAGTTTCCGTATTGTGTGAATATGGGATCGAATAGTGGCTGTAATGGCCGCGATCTTCGATTTTTTGCGCGCAATAAGCGGTACCGATTGAACCTGGTGCTCTTCAATTGTCTTATGTGGATGATTGCTAAATACAACAACATCTCTTCTATTTATGCCGGCATGTTCTTCAAGACTTTCAAGTATTCCCGCCAGAATGGCTTCATCGCCATTGTTATCGTGTCCGTAGTTACCGACTATTCCAATTTTCATATCATCACCTGGTTTCCTGTCAAATCTGCAATATCCCCATTATATCAATTAAACGTGGAGGATAAAAACATAAAAAAGAACCAGTTTGCATCAGGGCAAACTGGTTCAGATCAGCAAGTTTATTTCAGATTGTAATAATCTACAATTCCGTCATAAATAGCTGTTGCATATATCTCCATATACGCGGAGCTCGTAAGTTTGGCTAAATCACTTGGGTTTGTCATAAAACCTAATTCCACCAGGATCGCAGGGATGTTCTGATTTCTCAGCACATAAAAAGCTTCAGATTTAATACCACGATCTCTCATACCTGCTCTTGTCACAATTTCCCTTTGAACCTCTCTTGCTAAATAAGAACTCTCAACCGCATTATCGTTATATTGAACATCATAGAATGTTTCAGCACCCGAAACGGTTGAATTCCCAATTGCGTTAGCATGGATACTTACAAAAATCTCACCGTAATTACGGTAAGCAAAGTCAACGCGATCCTGTAGAGAAGGGAACGTATCACCTGTTCTTGTCATTTTCACATTAGCACCTGCTGCCTTAAGTTTAGCCTCTACCCGGCGCCCTACTTCCATGTTAATTGCTTTTTCTGTATATCCATTAACAGTCGCACCAGGGTCTGTTGCACCATGTCCTGGATCGATGACAATGATTCGATCCTTCAGAATTGAACCGGAGTTATTAAGAAGTTTTAAATAAGTCTTGTTAACGTAACCTGTCGTACCATTTGCTTTGATCTTTGCCCAGAAACCGTTGATAGACTCCACAGTTACGCGATCATTAAGCTTTACTGTTGTTACGATAGGATGAGCAGTCCCTGCACCTGAGCGTACATTTAAAGAATCAGCTGTCACTTTACCTGTAAGTGCGCTCGTTGGCGTTGGAGTTGGTACATCAATCGTTACATATGCTTTATGAACAAACTGCGGAAGACTGTTATGTTCGATTTTAAGCCAATCGCCTTGTGTACCATAAATCACAACTTTGTTACCATTGTTAAGTTTCCCTGTAATTTGAGAAGTTGAAGAAGGCTGCGAACGTACATTTAAGCCATTCGTATTTACAGTTCCATTTGCCGTCGGAGCACCTAATGGATGTCCTGCATAATCAAGAAATGTTACATATGCTTTATGAACGTATGCCATTTTACCATTATAGTCGACCTTTGCCCAATCACCTGAAACGCCGTATACAAATAACCGGTGTCCCGTATTCAACTTCCCAAGAACCGAATAAGATGTTCCTGCGCCAGATCTTACGTTCAGACTATCCTCTTTTACTTCCAACCTGGCAATATAAGTATCTTGGGTAGGGGCCGGAGATGGTTCCTGCACAGCTAATTTAAAGTCTTCACTCAAACTTCTGCTCATAAATGCAGCAAATTGAGCTCTGTCTACATCCTGATTTGGCCTGTATAATCCATTATTAGCACTTGAAATTCCATTGTAATAGAGTGCATTGATAAAACTGAAGGCCCAATGTCCTGAAGAAGCATCAGTAAAAACTACCGGCTCCTGAGCTGCAGCTACATCATCAAGATCAAAAGCAACAGAAAGAATTTTACTCATTTGAGCTCTTGTTAAGTAACCGTTCGGATTGAAATTCCCAGAATCGTTCCCGGTGAAAACTCCTAATCTTGCAGCACGCTCAACCCAGCCTGATGCCCAATGGTTCGGCTGCACATCATCAAATGTAGGAGAGGTTACTTTCAGCTCTGTCTGACCTTTTGCCATTACGATCATTTTGGCTGCCTGAGCCCTCGTTACACTATTATTCCATTTATAGAGAGTTGACCCATTTTCTTCATAGCCTGAGATTATTCCTAAACTATGTAAATAATGAATTTCATCTTTTGCCCAGAAGTCTGATTGAATGTCATCAAAGATGGTCGAGGCTTGAGTGATGTTCCCTGGTATCAAAGAACTAAAAACAAGGAAGAGTACAGGAATAATCATAAGCCTACCTAATTTTTTCACACGTTTTTCTCCTTTCAGGTGGTTAATATTGTAACATTGTAATTCTACCAAAATACCAGCGTCAATTCTATGTTACATTTCTCATCTTTCTGACAAATTCGTCACTTTCATAGTTTAAATATCGGCATGACAGGGAAAGTTATATATTCTTTTACTTAAAAAAGGTTCTATTTTCCTAACTATTTTTTAAAGTTCTGCATTTAAAAATTCAATAAATAACTATTTCATATGACAAAAGCAGCCCGCCATTCCGGACTGCTTCTGTATTATCTGTTTATGATTCTGTATAAGAAGGCACTAAATTGACTTCTTTTTACATGATTATTTGGTTTATAGTAATTCCCATCGTAAAGATTCGTAATTCCTGATGCGGCTAATGCATTAATTTCCTTATGAGCCCAAAATGAAGCTGGTGCATCTGCAATCGGCTCGCTGTACATGCCTGTTAAATTATATGCTCTTGTAAGGATTGCAGCCATCTGGGCTCTTGTTAACGGATCCTGAGGATCATAACGTGTTCCATTGTCTCTTCCTGTAATAATGCCAAGGTTCGCGACTGCAGCAATCTCTTTATAATACGTATGACTTTCACTCACATCCTGAAAGCCGGGGTCCTTTACATTATCTGTAGAGAGATCCATCACCCTGGACAACAAAACTGCAGCGTGTGCTCTTGTAAGAGTAGCCTCCGGTTTAAAAGTTCCATCAAGATAACCTGTAATTAGTTCTCTTTCAGTCAAAAACCCGATTTCTTCTCTTCCCCAATAGTTATTAGCTACGTCTTTGAATATTGGTTCTGCATGATCTTTTCCAAACTCAGCTTTTAGATCATCCAGGTAAATTGTTCCTGTTCCTTGTTTTTCAGCTTTCGGTTCCGCAACATAAATCTGATTTACTTTTATAGGACCGATCGCTGTCCCAGGAACGGATGCTTTTACATACTTCCAGCCGTTCCAATTAAGCATTCCTTCTTCTGTAAAATTAATCGTCAAACTTTCTCCTGAAGCATCAGTGATCTTCCCTCTCAACCAGTGCCCGTTGCCATCTCCGTATACCCAGAGTCCAATGTAGTCAGGAGTTCCAGCTATCGTGACAGGGTTTGTTGCATTCACATATGCGGCAGTTGTACCTGTTTCACCTGCTGAGAAATCATAGTTTAATCTTAGAGAAGAAGCACCTTCTCTTGATGGAACTGACCGACTGCTTCCCGGGAATGAAATAGATGCATCAGCCCTCGCTGTACTCACACTCCACATGCCTGCCGATTCAAGAGAATCAAGTTTAATCGTTCCAGAAATAACATCAATCGTTGCAGAACTTGATAGACCCCTTACAGTTGCTGTAACAGTTGCTTTACCCGGGGTACTTCCAGCTTTATAAATTCCATTAGCAGAAATGGAGCCATTACCACTCACTTTCCATGAAATTGAAGATGAGTCAACAGATATAGCCCGTCCATTCGCATCTGTCCCTTGAACGGAGAGCTGAACAGTGTTTTCAGGCGATAGATATTTTGTACTGTTTGATAGACTGATTGCTTTTAATGTATCTGTTACTTCCATTGGTATTCTATGGATTGCGTTTCCTTTCTTTGCCACTATAGCTCCTTTCCCAGGTGCAGTAGCAATGAAATAACGCCCATCCATGCTGCCGATATTACCTTCGACCGAATAGTCGATATCTTCCTGTTTAAAAGTCAGGTTATGACGATTAATATCAGAAATATAATTGACCGTCATTAGTGACCTTGAACCAACAGGTATCTTTCCGCCAGCTTCAGAGTTCGCAGATAAATATGCCGGTTCCATATAAGGAGCTTTGCTTACAGCACCAAGAATAGCTGAAACAGAACGCATTTCCCCGTTAGAAGTAGCATTAATCATTTGTGGATATGCATAGCCATAAGGTCGAGCTACCATTGTAGTAGATCCCCCACCATCAAGATTAAGAGCCTGATATGCCCCAATACTCACTAAATATTGAGCAAACTCATTTAAAGTCATACCAGCACTTGCAGTAGTAGCATCAACAGTCACAAGCTTTACTTTTGTTCTGGTCGAATCTAAAATAACAGCTGTTCTGGCTGCTCTTTGAGTGGCACGTGAACTCGCAGGATCAATCGTCATATTAACTTTTCCATTTTGAACTAAAAGCGGACCACTGCCAAGGATGTATTCTGAATTTTTCCATTTATCCTCAACATTCATTGTTAGATTAATTGTGTCACCTTTTTTAAGTGATGTATATTGAGAAACATCCGTTCCATGAACAGAAATCACGTATCCATCAGACGGCAGCGGAGCATTTCCCGCACCCGGCAGTCGTACACTGTCCACCTTACCTGATATAGTCTCTCCCAGCATAGAACCGTTCTCAAGCTGTTTGGACAATCCGCGAACAACGACCTCAACACCATATGTATTTTGTCTCGTCCCATCAAATCTCCAGGCAGGAGTATAAATGATCGTTTCATTCGTTTGTCTTGTTTTATTGACAGAGGATACATTTAGTTTTTTTCCATTAAATTCGATCGAGGAATCATAAGAAAAAGTACTGATCAAAGGCTTCCCTGAAGAATCCACACCAAATGCAGATGGGATACTCATATATTCGTGCATCCCTGTTGAGATCACTCCAAAGGTAGAAACCCTATTGTCTTTAGCAACTAAATAAGCTGGAAGCGCCGTATTAAAGTGAAAAAAAGACGCGTTAACCGCTCCTACCATATGGTGATTATTTTGAGTTAGCCTTGAAGCCTGTGTTCTAACCGTATCCAGTGAAGTTAATGGATTTGGAATGCCAATATCTACGCTTATATATGGCGATGTTGTATCAATATCCAAAATATTAGATATTTGACCTCTGGCATTATAGGAAAAAGTATTTTGAGTATGCTTTACACCTGGGGTTACCTCGTATGTTGCCGCAGAAGCCTCTCCCCCGCCATTGACCATTGAAACTCCTATCAAAACCGTGGCTATCATACAAAAACGTTTGAACGATCTTGTTTTATTCATAGTACCTCCATATAAGTTGATTCTGGTTGTAAATAACCATTTCACCCTCTAACCTTTTCCATTTTAGTAGATTACTGATCGAAAATACAATGAGATAAAAGTAACAGTATTATGATATTCGTCATTTTAATGAAATTGATTTGAAATACTTTTGCATATTCGTCATACAATTAGGGTAAATGCCTTATACTATAGTAAAGAATTAGATTGGGGGAACACCTTTTGAAATCGTCTCTAAAGTTACATTTTCTTACTCCTTTTGTCCTTTTTTTGTTTATCTTTTTTCCCTCTAATACTCTTGCCTCTGATCAATGGATTCTTCATTTCAAAAATGCTTCTGACTTGGAAGAAACAAAGGAGTTTATCATTCACACTCATGAAATAATTGGAAGTGTTAATAATTCACTGCTCGTTTCAGGGGAAAAACCACACCATCGTCTTATAGAAAAAATAGAAGTAAACTATGAAAAGCAAGCTGTAAAGGATGAGATTCCTGACCCGTTAATACAAAACCAATGGGGACTTGGTGCTATTAACCAGCAAAACGTTCACGGTCTGTTTCCTGAAAAACCGGGAAACCTACTTAAAGACAACTTAATCGTTATAAACGGCAATCAGGAATTAAAAAACAGCTCATCATTTAAGGCTTCAAAAATTAAAATTGATATGTCGGAATTATCACTCTCGAGGTTATCCATCGAGCTCTCCGCTGCACAAAAGTGGGGATTTGAAGCCAGGGATGATAATGGAGATTTAATATCCTTAAATGAAGGGACATTCAAAAAGCTGGATCTATTACTTCCACATGATTTGGATACATCCTATATTGAATTGACATTACTTAACTCGCAAAATATCCCTTCTGTTTTTACAATTGAAGAACTTTCAGGAGTTGACAACCCCATTGTAGCTGTACTCGACTCAGGGGTCACCATGCACGAGGATTTTTGCTCTAACGTTCTGTACAGTCTAAGCAAAGACTATACAAAAGAAGAAATGGATTGGGCCATAGATACATACGGCCACGGAACCCACGTGACCGGCATCCTGTCTGCTTGTCATGATAATGGAATGGGCATATCAGGCGCACTGGGCAATACTCCAATTGATATACTACCTATGAAAGTATTGAATTCCCGTGGTGCAGGCTCTGATTTTCAGATAAGCGAAGCTTTATATGATGCGATTGAATTAAAAGTAAGCGCAATTAATATTAGTATTGCTGGAAAAGGAGAAACATTACTGCTTAGAGATGCCATTTTGTCAGCTGCAAAAAAAAATATCCCTGTTATTGCAGCTGCAGGGAATTACAATTCACTTACGACTGATGTTTACCCTGCCTCATATCCGTCTGTCATTACAGTAAGCGGGATTAATCAGGCGTTTCAAAAAGTAAATACCTCCAATTTCGGTTGGGAAGTAGATATTTCTGGACCGGGTTTTGAAGTGATGAGCACATATACATCACCTCTTTACAAAGCACTTAACGGTACTTCTATGGCTACACCATACGTCACCGGGGCTGCTGCAATATTAAAACATCAATATCCGGAAGACCTGTTGATTCACACACGCGAGAGACTGTTTAATTCAACCAGGGATATTATGACGAAGGGTTTCGATTTACAGACGGGGCACGGTCTGGTTCAATACAGCCCAAAGGATTGGGCGGTTCAACCTGAAGAAAAGTTTGAATGGGTAAATTACCGTGATGGTCAGCCGTTAACATTAAAGGAACTTCACCATTTAACAGACCGGTCATTACTTCAAAAAGACCTTTTAGTGTATGCTAACGGAACAGAGATAAGCAAAACTAAAATTAAATCAAATTACCAATCTATCGCAATAAACAGCTTCACCAAACCTACAGTAAAGTTATTTAGCGTGGTTCTTGACGGTAACAGGATTCTGCATCAATCATATTTAAACCTTACACAGCAGAATGCTCTCTCAGATTCGTTTACAGACGTCCCAACAACACATTGGGCTTTTAAAGAAATCAGCGAGTCAAATAAACTTGGAATTGTAAATGGATATTCTGATCAAAGCTTTAAACCAAATCAATCAATCAGCAGAAGACACGCTACGATGATTCTTAACCGTCTTTTCCAATGGGATTCTCTCGAAAGCATGGATTCCATGTTTGCAGATATTAATGATTTTGATTTTATCAGCCGACATTCAATATTATCTGCTAACAAAGAAAAGGTAATAAACGGATATTCATCAGGAGAATTTAAACCGGAGAACCCTTTATTGAGATCTCAGATGGCTCTGATTTTATATCGCGCGTTACAAATCGAAGACACTACTGATTCCAAAGACCTAAAATTTTCAGACGTTTCATCCTCTGATGAATTTTATCAGGCTGTTTCTTCTCTTACTAAAGCTGGAATTATTACAAATCAGGATCAATTCCGACCATATGATGAAATTACAAGAGCTCAATTTTCCGCAATGATATCAAGGTCTAATCAATATTTAACACAAAAAAAGAAAGAGACAGCACAGTAATGGCTGTCTCTTTCTTTTCGTATATGACATCACTGAAATGTTTTGTTACATAAATGTAAAACGAAATGTTCTGACATTATGCTATGATTTCCCTAGTTGATTTTTTAAGAGACTTTGAAACACTACTTTTGGAGGTACAGGAACTTGAAGTTTATTCGAAGAACGCTAGTTTTAATTTTGACCCTAACGTTACTTATTCCCATGGCCCTTGATGATAACCGAGCATCTGCAGCATCAGCGACCGATGTCGTAAATAATGCAAAGAGATATCTGGGAACACCATATGTATATGGCGGTGCATCTCCTTCTGGATTTGACTGTTCCGGATTTGTTCAATTCATTATGAAAGATGCAGGTGTCAGCCTACCACGAACAACAAGTTCACAGTATGGCGTTGGAACTAGTGTTTCAAAAGAAAATCTACAAGCAGGCGATTTAGTATTTTTCAACACTTTTGGCAGCGGCGTTTCACATGTTGGGATTTACATAGGAAATTCTCAATTTATTCACGCACATAGCTATAAAGGTATTAATATCGACTCAATCAATGACCCTTACTACTGGGGATCCAGATATGTCGGAGCAAAGAGAGTGGCTAACTTCTCAGCTGGAACTTCCACACCAGCTCCTAAACCTACCGGAATCTATGCTGATATCACTAAAAGCTTCTGGGCTTACAATGAAATTGCTTATCTGAAAAATGAAGGAATTATGTACGGTAAAAACGGAACGGAATATTTCCGCCCATCTGATAGATTAACACGTGCAGAGGTTGCATCTTACCTCGCAGAAGCACTTGATTTGCCTCGCGTAAACTCAAAAGCTCCATTTGGTGATGTACCAAGCGGTTATTGGGCACAAGGCGCAATTAACGCTGTAAACAATGCAGGAATTATTACCGGAGATCAGAATGGTAATTTCCGTCCAACTGATAACTTGAGCAGAGAACACTTGGCACTGATCTTCACTCGTGCTTTTAACTTAAAAGCCGCTGCTTCCGAAACACCTTTCACAGATGTTACACCGGATTACTATGCTTATGATGCAATTCAATCACTTGCAGCTTCAGGTATTACAACCGGTAAGGAAGACGGATCTTTTGCACCTAGAGACTTACTAAATAGAAGCCAGTTCGCTGCATTCCTTACACGTTCTATTAAATAGACGATCTGATTGATCAAAAGTTTCACCTTCGCCAAAAAAGACGGGGGTGAAACTTTTTTTGTTTTTAATAGGGTTATGTTCAAAACTGTGCTATTATAGTTTAGATTCAGTTCATTAGTTGGAGGTATTCAAGTTGAAAAAAGAAAGAATTACCGGGATTGACTGGATACGAGCCTTTGCTTGCTTAAGTGTAGTTTGGATACATGCCGTCACCCAGGTATTAGCTAACTATGATTTACCCATACCCTCTGTTGAGATCGCTAAACTATCTCAGATGGCTTTTATTTTTGCAACCCCTATGTTTGTTATGATTTCCGAGTATTTGTTGAGCTACTCCTATCAAAGTAAAGCACCTCAGGGCTTTTGGAAGAAAAGAATTCTTTACATTTTAGTTCCTTATTTCACAATGGCGACTGCATACGCAGTTTTTAATACTTTATTAAATACAATGACAATTGAAAGCTTTTTAAATGCCATGAGAAGCTTCATCTTTTTTGCTGGATGGCATGGATACTTTATTATTATTATTTTCCAATTTTATGTTTTGCATTTTATCTTTAATAAGTATATTTTGAAATACAATCCGTATTTCGTTACAGCTATTTCATTAGCTATCAATATTGCATTTTTACATTATTTCAGAATGACTGAATCACCGGGTGGAGCAATCTTTGATGCGATCTGGCAATCGTATGCAAGAGTGATGTTTCCAGCATGGATTGTTTTCTTCGTGATAGCATATTATGCAGGCCGATATTCAGGAGAGTGGATGGCATTTATCAGGAGGGCTGGAAGCGGTATTTTGCTAATGGCTGTTATGGCAATGCTGTTTATTTTTTATAATGTAGTTGAAGGTCACTATATTGTTGTATCGTCCAGACGTGTGGACGTATTGTTTTATACCGTTCTCGTCTTTTTGACCGGGCTTTATTTAACCACTTATATAAAGGGTGTACCGAAATTTATTAAGTTAATCAGTAAGTATTCATTCTCCATTTACCTTCTGCACATGATGGTGCTTATTCTTTTCAGCCGTTATCTACCAATTGAATTACCTGCACTTGTGTTTGGGATAACAGCTTTTATAATTGGAACGTTTGGAAGTATTGTTTTAGCCTGGATGATTAAAAAAATCCCGGGCTCCAGTTTATTAATTGGACAAGTTGACCGTCCTGCTAAAAAGCCGGACAGTACTCCTGTGCTACAGACTAGAAAAGCAAATTAAAAAACGGCCGGAGTCCTTTAGGGACTTCAGCCGTTTTTTTGTAAGTTAATACCCCCTGTCGTTAATTAGTAAATCTAATATTTTTGCTGTCTGAGCTTTCGTCATAGGTGAATTTGGTTTATACGTTCCATCCGGATACCCCTTTACATATCCATTACCGGACAGTGCACTTACATACTCTTCTGCCCATGCATTACCACCTGTCAAATCCTTAAACTTAACTGGAGTCCCGGGTTGAATGTCGAAAGATAACGTAAACACTTTAGCCATTCTTGCTCTCGTCAGGGATGATTCCGGATTAAATTTATCCGCTTTAATAAAAACCCCTTTGTGAGTCAAAGTAGCGATTGCTTTATAATTCGGATGAGTGAGCGGCACATCACTGAATCCCGGATCAGGAATATTAGTATCGGATTCATCTAAGTATAACGCCCTGTATACGGCTTCAGCAGCCTCTGCTTTTGTTAAGCTTGATTGAGGTTTGAATGACCCGTCAGTGTATCCTGACATAAAACCTCTCTGCGTAAGTGGATCGATATGAACCTTAGCCCAATGCGATACTGGTACATCTTTATACACAGGAACAGGATGATACACTGTGATAAACTGATTTGCCATTACACGGTACCCGTTCTTATTCGGATGAATATCCAGCGGGTTCGGAAAGAACTGTGTCGCATTACGCCCCATCTCAGTATCGATATCTAAAAATGTAGCACCGTTTTGAATAGCCGCTTCTCTTACCATTCTGTTTAGAAAATTAAATGTCTCGTTTAACTGCCTCTTTTGATCGTCTGTAAGCTGAGGGAGTGGGAATCCATATCCAAGCGCATAAATATCAATGTCTGGATTAATCTCATAAATCTCTTTATAAATTTCATTCAATCGCGGTTTCAGAGTAAGAAAGACCGTCGCAATTCGTGAACTGTCGTACCATAGCTCTCCCGTTTCTAAATCATATTGTAATAAAGAGAGAAAATCATTGCCTCCTGCGGACAAAGTTAACAGACTGGCCTCAGCCAAATCCTTCCTGAGATTTTCATCTGATCTCAATTGTTCAAGAATATCAGCGGAATTGAATCCTGATATTGCATATTCTTTTGAAAAAGAACTTAGTTTCCCTCTTTTCATAAAATCCAATGCAATATAATCTGCATAGCTTAAATCTTCTGTTAATTCAGGTGTAATACCTGCTGCGTAAGAGTCCCCTAACGCCAGATAACGTACTTTGTCATGAGTATCAGCGGATGCAGGAATATTCCAAGACACACATAAGAGCAATGTGATCAGAAAAACTGATAAAAAACGTCGGACCACCTTTCCACTCCCTCTCTCTCATTTTCTTCTATTATACATTGTTCGCTCAAAAGAATGGAAAAAACCTTTTTATTCCCTGATAAAAACAAAAAGGAAGATTACCTATCCTCAGGTAATCTTCCTTTCAATCTTTATTATTGATTGGTTCTATTGTATTATCTCACTCAAAGCTTCCATGATCTTCTCTTCAAGTGCCGGAGCCATCGTTTTTGCATAAGTAGCAGTTATATGATGGTTATCACGATAGATCAAAACATTTCCAATTACTGATGGACATTCCTCATCTGTGCAGAAGTATTCTGAAAGATCAGCGAAATAAACGTTTGAAGGAATATTTTCAGTTGTTTCCCATGGGGCTTCCTCTGACAGACCTTCTTCTCTTGGAATTGAACATTCACCCGGTGTTTCTTCAACACAAACGGGAGGATCCATCGGCATTCTTGGGTTATCCCTTATTGCAAAGACATTTGAAATCCCCTCAAATTCTCTCCACATTTCGAGATATCCTTCTGGAACATACTCATTGCGATTTACGTTTGCTGTAGTAAAGATCAGATCAGGCGGATCCTGTTTAAGAGGCTCAATGACTTCGTTATTCCAATCCATACATGACTCCGTTAGTGTTCCGTCAAAATCATCTTTTGAGAACCGACAGGCGTCTTTATTATACAGTTCAATTTCGATATTCTGATTTTGCGCAATGATTTCAAGTGCCGGGAACCAGTGCCCCGAATGAGATCCTCCAACCAGCGCAATCGTATAATCCGGATTTTCTGTTTCTCCATAAGAACACTTAGCAACCCCATCTTCTGTACGTTCTGTATAACAATCTTTCTCTGCGTAAAAAGTCGGGAAGTCCGTTTTAGCATTTACTGCATCAGGAATAGGTATAAGATCCGGAGCTGGCTCAAGGCTTTCCGAAATTGCTCTGGCACCCGGGTAGTCTTCTACACTCGCGTTGTCCTGACTTGCCTGAATCTCTGATAAATAAAGGCTCCAGGAAACGCCAACCAGGATGACCGGCATCATAAATGCCAGTAAAGCACCGGATAATTTCTTTTTCTGTAACTTGTTATTTAAATTTCTCACAGGTGATTCAATACCCTTTATAGAAATCACTGAGAGAATAAATGTAACCACAAGGATCATCATCCCCGCAAATACCGATACAGTCTCTGTCTGGAAAAAGGCAAAATAAAACACTAATAATGGCCAATGCCATAAATAAAAACCGTAAGAAATACTGCCGAAATAAACAAATGGCTTCGATCCAAGTAACTTGTGAACACCTAAAACACTGGCATTTTCAGCAGAAATAATAACCAGGATCACACCAAAAGTCGGAAGTAAAGCTGCATATCCCGGGAAAACATCTGAAACAGGAAGGAGTATTCCTGTCAGACAAATAATAGATAAGCCGACCCAGCCAATCACAAAAGTGATCACTTTGTTGAACTTTAAGTAAGGTAACAGAAGTGCGAGTATCCCCCCGAGACTAAATTCCCATGCGCGTGCAAAAGTATCAAAATATGCCCAGGGCTGGTTGACTTCAGTAATATAAACAGAATAAATCAGCGAACTGGTAAAGATCAGAATCAACACACCTAAAAGCGTTTTCCGTAATGCCGTTTTAAATAACCTTGTCGCAATTATATAAGTCAAAAAGATGATCAGCGGCCAGGTAACATAAAACTGCCCCTGAATGGATAGGGCCCAGAAATGCTGGAACGGGCTCGCAGTACTATTATCAGCAAGATAATCAACAGCTGTGTTCGCCAACTGCCAGTTCTGGTAATAAAACAATGATGAAAATACCTGAGGAATCGTCTGTCCCCATGTCGTTCTCGGTAAAATAAAAATGGCTGCAATAGCTGTGACAAAAATGACAGTGTAAGCAATAGGGAAGAGCCTTTTTCCAAGACCCAATATGTATTCAGTGTAATTAATCGTTTTTGTTTTTTCTAATCTGACAAGCAGGGTAGTGGTGATTAAATAGCCGGAAACGATAAAAAATACGTCTACTCCTCCTGAAACCGATCCAAGCCATATATGATAAACCGCCACAAGGAGTGCGGCTACCGCTCTTACTCCTTCAATTTCCGGGCGGAATTTCTTTTCCGGTATTCTTAAGTCCGTCAATCTTTTCCTCTCCATTTCAACAATAGTCATCTTGATATGTTTAACAACATGAAAAACACTCACTAGATCTTTTCATTTCAGGTCCATTTATTGCAATGATATCACACAAGTTCAATCCATTATTGTGACAATGAATTGAAAACAGGGAAAAAAATAAAGATCCCCGGAGAATGATGAATTCTACGGGGATCAACACAATATTATTTAACAATTGGCAGTGTCCGTATATAATGGCCTGATACATAAGCTTCCTGTTTTATTCCTAAATCAGAAGTAATTTTTATCCATGGAATATCAGATGCTCCTGAAACTTCTCCTTTAAGAATGACTGGCATATTCGTTTTAGGATAAGTAAACAGTTTTGATGTTTCAGTCAAATCCGGCGCTTTCCTTACGTTCAAACCATCCGTTGTCGTTATGCCAATTTGAACAGCATTTTGAAGATCACGGCCGCCTAATGCCTTATCAATACGATACATGTGGCCGGCAGCCTTTGAACCCCAATAAGGGTCCGATGCGTATTTTACATTAAAGCCATAGCCTTTATGACCGAAAGCAGCACCGTTTGCATGAATACCCGTTGGTGGAATATAGTTTTTATTCCAGAACTCGTTCAACAGTTCGTCTACATTTTCGGCCACTGTTTTAAAGTAGTCATTAGCCGGATTATCATCATATACTCTTAACCCGAAAAGGTTATTATAGGTTTGAGCCCGATCGCTTAATCCGTATGCAGATTCATGTTGAGCAAGCGCAAGGATCATCAGGGCATTTACGCCCTTCTCAGCTTCGACTTTCTTGAGATGTGACCCGATTCCAATCAGCTTACTTCGTTTTGATGCATCCTTATAAAGAGTGCTATTCGGATTTCTTTGTTCAAGTGCAACCAGTTCGTTTAGAATATATTGATTTATTTCATCAGCAGTATAACTCGTTTCGCTTCTTGCAGGTAAATGCTGAAAATACTGAAATCCTTCTGCCACCTGAGATCCGGCTGCATTGAAGAAGGTTGATCCATCCCAACTGAAATAAACCTGACCTTGTTGCAATTCGGATGGAGCTGGTCCAACTACGTAACTTGCTGCAGCGTCGCGGCTATTCTGATAGACTTTGTGGACAAGCTCTCCTGAAGAATTGACAGAATAGCTGGAGCGGTCTTTCAGTGCCGAGAAAGGAAACAGTTTTACATTTTCATGTTTAACATATCCAACCTTATTTCCAACTTGAACTTTCACCTTTGTATCATCTGAGTCCAGATAACGGAGTTCTGTATCATTTACTACATAAGTCCACGCAGAGCTCATAGACTCATTGTAGACATTTGTTAATGAACCTGCTTTTGTCGGTACTGTCAGCGCAATCCCTGTATTCATTTTGATAATGGAGTCACCATAAGTCAGTAACTTACCTGAGGAATTTTGCCATGCCTGAAGTGCAGTTTCATAAGAACTATATTCTTTTTCTATAAACAATTCACCGTTTTGATAGCTGGCAATTCCAAAACCAACGTCCGGCTCGACAGGATCCACAGGTGTCGGGTCTTCAACATCTGTTATTAAATTTAAAAGCCTGTACAATACAGCAGCAGCCTGTGCACGTGTTGAAAATTCTTTAGGAGCAAAATAAGTTTTGTTATCTATCGTCCTGCCACCCATAATTTCGTAAAATGTAACGACTGAAACATGCTCTTCATATTGTCTGGCAATCTGGCTGTTATCTACATAACGAAGGGTTGCCCTTTTGGATTCAATCTGCAAATAATCCAGTGCTCTTTTAAGCATAACTGACATATGAACGCGTGAGATTTTATCGTAAGGTTTAAATGAATCATTATCGTATCCGGTGACTATACCAGCCGCAGCTGCTCCCTGAATCCCTTCAGCAAGCCCCTGATCATCAGGCATATCACTAAATGTAATGGTTACATCCGGTTCAAGATTTAAAGCCCTTGTTAAAAGTGTAGCGAACTGAGATCGTGTTACATTTGCCTGTGGATTGAAAACTCCATCCCCATAACCCTTCATAATTCCAAGATCAATAATGGCTCTCATTTCTTTCTCCAGGCCATGCCCTGAAATATCATCCTCGGCGGCAGCCGAATTAATTCCTATAAGACTGAACATGAGACACATGACAACTAGCAACTTCATACCGGCATATATTTTAACCATCAGATTTCTACACTCCCCATCTGTTATTCTGGATGCACAATACGTAAAATTCTTCCTTATCAACTATCTTATATCCTATCATAAATAGATATAAAATCTTATATGTTTTTGTAAAAAAAGTTCTTTATTCATTACAAGTTAATTATATAACCATTAACAGGATGTCTTTTTTCTCTTAAACTACATTTATGTAAATGTTTTTAACAAGTAGTTACAATGCATTGTATTTTACAATATAAGTTGATATCATCTGACAATATCCGCTATTATTAAATGGTGTTAATAAAGTTATTTAATAAAAATGGATTTTCCATACTTAAATAAAAAGACTTAAATAGGACAGGAATGAAAATATGTTTAAATCACTACAGACGAACGAAAAATTGATATTGGTATTTTTCTATTTTATTGCACTTCAGCCTTTGATTGATGTATTGACTACATTTATGATTGTCCAGCTTGAAATGAGTGCAACGATCGGCGTATTAGTTCGTGTTCTTTTCATGGGGATCAGTGCACTTTTTCTTCTGATTAATTGGAAGACAAGCCGCATAGCTAAGTTCTCCGTCATTTATCTGATCGCATGGGGGATTTTCCTTATCCTCAACATTGGTATCAGCTATATGTATAAACCTGTCTTTATAGCCGGAGAAGAAATCAAGTACCTTGTAAAGTTATCCTATTTCAACGTAATTTTACTGAACTTCGTTTTCATATTCCGATATTTCTCAAAAAACCTGCAGCTTTCGAAATTACTCTTCCAAAATATTATGGTCGCTGCTCTAATCTATGGTCTTATTATGCTAATATCAATTTCCACTGGCACTGCTCTTAACAGTTATGGATGGCATAAGATTGGATTTAGCGGATGGTTTTTTGCAGGAAATGAACTTGGTGCATCATTGTCGATGATTTTACCAATTGTATTGTATATCGCTATTACGAAAACAGAGTCTTTTAAACAGGTATATTACTGGCTGCCAGTAGTACTCGTCAGCTTCTCCCTCATCATGATTGGGACGAAGGTTGGTTTTGGAGCGGTTGCTGGAACGCTGCTTGTAGGACTTGTGAGTCTTCTCATCGCACTTGTCTCTAAGAAAGAGCATAGAGGTAATTTAAAGGTCAGTGCCATTATCACTCTTATTCTCCTCGCAATTGTAGGTGCAACGACACCCATTTCTCCAGTTTATCAGAATACTTACACTCATGTGTATTTGATTATGGAAGAAGAGAAGCAGCAGAATGAGGAACCGCCAGAAGATGAGGCAGTTGAGGAAGAACCGGAAACTGACACAAGCAGGTTGAATAACTTAATACTCAGCAACAGAGACCTGTTCCTGGTTCAACAAAGAGAGTATTATTCTGAAGCTCCTCTGGCTCAAAAAATTGCCGGAATGGGTTATGCAGGTAATTTTGAAGAAGCACCAAAAATGATTGAAATGGATTACAGTGATGTTTTCTATTCAACTGGAATTATTGGTACCCTTCTTTATTTCCTTCCATTCCTGTATTTCGCCATTAGCGCAATCAGAAGGTTATTAAAAAATGTGAAGTCAATATTCTTACCTCATCACGCCATGTTTATATCAAGCATTGTACTCGGACTTGGAATCGCACACTTTGCAGGTCACGTTTTCACAGCGCCTGGAGTAAGTATTTTCCTTGCGATTATCACAGCTTATTTTTATCATTACGTTAAAGAAAATGAATTTGTATAATAGAGTATAAAAAATGGAACCGCGTTTAAAATGCCGGTTCCATTTTTATTTTCTCGATGCGGACATGTCCATTGCAAAAAAGGATGCTCAGATAACTGAACATCCTTTTTTGCTACTTTTACTGATTATATGAATACTTATTGAGTGTCTCTATCATACGCTGCAGCACAACGGCCATCTGTGCACGTGTTGAATAATCCTTTGGTGCAAAACGTCCATCTTTCTTACCTGTCATAATGCCTAACTGCTCAGCTTGATAAACAGCTTCCTCAGCGTATCCATCAATTGACTTGTGGTCAGTGTAGTTTTGGGCAAAATCGGTAGGTGGGACTAAATATGGATTAACATATTTAACAGCACGCATGATCATCGCCGCCATTTGTTCACGTGTAATCTTGTTACCAGGTTTAAACGTGCCATCTAATGAACCATTAACAATACCCGCTTTTTGAGCTGCTTCAATTTCTGCTGCTGCCCAGTGCGATGCCGGAATATCAGAGAACTCCCCTCTGTAATCCTCTGTTGGCAATTGTAATGCGCGAGTCAACAATACAGCAAACTCTGTTCTTGTCAGTTGACCATTTGGCATAAATGTATCCGGTGTTTTACCAGTCGTAACGCCAATGGATGCTAATACTTCAATCTGATCTTTTGCCCAGCTGTTTTGAATATCACCGAAAGTGACATCTCTTTCAGTAATGGTAACTCGACCAGTTCCGTTAAATTCAGCAGTAAACCACTGATCTTTTTTAACCCCACCGGCATACTTCCAAACGGAGTTGTCGTAGTCATATAACTGTGCTGAGACTTTTCTCCAGTCTGAAACCTTTTTACCTTTCAAATCAAAAGATGCTTTAAATGGAAGACCGAGATCCATTTCACCGTCTGCTGTTTCAGCAAATAACCCATAGATTGGCACCAATGAATCCTTATGTTGAATCTCTTCTTGTGAATCATAATTCACTGCGTATAAAAATAATGTTTCCTCATTCTTATATTTCTCCAGATCCTTTGCTTCTACTGAATAAACAACCTCTTCACCTATCAACTTGATACCATTTTTAGACTTTGATAAAGCTGATAACGCATCTTCTGTAAGCATAATGCTGTGACGGGTAAGCCCGTTAGTTTCAGGAGCTGCCGGAACTTCAATAAATCCGTTATTAGCATCTTTAATGAATTGATCTACATTAGAAGAATCAATGTCCGTTAAATCTTTTGCCGGAGCATCAGGACCTTCTTTATAAATAATCAGATCTCTAAGCGTTCCAACATTCCCAGCAGCATCTTCTGCTGTAAAGACAAAGCGGTTAACACCATCTTCGAGTGGAAGCTCAATATTTTCGATTACATCCTTCAAAGGATTCATCTTTAGTTCAGCTGTTGGTTCAGATGAATAAATCTCGTTACCATTCATTCGTACTTTTACATCATCAAAATTATCTTTTAATGATAATGAAACAACTGGATTTTCTGCTGCTTCTTCAACAATCGAATCCGGCTTATCACTGGTTAATGTTAACTCAGGTGCCTCAGAATCAACGATAACTGTTCTAATGATACTGATCTCATTTCCTTTTTTGTCTGTCGCAGATACACGGATATCGTGCACACCATCTTTTTCAAAGATAATGCGGTGGAAGAAATACTTATTGTTTGCATCAAACTCAAACTTTTCAACATCTTCACCGTTTACCTTAATGTCAGATACTTCATTGCCGTCTGTCACAAAGCCGGACACAAAAATATCTCTCCACTGGTAGGTACCGAAGAATTCAGGTGAATCCAGGAAAATCTGTGGTCCTTCTGAATCTTCCCCTTCAAGAACCGTTTCAGTTACTACGTTACCCGCATAGTCTCCAACCATCACCTGAACCGTCTGTCCTTCCTTCACACGTTTTGTGAATTCATAAACATCATCTTCAGGAGTCAGATAAAAGTCAATCACACTCATACCGTCAACTAAAACATCTACATACTGAACGCCAAGGTTATCTTCTGTATTAAATGTCAGTGTCTGAGAGTCGAAGTCGAAAGTCGCTTCAACTTCAGGCTTCTCATTGTCTACCTTAATTGGAAGAAGAATCGTTTGCCATTCAGCACCCGGGAAGTCAATTTTGGCCCTTACCTCGAAGTAATACTGGCCATCTTTCACTGTTTTCCCGTTTACTTTTCCATCCCACGCCCATCCAGGCATGTAAGTAGCGCCTTCTTCGTTTTCACCATCAATGTAATTCTTTCTCAGCTCTCCTTCAGTACGAATCGTTCGAAGGAAATTTTCGTTTTCGTCAAGGACATTAACTTTAAGTTCTTTAACGTTTCTTAAAAGAGATACAACAGGTAATACTTCATCCTGCATCATATCTCCGTTCGGAGAAAAAGCAATCTTTTCCGGGTCAGTCGTTCCATCTTCACTGAACCAGTCCTGACCGATTGGATAAGCATAATCCCATTCTCTCTCAACTGCTCTGACAGTAGTATAATCGTAATATTTCATTTCATCCCATACAGGCAGATCAAAAATTGGTGCCTGAGTCCAGTCTCCGTTAAAACCAACATAAGGAATGCTAAGCATTGGATTTACATCCTCAGGGTCTGTAAACGTTACAAATCCTTCAGCAAAATATCCGTTTGTAAATGCTTCTGCTGCTGAAACTTCTGCATCGTCAACAAAAACAGTTGCCTCAGATAAATCAACCTCAAGAGAAACAACTTCCTCGCTGTTTGCATCAACTGTAACTGTATTCGTTTCTTCTCCATCTACAGTCAGTACTGCACCTGTAATTTCCTGACCAAAAATCAAATTCGGTGCAACAAAAATATCAGAGACCGCATCTGTTTGTGCATTAAGTGCTACATCATATGAAACTTGATCTTCTGAAAGGTTTTGAACCGTTATATCGAATGTAGCAACATTATTTTCAATTTCTTTCAGTGCAACTGCTGACGTTCCATCCTCTGCTTTCACAATGGAAGGTGTGGAAAGTGCTGCATGAAGCTGCATTAATCCTGCTCCCTGACGGCGTGGTGAAACCTTTAATCCATTCGGATCAAGAACCGGATAAGAAGTAGACATCAAAATGCTCTTAACAAGCTGGACTCTATCTTCTTTTGAGGCCAGGTTTTCATCTTCAATGCGCTGCATCACAAGCGCAGATCCACCCGCTACGTGTGGAGCAGCCATAGATGTTCCGCCCATGACAGCATAGCCATTATCGTTATCTGTAGAATAAATACTTCCACCTGGTGCTGTAATCTCAGGTTTGAAATCAAGTGAAGGTGTAAGTCCCCACGAAGTGAAGCTACTCATACTTCCACCAGTCGGATTTGGCTGTGTGACCATTTCGCCAGTGAACGCGATTTCGACTGCAACGCCATTTTCAAGCGCATTGGCAAGCTTATCCCCTTCTGATTTCACCATAAATAATTGAGGGATTGTAATTTCAGGATCAGTCGCCATGCTGACAAATCCATCCGTATTGTTATAAATAATCGCCCCCGCTGCCCCTGCATATTGGGCATTCAGCATTTTAGAAACGAAATCAATTTCTCCACGCTGAATTAAAGCGTATTTTCCTGCTACATCAATTCCATTAAAATCTTCTTCATACCCTAATCCTGCATCAACCAATTCATAAGTATCCTGAACAAAATCAAATGGATCCTGGTCGTTAGCAACCGAATATGGTGCTGAACTCTGAGCTTCACCGTCAAAATAAGGTGTCAGAGCTGCAGAATCTACATACAAATTATCCAATGCTGCAACAGTCAGTGCTTCCATTGTAGTAGATGGAGAACCAGTTAAACCGTAATCTGGATTTGAAGCAAAAGGATAAAATGGATCTCCGAAATGAGCTGAGTTACCAGCTGAAATCGCTACAGCAATCCCGTTATCTACCGCTCTTTTAACTGCCTGCTGCTCCGGGTCAGCAGGATTCGTGAACCCAGCTGTTGCACCAAGACTCAAGTTTAGTCCATCTGCTCCAAGCTTAATGGCATCATCAATCGCTTTGATGAAGATATCACTGTACGTTGTAGAAATTTGCGGGTCACTACCGAAAACCTTCAAAGCCAGTAATTGCGCTTCCGGTGCTACCCCTTTAATTCCACCATTCTCTAAATCCCCATTTGCCGCAACGGTTCCGGCAACGTGCATACCATGAGACGCACCTTCTCCAACATCAATCACGTTATCGTTTTTATCAAAATAGTTATAACCATACGGCATTTTCTCAGTTAGATAAGCACCTTTAAGCCCGTGCTCTTCGGACAGAGCCTCAACTTCTTCTGCCGTTAAAGCAGTTTCAGTTCCTTCACTGATCACCATATCTTTATGAGCAAGGTCCATTCCGGAATCAATGATCCCAATTACAAGACCTTCTCCTTTATAACCATAATCCTCCCAGGCCAAATCTTTTTGAA
This sequence comes from Jeotgalibacillus aurantiacus, assembly GCF_020595125.1. Classification (NCBI taxonomy): domain Bacteria; kingdom Bacillati; phylum Bacillota; class Bacilli; order Caryophanales; family Caryophanaceae; genus Jeotgalibacillus; species Jeotgalibacillus aurantiacus. The sequence continues at coordinate 147,430 of NZ_JACNMS010000001.1, forward strand.
TAAGTTCACCTGAGTAATTCATATCCGGAGAGATTTCAGGGCGCTCATATTCGTTTGCAATATGTACTTGTTTAACCCCTTTTAATTCCGCGATATTCTGTACATCCTTCGCATTAATGACTGCACTGAATCCATTAAAAATGGTTGTAAATTCATTTTTATATTCAGCTGAAGACAAAGCTTTCTTCATCTGTGTCTTCACTTCCGCCTGTGCTTTTAATGCATTTTCATCATATGTTTCCTGCTGCTTTGAAGATAGACTGCGATAATCACGCCCGTCCTTCTTTGCTTTTTCCATTGCCGAATCCGCCGCCATTTCAACGATGACACGGACCTTGCTGTTCTCTTTTCCGGAAAGAGAATCGGCCTTTTCACTTTGTTCTGCATACGGCTTTGCTAAAGGAACCGCTCCATAAGCGGCACTGCCAAAAGCAAGTAGCATTACGATGCAGCTGATTAGTACTTTTTTAACCAACTCATCAACCCCTATTATGTAATATGTCTTAATTATCAGACATTACTAATATTACACGAACATTACATTATATGGCAAGTAGTTCTTTTATAATATAAAAAAACCGGAACCACTCCTATAAAGAGTAGTCCCGGTTTTGAAATTAATTTAAAGGATCATCATAAAAGAAATAGTCTGTCCCGTTGGATACAACGGTCGTAATATACTGATACTGTGGTGCATAAATACTGATCCCCTTTTGATCCAACAGCTGGTAAATGGAATCAGGTGTGTTGGACATGACAACTGCCTGATTTGGATTAATGCGGTCTAAAAACTCAGCACTGATTAAATCAGGATTTCCTGGAAGTTGTAGAATATCCGCTTCCGAATTTAATGAATTCAGCATGGCTTCATCTGCTGTAGCCGCAAATAATACTGTTACATCCTCATGGTTAAAGGTTAAAGTCAAAGCACCTTCGTTAACAGAGGACACGGTAAGCTCGATATCATCATCATTTAATATAGATAATCCCTGTTCAGCTTGAATTCTATTAAGGTTGTTCTCTTGTAGAATGTTTTCATACTCTTGAGGTAACGAACCTGTTCCTGCGTCCACTACGTTTCTTATCCAAAATTCATTTACAAGACCTTCAGTAAAGCCTTCAAGGCGATCATCTGAGAGGTCTGTTGAGATATAAGTATTAATGTATTCGATTCCTATTTTCTTTAAATCACGTATTAGATCATTTTCAGGAAGACCGGCATTAATCAATACAGTCTCCCCTCTCTGAATATCAATAACGGCTGCATCACCATTACCGATTCCGAGTCCATCACCCAGAAAATGAATTCTTGCTTCATTATTATCAAAGTCATAAATATAATCATATGTACGTGTAAGAAAAACAGCAAAATGCTGCCTGGAAGTATACTCATACGGGCGATATGTACCATCTTCATAACCTGTCGTTATATTTGCTGAAGCAATTTTACTGATATATTCCTGCGTCTCCTCTGGTAAGTTGAGCGTATCGCTGTAAGTGATGGCGAAGTCTTCAAGTAAACCATATGACTGCACAATGACCTTAGCCATCTGACTGCGTGTTAAAAGTCCTGATGGATCAAAAAAGCGGGTTCCGTCAGCTGCGGTTTTACCTTGAATAATTCCCATGTCTGCCGCGATTTTCACTTCATTGTAACCGTAAGACCCCGGCTTCATATCAGTAAAACCCGGATCAGGAGATGGGGTGTTTTTAATGATCTCTTCTGTAAAACCTAAGTCTCTTAAGATCATCTGGACAGCATTAATTCTTTTAACCTTATCTCTAGGTTTAAATGTTCCATCCGGATAACCATTAATGACTCCTCTCTCAACTAAGCGGTAAATTTCTGATTGATATGAAGTAACATCAGAAAATTGAGCTGCTCTGGTTTCCCCACCTGAAATTAAGGGCATTAGTAGAATTAAAAGGGCGAGGCTTAATAATGTTTTTTTCATGGTGTCTCCTCTCTAACTTTTTTTACTTTTCCTTGTCAATTCTATCACATTTAAACATCTATTTTAAATTCATGTTAGACTGGCGTGAGCATAACTTTCAAAGGAGTCCTTATGAGAAAAGAAAGAATTGATTCATTAAAATTTATGCGGGTTGTAGCAATGAACCTTGTTGTCCTGATTCATGTTACCGGACCTGCAATGAGCAATGTCCCTTACGATCATTATCTTTATGATGTCTACATGATTCTTAATCAATTTACCCGATTTGAAGGAGCAGTTTTTGTCTTTTTGAGTGGATTGGTTCTGTTTTATAATTATGAAGACCGGCCAAATACCCTAAAAACATGGCTGGTTTTTTACCGTAGAAGATTTATGTTCATCTTAGGGCCATATATTTTCTGGTCTTTATTTTATGAAGGATTTTCGTATTACATGGGGTATCGTCAGTTCGAGGGATTCGATGCTATTTTTAATAACCTGTTGGTTGGTGGATCCTTCTATCAGCTTTATTTTATCATGATCCTTGTTCAGCTGTTTTTTTTAACCCCTCTATTCATCTATTTAATTAAAAGATTTCGTTTTCTTAATAAATACATGTTTATTGTGGGATTTGTATTAGAAGTAACCCATGTTTTTATCAACTTTCAAACGGGATGGGTTACATTTCCGTTTTTCATGTCCTATCTGGGTAGCTTCCTTTTTGGAGGTTGGGTTGGCGTTCATTATCAAAAATTAAAAAATATGTGGTCTGGAAGATCCCTCCTGCTATTCGCTATCATGACCATCTCTTTTGGTCTAATTGATATTTACGGCCGTCATTTCCTTTACAGAATTGGAGACCCATTTCTTCCAATCGAAGCACTAGTCATTATACGTGTCTTATTTAATGCTACGTCATGCTATTTGTTGTTTAAAATTGGAATGGTAGTTGAAAGAAAAGCCGCACCGTTCATTCTGAATGGCATCGAAAGATTACGTATATATTCTTTTGGATTTTACCTTGTACATCCATTTATCCTTGCACTTTGGTCAAAAGTTCTCGTTCCGGAAACATTTTTCCAGTTTAATTTATTTCTGATGATTAAGTACTTCCTTGTACTGATCAGTTGTTATTTGTTTATCCGTTCACTGCACTTACTCTTCCCAAAAGCGTGGTTCCTGTTCGGGAATCTACCTTCACCTAAGTGAGCAAAGTGAATAGCACGAACATCATATTACAGATCTTGAACACCTGTAGAACGTTCAAATTAAAAGTGGATTTTTTTGCATAAAAAAAGTATAATATAATCAAAGATGAAAATGGGGTGTGAGTACACCCCATCTCCGCAGCAGCTTGCATTTGCATGGCTGACTCGGTTACATGATGAAGAAATAACCGTAATCCTGCCAGGGGGGACGGTTATTTCTTTTTTTGGCTGATTACCAAAGATAGAACTAGACTCAAAATACTAATTACAACAATACTAGCCTGTCCCACAAGACTGAGTGCTTCAAATACGGTCATCGCATCACCTCCCCTCGCCCGGGAAGCTGCAAATGCCTGCTGTACACTCATCATATCACAAAACGAACATACGTTCTATAATTTGTTGAAAAAAGTACCATTTCCCTTCTATTGATTCAGAAGAGTAATGATCTCTGTGTCTTTTTCCTTATTTATTTCACCGCATTCAGTCATAGCACAAACACGATTGCGTCCTGATTTCTTAACCAGATAAAGTGCTTTGTCAGCTCTTTCATATAAATTTTCACGATTACCTCCCTCATTTCATATATCTGATACGCCTATCGAAACGGTAATATAAATGGTTTGCTCATCGGAGATTGTAAAAGAATGGTCATCAATTAATCGCCGCATTTCCTCTGCCCTCTCAATCGTCTCCTGTAATCGGTATTGTGGAAACAACACTGTAAATTCTTCTCCACCGTTTCTAGAGACAACCCCACTCTAATCTGTATGTTGAACAATAAGAGCAGCAACTTCTCCTAATACACGGTCTCCTGCTACGTGTCCAAACGTGTCATTGGTTCTTACAGAAGCAGTTTTCTAATATAATCATTCTTCCAAAAGATAATACTCTCAATAAATTCAATTTAATTAAGTCAGAATACTCAAAAAAGTATTTCATAAGTCGATATAAATTTAGACAAATAATATAGACAGAGGGGTAAAACAGATGAAAACTGTAAAGGGAAAGCTATTGGGAGTATGCTTATCCATCTTACTTGTGCCAATTTTAGTTTTAGGAAGTGTCAGTTATTTTTCTGCTAAAAACAGCTTAACAGAGAATGGACAGGTGATGATTGAAAACTCTGTGCATCTTGCTCTTCAAATGATTGAAACAGTCAATCAACAAGTGGAAGCCGGGGAACTTTCATTAGAAGAAGCACAGGAAGCCGTTAAGGCACAATTAATCGGAGAACTTCAGCCTGATGGAACTCGTCCGATTGAAACACCGGTTGATTTAGGAGACAACGGATATTTCGCTGTTTATGATGAATCGGGCACTTTAATTGCACATCCAGTTATCGAAGGACAAAATCTTATGGATATTGAAGATGTAAATGGCTTCTCATTTGTAAAGGATGTTTTTGAAAAAGCTTATAATGGTGGCGGTTTTACAGAATACGCGTGGGCACTGCCAAATGATCCGGAAAAAATTGAAGATAAAATCATGTACAGTGCTTACGATCCGAATTGGGGATGGATTATCTCAACAGGATCTTATTACTCGGATTTTAACGAAGGGGCAAACGACATTCTCACACTCATCGCGATCACTGCAGCCATCGCGTTAACAATTGGCAGTGTTCTTGTCATTTTATTCTCAAGAAGCCTTTCAAAGCCAATCATTAAAGTGCGAAATCACTTGAATGAAATGAGTCAGAATAATTTAGCTCTTGCAGATATTAAAGTAAAAAACAAAGATGAGATTGGCCAGCTCGCCGACAGTTTAAATCAGATGAAAAACAACCTTTCCGGAATGGTGGGGAGAATTTATAACGTTTCTCATACACTAGCTGCTTCATCTGAAGAACTGACAGCCAGTGCGGAAGAAACCAACAGAGCGACAGAACAGATTGCCGGATCTATTCAATTAATTTCCGAAAACGCGAATGATCAATCATCTAAAGCGATGACATCGAAACAGACCGTTCAGGGAATTTCCGGGCGCATTTCTGATATACGTCAATACTTGATTTCGGTTAATGACGCTACCAACGATTCCTCCATAAGAGTTCAGGAAGGAAAAAAGAGTATTCAGGACACATCTGATAAAATGAGCACAATCCAGGAAAAAACGCGTGAGGCAGCTAAAGCTGTACATGAGCTGGGGAGCCAGTCTCAGCAAATTGGACAAATTGTCGGCCTTATCACTGAGGTTGCGGAACAGACAAACCTACTGGCATTGAATGCTGCAATTGAAGCAGCCCGTGCAGGTGAACATGGTAAAGGGTTTGCTGTTGTAGCAGATGAAATTAGAAAACTGGCTGAGCAATCAAGCCGTTCTGCCTCACAAATACAGGATTTAATTACTCATATCCGTAAGGGAATCGATCAATCTGTTTCTTTTATGTCAGAAGGAGAACATTCCGTATCCGAAGGTATGGAAGCCATGCACCAAACAGGTCAGGAATTCACTGAGATTGAAGCGTCGACGTCTTCTATTGTATCAGCAGCACAAAAAGTTTTAGATGCAGTCAGTGATCTTGATTTCAGCGCTTCACAAATGGTTAATTCCGTTCAGTCCACAGCAGAAATGATCGAACACTCATCTGCTGAAAGCCAATCCATTGCGGCTGCTTCAGAGGAACAAAGTGCCTCCATGGAACAGGTGGCTGCCAGCTCTCATGCCCTGGCGAAGATGGCTGAGGAATTGAGTGAAGTGGTGGGAGAATTTAAAGTTTAAAACCTCAAAACATAACAAAAACCACCTGTCAGGTGGTTTTTGTTATGTTTCCATGTAATGTTTCAATCCACTGAGTACCTTCGTCGGTCAACGTATAATGAACTTTATTAAACAATTTCAGTTTCTTCGTCAATGGTCTCGTACGGCTTAATCCAAGATGAACCGATCTAATCAACCCGTCATAGCCGTATAACTTAACCATTAAGATATACATAATATTAGGACGGACTGGTCCCTTCATCCCGTGCTTCTTAAGCAGGTACATAAACAAGATGATTCGCTGTTCCATTTCAACGGTCGCATTTAACATCTTCCTATCTTTTTCAGTTAATTGCCGCATAAAAGATTCCACTAATTTTTTTTGTTCAGCTGATTCATATAATTCAACTTTTTTATTTTCATTATCACTGACAATCTGTTTCTCAATAAACGCTTTACCGGATTCAGTGATAAAGTACGTCTTCTGTTTTTCAGATTTTCCGATCGGCTCAAGAAATTTCTTTCTGACACACTGATTAATACACAGATGAATATTTTTGGGAAGCTGAATACCTGCCTGATTATACATCGTCTTAATTGATTTGGCACTGATCAGCTTCTCCCCCAGCTTTTCAGAGAGAAAATATGATACACCCAGTGCATACAGCCATTCAATTCTTGTACCAAGCTCGTTAATAAAAGCAGTAAGCTTCTCGTTTCCGACCTCAGATGTCTCATGATCCGGAATAACCTTTTGCAGGTTAGACGGTGCAGTTTGTGAAACCTCAAACATAATTTTAAGTTTGCCCTGATTTTCTTCCTGATTTTTCAAATGATTGATTGCAAGTGAAAGATGCTGATTCACTGTTTTAAATGTTCCTTCTACGATGTAATCGAAATCCTGATATTTCATCAGTAACTCCCACTTATGATCTTCCACAAAATCCCCTCCAATAATATACCCCTCTTATAGTTAAATAGTCTTATTTAATAGTAGTATATATTTTCCTCAAAAGCAAATGAAACTTCCATCATTGTATATATTTATAAAATATATTTTATTTTCACTAAACGTTTGACTAAAGAATGAAAATAAATTGGAGTATATATGATGAAATCAGTGAAAAATTATATAATAAACACATTAAGTAAGTATAATTACCTATACCCCGCAACCCGCAAGACAAAACAAAAACACGCTCCCTCGAAGGAGAACGTGTTTTTGTTTTGTCTTACTCGTAGAAATCAAGGAAGATCGAAATCATTTTTGCAGCTTGTGAACGTGTTGAACTGTTAGCTGGACGGTACTCATCTCCATATCCGTTAGCAATTCCAAGCTCGAACATCGTTGATACTGCATTTTGTGTTTCTGCATCATAACGCTCAACATCATTGAAGTAATCAACAGCGTTTGGCGTATACGGTGTTTCTTCATCCAGATTGTATGCACGGTAAATCATTAGAGCTAACTGTGAACGGCTGACTGGCTGATAAGGCATAAACTTGCCATCCTTACCCATTACGATTCCAGCCTCATAAGCTGCTGCGATTTCTGCTTTTGTTTCATCTGCTACATTTCCAAGGTCACTGAACGGTGCATCTTCAGTTGCTTCAAGTCCAAGACTTCTAACAAGAAGTGAAGCGGCCTGTGAACGAGTTAATGTTCCATAAGGAAGAAATGTTGTTTCAGTTTTTCCTTTGATGACTCCATCATAGTAAAGATCTGCAACATATGGCTGGAACCAGCTATCGGCTTGAACATCTCCAAATGGAGTCAATGCTGTAATACGCCCCTCAGTCATAGGAGCTACTTCATCAAGGGAAGTGACATGCTCAATAAATGTTTCATAATCACGGTATCCTGGCTCTGAAACGCGCCCATCAGCATATGCTTCAGCAAATACAGTGTAGTTGTCTCCACCCTTAGCTGTAAATACGTTTGTTGCCACTTTATACATCATATCTTCTTCTAAAGCTACAGCCTCGTCACCCATCCAGATCATCACATCCTGAACACGTGAACCTGCTTCCATTGAAGGATCAAAAGAGAACTCCATTCCTGCAACGTGAAGGAATGCCCCATTTTCATTAGGATACTGACTTACACTGTGCTCAAGTGCTTCCAAAATTTCCGCACCTGACAAATTCATAATCGCAAGATCATTTCCAAAAGGTAATACAGTTAACGCTTCACCGATCGTAATATCACCAGCGTCAATAGAAGCACGGATACCCCCACCGTTTTGAAGAGCAATCACTGTATCCTCATCGATTGATTTTGCTTTCGCAAGCATACCATCAGTTATCAGATTTCCAAGATTCGTTTCTGCAGTACGAACACCGCCAAGTCCACGTGTTCCGTCAAGAAATACTTCGGAAACTGCACCTGTTGATTCTTCCTGAAGATCAGCAATAGCCTCTTTATATGGAGCCAGCAATTCTGCTGCTTCAGCATCTTCTTCAGCTTCAGCAACGTCATACAAAGTACCTGCGTAATTTGTAATCGCACCTTCCGCATCAAAAGTAACATCCAGCTGACCCAGGTTACTATTGTTTGCACCAGTTTGAACAACTAGCGTCAACTCTTCGTTCCCATCATATACGTATGGCTCATCCAACTGTGAATGTGTATGTCCACCCACAATGATATCAATACCCGGAACGTTTTCCGCCAGCAGCTTATCATTATCAAAATTGGCAGAATCATCAAATCCAATGTGAGTCAGTGCAATAATTTTATTGACACCCGCTTCTTCAAATGCCGCAACTGCCTCTTCAGCAGCTGTAATATAATTTGAGAATGTCACAGGACCCGGGCTGGCAATTCCTGAAGTTTCTTCAGTCGTTAGCCCAAAAATACCTACCTGCTCCCCATTTACTTCTTTAATGATTCCGTTGTAAATCTCACCGTTGCTAAACTCCCCAGTGTAAATATCGTTCTGAAGGCCTTCAAAATTTGTATCCATTGAGAAGTCTACATTTGATGCTACAAAAGGAAATTCTGCACCTTTTACAAATTCAGCAAGCTCTGCATTTCCTTCCGGTCCACCTAAATCAAATTCGTGGTTACCAAATACCATTGCATCGTAGCCCATTAAATTCATAAACTCTAAATCTGCTAAACCTTGAAATTCATTAAAATAAAGTGTTCCGGAAAATACATCTCCAGCGTCCAAAAGTAGGTTGTTCGGGTTTTCAGCTTTTAACTGCTTTACAAGAGACACACGTTTTGCAACATTATCAAGACTCGCATGCGTATCATTCGTATGTAGCACAGTTAAATCAAATTCGTGATTGTCAGCATGAGATATTTGTTCTTGAAGACCAAATACGCCAAACGCCATTGCCCCAGCAACTGTTGCTGTTACCAACTTCTTATTCATTCGACACCATCCTTATGTTTTGTATGTGACAACTTCTTCATCATACACTTGAACTATTAATCACAGGTAAATCCTATGTAAAAAATAGTACAGAATCATCTGAAAACGCTGTCAACTAAACATATCCTACCACTATTTAAGACCCCTAACAACTTTTAATTCGAGATTTTATTCATATTCAGCGTTCAGTTATTATGGTGTAACAATTTCTATTAATTCATATGAAGATACATAATCCTCACCTTCTTCTTCTGCAAGAATAAGACCAACATTAGGTGCATAATAATAGAAGATATTCATTACTGTATCTTCCACTACTACGACATGTTCAAATGTTCCTGCTTCTGTTGTAATAGTTTCATCAGTCGCAGTGATCACCATTTCATCTGTAGTCTCATCACTATACTCAGCCCATCTGCGGCCTTCTTCTACTGGATAAACAAGATTTACGTTATAAAAATCATCTTCTAACCAGCCATCATATAATCCATCAGCATCTTCTCCAGTATGAAACGGATATTCGAAACTACCGTCCATTGAATTTAACCACTGATCCCAATAAGAATTAACACTCTTATCAAAGCTTAACGTATCCTCTATGCTGTCCGAATAATCCGGAGAATCATAAACTCCTCTCATAATATACTGGTTTTCCGGATCAGGTGAATAACTGATATTTTTCTGATCCGTAGTTGAAATAAATTCTTCGTTTAATAAACGTGCCATAAACACTGCAAAATGCTGCCTTTGAATAGATGCATTTGGTTTAAAAGATTGATCATCATACCCTGTTGTAATGGCATACGATGCTAAAGTATCCACATAATCCTTCGCCCAATGGTCTTTACTTACATCACGAAATACATAACGCCATTCTTTCTCAAGTTCATACGCTTCTGTTAAAACTTTCGCCATTTGAGCACGCGTTAAAGATCCATGTCGGTCAAAAATTCTATTCCCTTTCGAATCTGTTTTACCTGAAATAAAGCCCAACTGAACAGCCTTAGCAACCTCATCATACCCATAGTCACCTTTTTTAACATCATCAAAACCAGGGTCAGGCGCTGACAAATCATTCACACCCATCTCCCGTAAAATCATCTGAACCGCCTGAAGCCGCGTCACATTCGCCCGCGGCTTGAACATTCCATTGTCATAACCATTAATAATCTTCAAGTCAGACAAATAACTGATCTCTTCTTTATAACTTGTCACATCTTTAAAAGACGCATTAACCTGACCCGTAAACCCTGCAGCAACTACAAAAGCACTTAAAATTGACAATCTCTTCTTCATTTTTCTAACTCAACCTCTCAATATTTCTGTAACATTATTAACACTTTTGTAATATCTCTTATTTTTGAGTTGTTCTCAAGAATACATCAGCCTATTAAAGATGGGGAACAAAAGACTCATTAGTGGGGACGGAGCGGGTGTTCTTTTTTCGAGAAAAGAACACCCGCTCCGTCCCCAAAAAAAGTTCGCATTTAGAGTCATTATAATATATAATGTTCTTTATAAAGAACGAAAAGAAAGCAGGTGATTTGAGTGAAAAAACAAAAAAACAGACGGTTATTAAAGATCTTAGTGATTATGGGAGTGATTATGTTATCAGTTGTTGGTGCTTATATGTTTATGATGTATCAGTCTATTGATGCAGCAGCCAATAATATGTATGTTGAGATTGACCGGGAGTTCTCTCCAAAGAGACAGGTACAGATTAGTATTGAAGAAAAACAGCCATTTTCCGTTCTGGTTCTGGGTGTAGACGAGCGTTCCGGCGACAGGGGCCGTTCTGATACGATGATTGTAATAACGGTCAATCCTAACCTTGAATCTATCCAAATGCTCAGTATACCGCGTGATACTTACGTCAACATTCCTGGAAGAGGGATGGACAAGATTAATCATGCTTACGCATTTGGTGATATAGAACTATCCATTGAAACGGTTGAGGATATGTTCGATATTCCAATCGACTATTTCGCTAAAGTGAATATGGAAGGATTTGAAGAAGTAGTAGACGCTGTAGGAGGCGTTACCATTCAAAATGATTTAGTATTTGAATATTCCGGGATCACCTACCCTGCCGGTGAGATCAGACTGGAAACAGGCGAAGAAGCAATGGGGTATGCGCGGATGCGTTATGAAGATCCACGAGGAGATTTTGGACGACAGGAAAGACAGCGGAAAATTGTTCAGGGAATCATCAAAGAAGCCGCTGCAGTTGAATCACTCTGGAACTTTGATGACATCATCTCAGCACTGGGAAGTAACCTTCAGACCAACTTCGAATTCACCAATTTAATAGACTTTCAAAGAGACTACCGTCCTGCGTTGAATACCATTGAGAACAGCTCACTTGATAGCGGCTCTGGTGAATACATTAATGACATCTATTATTATGTTGTTCCCGAGGCTTCGATTGTTGAGTGGAGCGAGCGGTTTAAGACACATTTGGAATTATGAGCCTGGGGGACGGAGCGGGTGTTCTTTTTCTGGAAAAGGCACACCCGCTCCGTCCCCCTAATGACAAACCATTAAAATTCTAATAAAATTAATCCATTACAAAAATGAATCCCATTTTAAAGTGAGGCACTAGATGAAAACTCAAACGATATCTGTTGTAATTCCAACTTATAACCGATTAGCCCAATTGAAGGAATTGCTTATTTCTTTGTCTGTTCAAACACTCCTGCCGGATGAGGTGATTATTGTCAATGATGCTGGTGCTCCAGTTGAGTTGATCACTGAGTGTTTCCCTCAACTTTCTATTAAAATATTTAACCAGCCTGTAAATCAACTTCATGTAGAGGCAAGAAAAAGAGGCGTAAAGGAAGCAACCGGAGAATTAATCATGCTAATTGATGATGATGACTGGATAGTTTCAAGTCATATTGAAAGAATGGCTGCTGCTATTAAAGACTATGACCTGGTTTATTCAGATGTAGAGATTGTAGAATATCACAACGAATCAGGCTTAAGAGTTCCGGTGAACCGATTTCTTTTTGCTTATGAATTGAATTTGCAGGAGATGCGGAAATTCTCTACTTTTGTTCCATCCGGCACCTTATACAGGAAAGCAATCCATGACAGTATTGGTGAATTCGACGCTGAAATGAAAAATTATTGGGACTGGGATTTTTTCCTGCGTGTATCAGAAGTATTTCGTATTCAGCGTGTCCCTGTTGCAGGCGTAATCTATGATTTTACCCCGGGTCACGACAATCAATCAGCAAACCTTGAGGGTATGCGGCACTTCCTCGACAAGCTGAGTGCTAAACATAATCTCGGAACTCTTCCCGTGAAAAACTTTAAGCTTCTATTAAAAGAACCGGAAATTATTGCCCGGCAAGCAGAGACTCTTCAGGTTTGGGATGGACAAATGCCTTATGTGGACAAATTAATAAAATAATGTAGTTCAAAAAAGGGATCAAATGTTGATTTAATAACATTTGATCCCTTTTTTAATAGTCATTGACACGAAAGCCCTATTAACTTAAGATAGCGATTATGTTAAAGTGTGTCAGTTAATAGAATCTCTCTTTCTATGGATTTATTTATTATTGCTGTCAATAGTGGTAGGATTTAGGTATTATGTTTATTTGAAAGGGCTGGTATACATGCAAAACTCAGATGCAAGAGTGTTAATTGTCGTTCCTGCGTATAACGAAGGAGCTTCAATCAGAAATACTCTGCATAATTTGCTGACAATTAAGCAGGAGATCCCTGCGCTTGATATATGTGTTATCAACGATGGTTCAGCAGATAATACGGCTGATGTTGTGCGAGAATTTAAGAATGTTATTTTAGTGGACCTGCCATACAACCTCGGAATTGGAGGTGCTGTTCAAACAGGATATAAATTTGCAAACGATTATGGCTACGACATTGCTATACAGTTTGACGCAGATGGACAGCATAATGCTGATGCACTTCAAAAAATCATTACTTCAATTACAGAAGATGATACGGACATGGTTGTAGGTTCAAGATTCTTAGAAAAAACCGATTATAAAGGCGCTCTATCCAGACGAATCGGTATCTATTATTTCACTTATCTGTTACTAGCCTTAACCGGTAAAAGATTTACCGATCCGACTTCAGGCTACCGTGCAATTAATCGTAGAGTAATTGAAATTTTCGCAAACGACTATCCAAGAGATTATCCTGAACCGGAAGTCCTGATCTCTTTAACGCGAAAGAAATTTAAAATTAAAGAAATCACTGTGAATATGAAATCGCGTCAAGGTGGACGTTCTTCTATTACTCCTTTCAAATCAATCTATTACATGTTTAAAGTTACACTATCAATCGTCATGCAAAAGATTGTAAAGGAGTGAATGAATCAGCATGAATGTTATATTATTATCTTTTTTCCTCGTTCTGATTATCTTTCTTGCCGTTATTGAATCTGTCAGAAGAGGAATTTTGGAAACAAAGTATTCTTTAATTTGGATTATCACTTGTGTCACGCTTGGTATTTTGAGTTCTAACAGTATTTTTATTAATACTCTGGCCAATTGGCTTAACGTATTTTACGCTCCTTCTCTACTATTTCTGTTTGGTCTGCTGTTTGCCATTATTATGATTTTCGACCTCACAAGACGAATTTCAAAGATGAACAAACAACTGGTCGCGATCACCCAGGAGCATGCACTCCTAAAAAAGAAATATGAAGATCGGGAATATGGAAAATGATTACTTTTTTGTTACTGATAATAAATGTTCTAATGCTCGTTGGCGGACAAGTACTATGGAAATTAGCTGTTTCACCGATCACGGCATGGTCATTGGAAGCGATTATGCAATTGGTGATCTCACCATTATTTTTAGGTGGAACATTCCTGTACGTAGTCGCTACTGTTCTATGGTTAATCATTTTATCGAAAATGCCTTTAAGTATCGCCTATCCTTTTCAGAGTTTCAGCTATATTCTAGGCGCCATTGCAGCATATTTTGTTTTTCAGGAAAGCATTTCTCTGGAGCAGGTATCCGGTATGGCTGCAATCGTGTTGGGTGTTTATTTAATTGCAAAATAACTATTAGAAAGTGTGCTTATATTTATGAAGAGATTAATGAAAAAGCAGTATATTCCCATAGCACTGATTATGCTATTGTCTCTGTCCATTCACCTGTTTTTCCTGGTCGACAACCCCGGCTTTTACAGTGAATATGGAAGCAGGGACGCAGAAAAATATGACGAAATGGCGCACCAGCTCGTAGAAGAAGGCTTTTACGGCTATAACGCAGATCATCCAAATGCATATGTAACCCCATCTCATCCACTTTATCTATCGGGAATTATTTTAATTGCCGACGCATTGAACGTGGATAATATGTTTTTAACTAAAATTTTCAATATGCTCTTAAACATGATTGCATTGCTATCCTTGTATTTTACAGCCAAACTTCTGTTTAAAAATGAGTGGATCGCTTCACTGACGGCCTTACTTTACGGTACGTATCTTGCCCCACTTCATTTCTTCAGATCTTTATTAACAGAAGCGCCTGGTACTGCGTTTTTCCTCATAAGCCTGTTTGCACTTGTCTGGGCTCTTAAACAAAACAATTGGAAATGGCATGTTGTGTTTGGAATTATAGCCTGTATCACCATTATGTTCCGTCCAACACCAGCACCAATGCTTTTGTTCGCCTGGTTCATTGTCATTTACCAGGTTGGATTCAAACGTGCTGTTGCAATAGGATTTTTATGGTGCGTTGGACCATTACTGGTGCTCCTTCCATGGGTAATTAGAAACTACCTGGCATTCGGAGAATTCTATTTGTTCTCTTCTCATTCGGGGAACCCGATGCTTGCAGGTACAAATCCGTTTTACCTTGAAGAGTTCGAAGGGATCTTTGCACGTTATCTTGAACTTGGGATCTCACAAGAAGAATATGCTCAAAAACGTATCATCTGGGGACTGCAGGAAAACTTTGCCCTTTGGTTCTCATGGTTTACAATCGGAAAAACCATTGTTATGTTTGAATTTGCTGAACCGATCTACAACTACCGCAGCTACTTCAATTCACTGATTCAACTATTTATCCAATTGCAACACCTTGTAATCGTCATTGGTGGTTTTGTATTTGGATTTATTTTCAGAAAAAACAAAGCGATTATGTGCCTGTTTGTCCTGTTATTAGGTTATGTAGCATTCTCAAACATTTTCCTGCCTTTAACGAGATACGGCTCTTACGTCATTGGCGTTATGTGTATCATTACGGCTTACGGCATTGTCACTTCTGGTAAATGGCTGATTGCCTTTTACCAGAAAATGATTCAGAAAAAGGCGAGTCATTCATGATCTATTTTCTTATGGTATTGAATGCCATTCTTTTGGTGACGGGACAGATTTTATGGAAAATCGCCGTCTCAAAACACGAGTCTCTTTCAGCCGGTACCATGGTGAAAGTCATCCTTTCCCCGTTATTTATCGGCGGCGGACTACTGTACGTCATCGCAACAGGCTTATGGCTCTATATATTATCTGTCATGCCGCTGAGCATCGCATACCCTTTTCAAAGCATCAGCTACGTACTCGGCGCCATGGCAGCCTACCTGCTCTTTAAAGAAACGATCACCAAAAGACAGATCACAGGCTTTCTCGTCATCATCTTTGGCGTATACTTAATCGCAAGCTAAAAAAAGCTTCCTGACTGAACTTCAGGAAGCTTTTCTCATTCATAACCATCCCCATACGCCTGCCAATCCAGAAGAACATTTCCTGGAATTTATCAAAAAGATGAAAAACATTAAAAACAACTAACAAACCAACCAAAACACTGGCACGAGGAAAAATATTATTGTATGATAATTCAACGCTATCCGGTAATACTTTGGTTGGTAAGCCATAGCGTGGGGGACGGAGCGGGTGTTCTTTTTTGCCAGCTCTGTCCCCTTTACTCAAAAAAGGAACGCCCGCTCCGTCCCCTAAAACAACATCAAAAATCCTCCCGCCAACACAATCATCACCAAAAAATAAACACCATTATATTTATAAGCTACGGTCATCCCGCTCCGCTCAACGCTTGTACTGACGATGATATTCAGTGCATTTAATGGAGACAGTGCTGATGCGACCATCCAGGTAAATACGCAGATGAAGGCGAAGAGCAGCGGATCAACATCTGACCCTGTTGATAGAAAAGCAGTTATCAGCAGCGGAACCGTAATAACCTGATGGATTCCTAAAAATGCGCAGATGGAAACACACAGTACAAAGAATAAGAATAAAAATATTAACGAGAATTCTGATGCGTAAATCATCGCATCCTCTAAAAGTGTCCTCACACCTGTTCCTGCCACAGCATTTCCAAAAACCCCAGCACTCAAAAACAGACAAATTTCATTTTTCGACTGATGTTGAAGACGGTTTTGAAAGGTACTCATCTCTTCTTTAAAGATCTTCTTCGTGGCCCGGAGCACAAACCAGATTCCCGGTACGATCAGACTGATCAGGCTGACAAGCAACAGCATTGATTCATCCAGCAGTTGCTCTGAAACTAGCAAGATACCTAAAATCATCAAAACAAACACCAGAATTTTGATTAAATCTAGCCGTTCTTTGCGACTGAATGCCGTCATTGAATCATCCTTTTGAAACTTGCCTGCCGGACGAAATAACAGAAGACCGATTACAAGCTGAAGAAACGCAAAAGTCACTGCAAGCGGCATAAAGGATAAGTATTGAAGATCAAGATAAAACAAAACAATACCTACCGGAGCGAGGAACGGAGACCAGATCATGGCCGGTGTCAAGCCGACGAAATACGATCTCGACAATACCTGAGGCGACGCTTTTATATGCGCAATCAGTCCATTCACAATCCGGATCGCGCCCATATTCAGCACAGGCGAAACAACCGCGGTCATCGACGAAATGCCATAAAATAAATACCTCGGATGATGTTGATACTGCTCCAGATGAGAAATCGCTCCTTCAAGCAATCCCTCCCGGCGGAGCGGGACAGACAATAGCGGTGCTAATAGCAATAGCGCCAGAAGTGGAACGTTTTGCGTCAATCCTTCAATGATGAAATCACCCGTATATATGTGAATCATCATGCCCGCCACAAGCAGGATCATGGTAAATACTTTTGTAAGTCCGGTTAAACGAACCCACATCAGGATAAAGACCCCAGCTGTCAGGATGAGATAGATACTGTTAATGATAGAAAAGGATAAAAATTCATTCATTATGTAAAACAAACACATTAAAACAATCAGGATAAATGCAAGCACGACCTTCCCTGCTTTCTCGTTACACTGTTTGACAATCAGTATAACATGTCATTGCATTGCCGACAGAGTATGTCCCCCTTTTAAAGAGGGACATACCTGCTAAAAAGGCACAGGCGCTCCGTCCCCCTATTCCCTCAGCCTTCTGAGCGCCCCACCCTTCCACTTCTTCACAGCCGAGATACTAACCTGATGCAGCTCAGCTATTTCTCTTACGGACAATTCGTCGATAAACGTATGCCAGAACCATTTTTTCTGGTGATCGGTCAGCAGCTCGGCATATGGCATGAGCATGTCAATTTCAAGCAGCCTGTCATGAATGGCCTCAAGGTTCATCTGCCAGTATTCATCTGACTTGACCGTTTCCCGCTCAGCGATCTTATTTTCTTTTCGCATCAGGTCAAGCATATGACCGCGGATCAGCTGGTAGGCAAATGGCGCAAACTCACCGTTTTCAGGACTGTACCGCTGGGTCGCTTTCCAAAGCGCAATTCTCCCCTCCTGCTCATACAAATCACGATCCCGTCTAATATGAAGCTTCCTCATCATATGAAAAATCATCGGCTGAAACTGTTCATACCGCTCTTCAAATGTCATACTGATCTCCGATTGGAGACGCGCGTCCACCTTGTATTCTCGAGTGGTTTCAGTATAGAAAAATTGGTTAGGGAACTCGAATGAGTAAACATTGCAAATGATGGGTGTAGGATGCTGATTCAGATCGTTTGCGGGGAAATGGTGTAAGTTTAGAAGATAGCGGGTTAAAAATGATCCATTTTAGTATTAAGAAAGGGTCAGACTATGACTCTACTGTGTTAGGGTTAGAATTCTCGTTCTGGTCGAGGATGATCTATTAACAGTTTTCAAGCTGCTATCAACAGTTTTCAGGTCCCTATCAACAAGAATTGTCGGACTATCAACAATGACAGCCTTTTTAAAAGGTCTATCGACATTAATTGACTTACTAACAACAGAAAGTTTCGGTCTATTGACAATATGATTGTTACGATCGGCATGCACTTTTGAAGGGCTGGCCAATTCATCCAGCCGCAACTGAATCAAAAAGGTTATTTCTTGTTGTTTCACAAACTCAAAAATCCTGCTCCAAATAAAGAAGCAGGGTTTCTGAGAATATACAATTATTTCCGCTGCTGATACACATCCATGTAAAACAGCTTTGCTGCGCGCTCGTATTGTTTAATGGCTGTTCTCGGTGAACAGTTGATGGTGAGCGTCTCGTAATTACGAAATAATACTTTTACCTGCTTTGGATCATCCGTTTTCATGAGGTCAACGATGTGTTTAAGGAATAACCAGGTGTTGTGTGGACTTGTTGGAGAGTGAGTAGGGAAAGCCAAGATGTCGGTGTAGGGGTCAACAAGCAGTGGTACCTTGTGCTGAATTCCGTGCCGTACTTTTGCAGAAGCAATGCGGCCCTCAAGCAGAACACCAGCCTGCAGACAGCGGTCATTCAATAAATCCTTCGCCGATTTTGGTGAGCGAAAAACACCGTTTTGATCATACGCAACCGTCTCATGCTCAATCGAAAAATCATACTGCAGAGCAAGAGTCGTCTCCGTTACGCGATAAGGCTCTAACGTAGAACTTCCTGTCATGAATCCGTCTCCTTTTGCACCCGGATACTCCATCCAGGCCTCCTTATTATGAGAGATTTCTCTCACAAAGAAGGTATTTCGACATTTATTTTGAAATTCCTTTTATATTTTTAAAAATATGTAAATTAATTTGAAGAGGGGGACGGAGCGGGTGTTCTTTTTTAAAAATAAAGGGACAGAGCCTGCGAAATTGCACACCCGCTCCGTCCCCCAGTTTAATTAGCAGCTTCCATAATCTCATCAAACGCCCAATGCCATTCTGGAACATCAGAAAACTTACGCTCTTTCCCTTCCTCAGGCAATCTTTCAAAGATGCGATTGAGCACTTTGACTGCCTGTGCACGGGTAAGTGGTGCATTTGGCTGGAAGGTCCCGTTTTCGTATCCTGTCATGATGCCAAGCTGACTGATTTGTTCGATCATTTCAGAAGCCCAATGATCTTTCGGAACATCTGTAAATTGATACGTCTCCGTTGAGGCTTCACATAAAGAATAAGTGTTACTTCCGCTGCACTTTTGATCAATCCATCTCGTGGCGATAGCGGCCATTTGTGCACGTGTGATGGAGTGGTGCGGACGAAATTCACTGGCTGTGTGTCCAGTCATGATACCCGCTCCCCGCACGTATTCAATCTCATTAACTGCCCATGCGCGTTTTAGATCTGAAAATGGGCTGACATTTGCAGCCGGAACGTTACTTTGCGTGAGCTGCCTTGCAAGCATGGCAGCCATTTGTTGACGTGTAATGGCCGCTTCCGGACGGAATGTGCCGTCTTCAAAACCTTTGATATAAGGATTAGATGCAGGCTTTTCAGGTTCTGTCGGCTCCTCACCTTCGTCTGGGACATCAGCAAGCTCAAGTGTCAATAATGTAAAGGTAGAAAATTTGTTCACTTCAAATTGGACTGACTTCTGTCCGTCTGGAAGATCAATAACGGCCCCTTTAATCACTTCTTTTGTGCCATCACTGTGCTCTATAAATACGGCAAGCGACTGTAGCTGACCATTGGATATTCCTTGTGGGAGCGGCAATGTCAGCGTGACCGGCCGAGATTGCAAGTTTGTTTCAATGGTCATTGGACGGCCCAATACTTTAATCGTTGCACCAGCACCAGCTGTTTCCTTTACCATTTCTTCCTGTTTGGCCCGATCCTCTATCTCATTTTTACCGTTTTCCTCTTTTACAGGTACCACGCGGAAGTATAAGTCGTCTGTAAACCCGGATAAAGAAGAAACTGGAATATCAATAGTGACATCATTCATATCAATTTGAACAGAGATATCATCCTGTGTGAGATTATCGAGGGAATCCTTTGGAATGCTGATGTTTGTTTCTATCACTTCATCGTTCGCATCCGGAATCACGATCCGGGCGATTTTATTTGTACTTGCCTCAGCAAATTCCTTTACCTTTTCAGGTGTAAGCAGCACGTCATCACTTTTCGTTCCATCCGTATTGGTGGAACGCTTAATAGGCGTTTGAACAATCGTACCACCGGTTGAACCATCCGTTACATCCACGACAATTTCTTCGACGCTTGGATCAGGTGTAGGTTCCGGGTTCGGTGATGGGCCAGGTACCGGAGCAGAGTTTTGATTCCATTTTGCGTAAAGAGTCAAGTTCTGCGTGACCGGTGTCGTGAAAGCATATAGTGACGTTAACGTGTCATTCGTATACCAGCCGCCAAACTGATAGCCTGAGCGGGTTGGATTCGCTGGCTGAGTCAGCGTGTGTTCGAATAAAACATTCACAGGTAAAACATCACTTCCACCTTTCGAGTCAAAAGTAACCTGGTATTCATTCGGCGTCCATTTGGCAATCAGTCGGACTGATCCAGTTAAAACTTCATCAAAATCAAATGGTTCAGAATCATTTTCATTCACATACCAATCCACAAATGTGTGACCTGTTCTAACGGGATGAGCCGGTTTCGTTACTTTTCCTCCTGGAATAACGGATTGACTTTGTACATCTTCAGGGTCAACTCTCGTATCAAATTCCACGAGATAGTCCCATCGTGCGTACAATGTCAAATCCCCGGTTACCTGGGTTGGAAAATCGAAAAGAGTTTCAAATGTCTGATCAGTAAACCAATTGCCGAAAATATAATCAGCTCGTAATGGATCATCAGGAGACTCCAAAATAGAATGATACTCTTTTGTAACAGTTTCTGTCAGGTCATCATAATTAAAATCAAAAATGATCTGATATTCATTAATCATCCATTTTGCATATAGGGTTAAATCACTTGACACTTCCGTATCAAAATCGTACTCCATTGTCAGCTGTTCATCTGTATACCAGCCAACAAACGTATGGCCTGCTTTCACAGGGCTCTCAGGTTCCGTATAAGTCTGATCATATTCAACTGTTTCAGGGGTGACAGATGTGCCGTCATTTGACACGTAAGTAACGACATAAGTGTTGATACTCCACTTCGCATACAGCGTCAAATTACTCGACACTTTCGTATCAAAATCGTACTCCGTTGTCAGCTCCTCATCTGTGTACCAGCCGACAAATGTGTGACCTGCTTTTACAGGACTGGTAGGCTCTGAAAAAGTCTGATCATAGTCCACTGTTTCAGCCGGGACAAATGTGCCTTCATTTGATACATAAGTAACTGAATAGGTGTTAATATCCCATTTTGCATACAGATCGGTATCTGCATAAATAGCTGTGCCTGGATCAAAAGATTGTGTAAAAGCTTGATCTGTGTACCAGCCTGCAAAGGTATGACCTGCTTTGATAACAGTAAGGTCACCATGCAGAACACCGCCATCATTCACAATTTGAGAGACTGGTCCGGTTCCTCCGTTCGTGTTAAAAGTAACCGTGTGCTTTTTGATTTCCCACTTAGCATAAAGCGTGAGATTTCCGTTTGGAACAATTAATGTATCTCCTGGTTCATACGTCGTCCCCAAACCATCAGCCTGTGTATTCCAGCCTTTGAAATCGTGTCCCGTCTTTACCAAAGAACCTGTATTCCCTGAAACGGTGACAGTCTGCCCGGCATAATTCTGAACAGACGCGGGGACTGAACCATCTACGGCTCCGTTATCGCTATAACTAATCTCATATAAAGGTGAAAGCCTCTCTATGACAACCGTATACGTTTTGACAGTCAAATCAGGCGCAGTCACCACAATGCTGATTGTGTTGAGTCCAACATTTAAAGGGACGGTTTGCTGATTTCCAGCCTGACCATTAATCGTTACCGTTGCATCCTGATCAGCAAGCAATACGTCGATTACCGCCGAGTCGACTGTATTGACTACGGATTGATTGTAAGAAAGCGTATCAGCAGTGAAATCATCTACGTGCATGTTGTTCACCGTAATGTCCATCAGATCGGCGTTGGATGATTTCCAGATAGCATATAAAGTCACATTAGCGGGCGGCATCTGGATAGTTTGACCGCTACTATAGTCAGTTCCTGATCCATTTGATGCTGTATTCCAGCCCATGAATGAATGGCCTGACTTTTGCAGGTCACCTTCAGTCGCAAGCGTGACAGACTCCCCTTCAGGGAAAGGGCTTGAAGGCGCAGGCACAGTCCCACCTTCATTCCCATTCCCATTGTAAGTAATGGTATAGGTAGGGATAAGCTCCCACTGTGCGTAAAGGGAAACGTCAGTATTCGGCATCGGGAACGTTTGTCCTGCAGCGTATGCAGTTCCTGAACCATTCGCTGCCGTGTTCCATCCAGTAAACTCATAACCCGCTTTATCCATTGATCCTTTTGTTGCAACTATGACTGTAGCATCTTGATTATAAGCACCTGAATCAGCCGGAACACTGCCAGAAGTTGAACCATTTCCGTCATAAGTGACTGAATAAGTTGCAAGCGGCGTCCATTTTGCGTAAAGGGTGATGTTTTGCTGAATGTTCGTAATCTGATCAGCGTTCTGATAAACTGTTCCGCTGCCATCCTGATTGAGGGTCCAGCCTGAAAATGTGTGACCGGCTTTCGCAAGGTTCCCTGTGTTTCCGGAAACTAAAACGGAAGCACCGTCTTCAACCGTTGCGCTCACAGGCAAAGAACCTGAATCTGCATTATTCCCATTGTAGGTAACGGACCAGGTCTTCTTTGTTGTAAAGCTGACAGCTTGGTAAATTGATTTATTACCGGCCGCATCTTTTACAATGACATTATAGTAATAGGTTGTATTCGGCGTTAACCCGGTAAGACTCGCTGAAAGCTTGTTCGCTTCAGAATTGCCAATTGAGGTACCGTTTGTTTCAATATTTTGTACCGTGTCCAGGTTGTTTGATGTTGATTGGTAAAGCTGGTACTCCAGATTCGCTGCTTGTGTCACATTATCCGACGCTGCGTTCCAGTTGAGGGAAGCCGTGGTGGATGTGATGTTTGAAGATGAAATGGCAGGATTAGATACAGTTGGTGGTATTGTGTCTCCTGGTGAGATGCCGGTTAGTTGTACCGGACCAGTATTAGTATTGAGATTTCCTGCAATGAATGTTAAATATTCATCGGGAGTAAAACTTGATACCTGTGGGGTAAGCACTAATGTAATGTAATCATCATCTCCAATATTCTCTTGTGTAAATAAAGATCCTATATTAATTTCAACAGGACCTGATACACCATGATTAAATGTTTTAAAAATACTTGCACTATTAGGTTTGATATCAGGATGCGAATTTATTATCTGGTCAGTGACCCAGTTATCATTGCCGCCTACACGAATTTCCATAGTAAGTGAACCGCCAGGATTTATAATTGTATTGTAAACCGGATCTTCAGAAATGTTTAACCTCAAAACTGCATTAGAGTAGTCCATACTCGGTGGAGCATAGAATTTCAAGTAAGCATAACAACAAAAATCTTCTGGTGAAGGCTCTGATCCACCCAAACTCACATCTAAAACATTTTGAAGAGCAGCAAGATCACCTTCACGCCCAACCGACACCTGCCCCACCAATGTCCCTGGCTCCATAGCAGCTTCCGCAACGTTTTGCGGCACACTAAATGAATGAACAAAAAGCAGCACAAGGGACATTAGCATGACATATACTCGAAACTTCTTTTTGTTCATTTTGTGATGCTCCCTTCCTTTACTGTTCTCTGATTGGGTAAATTCCATCATCTATACAAATGATATAATTTAATGCAAGATAAGGCTGCTGGTTGTTATGCGGCTGATTTCCGCCAACCGGATTCAACGCATCTGCTTTCATCGACACTTTGGTGTCCGTGCCCGACTTATAAGGTTTTCTGCTTCTCCCACTTTCTGTACACCAGATCGCCTGCTCAGGGCTTGATACACCGGTAGTTGATGCAGAGCTTTGTGGGATGTGATTATGCAGGGGTGTCTGGGATTCATTTAATGTTACTGTTGGATCTCCTTTTTTATCACCGATTTTCCAGTAGATTGTTCCACCGGTTGCCTGACCCTGTTGAACCGGCACACGGTCTCTTAAATCAGGAAGGTTAAAGTATGTCCTGCTGTCTCCACCATAAACAGATCCAATCACACTAAATAACCCCTGATATTGATTCACATTCAATGGTGATCCGTCACAAAAAGCCCATCCTTGTGGTGCATAAGTGCCTGAAAAGATTTTGATTTCTCCAAGGTATGAATTCATACTTTCACTCCTAACCTCTCGAAGGATAATAGCCGTTTAATGCTATGTAGTACATCATGGTTAAGTAAGGTTGCATATTTGTGTGAGGTGAGCTTGCACCCGCAGTGGCAATCGCTTCGTCACTCATTACTGTATCCCCGTTTGCCGAATAGGCGTTTACCGTATCAGTGGATGTATCCGAGCTGTATACTGTTCCCCATATATTATTGGCAGGAGACAGCTGATTCGCTCTTCCGGAATCAGCAAATACCTGATGCGTGTGATTCGGAATTTCATTGACTGTTAATGTATGTTGATCTTCACCAGCTGATGTTCCTTGCGGGTTTAAGGGACCTCTGTGCATCGGTACTCTCCCTCTGAGATCAGGTAACGCGAATGTCGTTTTACCATCTCCACCATACATTGTGCCGATTATTGAATATAAAGCCTGATTTGACTGGATAGACAGCAGTTGTCCATTGCATTCTGCCCAACCGTTGATTCCACGCTGATATGGAAAGAGTTGAATATCTCCTACATATTGTTCTCCCATGCTTCTTCCTCCTTTAATAGTCAGTTGGATATAGACCATTTAATGCAATGATAAAATTAACGGTAAAAGACGGCATGATATTTGAGTGTGGCTGGCTTCCACCGTAATTGGAAATCGTGTCAGTTCTCATACCAGCCTGCTGTGTAATATTATCCTTTTGATAATTTGCAAAGCTTGTATAGCCCCATACATTGTTTTCAGGATTACTTAAAGAAGCATTCGTCTGGGTTTTATTCGCCTGGGCCAGATGAGTATGTGAAGGTAGCTGGCTGCCAGTCAGTGTCACGCTTTCCGCTCCTCCGTTCATTCCTGGAGAATACACATTATTTCTGTGGATGGGCACTCTTCCACGTAAATCAGGAAGGTTAAAGAATGTTCGCGCATCTCCTCCATATGTAACTCCAATTAGTGAATACAATGTTTCATTATCACTAATCGGCAGTGCTTGCCCATTGCAGATTGCCCACCCCTGCGGCGCGTAATCTCCGGCAAACATTCTGATTTCTCCTACGTAAGCTTCAGCCATTTCATTTCCTCCTCATCTATTTTCTGAAGATCTCCAGACCATTTTTAAATCGAGGCTATTTTCCTCTATTACAAAAAAATCCAACCGTTTATAAAGCTTTAATGCGGGATTATTGCGTTTAACCATTAAACGAACATCTTTACCTTTGCTCTGTGCTTCCATTTGAACGAGTTCAATCATAAAAGAGCCTAATTTCTTATTCTGATAATCAGGCATAATTGCAATATCGATCAGTTGGATTGAACTATCATCTTCGTTTACCATAAGCCTACCGATTTGATCAGTATTCATTTGCACAATAAAGTTCTTTGCTCTACTAAACTGGTGTTGATACGATAGCTTTTGAGCCTGCCACTGCATTTTTAAAAAATGGCTTGCCATTTCATCAGACCACTGCCAACTGCTCACTTCTCCCATCCGGGTGGAAGCAAAAAGCGCGTATAAGAAAGGATCATGATGATTTTCGGCTTCGATCAGCTGAATCGCATGTTGCCCATTAAATTTGTCTGGACATTCAGAGATACGGATCACAATTAAGGATTAACCCCCTTCTCATTTACAACTACAAACAAATATTGCAAACCTTATGCTCTGATTATAAAATAGGATTAAAGTATCAAACCACTAATTTTTTCAATATTCAGGTTAAGATTTCTTAACCAAATAATAAGGAAATAAATCATTGTATGAATGAATACAGAAATGTGTGAGACAACACTTTGATGAGGGTTGATTAAAGTAATAAAATACTGATGAGTGTACAGTGGATTTAATTTACTTTAAGAGGGTGAAATAATGAATTCATATATTCTGGTTTTGACATCAGGTCAGGGAACATTTGATTTCCTTAGCCCTATTATGCATGAACATAGCTTTATTCCCATCACGGTGAAAGACATGACTCAGATAAAAGAGGTCTTTAAAACATTCGATTTAAAGCTGATTTTGATTATAGTTGATGCAAAAAATGATTCTGGATTTGAATGGTGCAAAGAAATTAGATCCACTTCCATCATACCTATTATTTTCATAAGCCCGCTTTATGACGGCACCGAAGTAATCAGAGGCCTTGATATGGGTGCCGATGACTTTATCATCATACCTACCGATCCAAACGTACTAGCAGCCAGAATCAGAGCAACTCTAAGACGTTCACAATATCATTCACAGGCAGCCAAAACAGCTAACACAATCTCCCTTAACAAATCGTTTCACACAATCACACTTAACTTCCAAAACCAAAAAGCCGACATCAACGGAACAGAAATCATCCTGTCATCAAAAGAATTCCACATCCTGGCCACCCTGATCCGTCAGCCCAACCAGCCGATCAGCCAATCAGACCTCTACACCACCATCTGGGGAACCGACAGCCTCGGCGACACCCGCACCCTCAAAGTCCACATCAGCCACCTTAGAAAAAAACTTGAAACTGCAGCACCTGGTACATTTACGATTAATGCTGTTAGGGGTGTGGGGTATGAACTTGGAGTATAGGGGGACGGAGCGAGTGTTCCTTTTTTGGAGCACAGGGACGGAGCCGGTGAAAGTGAACATCGGCTCCGTCCCCTATCTCGCCTTTCTAATCAACCCAACCGAAACACCTAAAATCCGCGACAGCTGCCGTTGGCTGATTCCCTTAATTTGTTTGAGTTGAGCAATGAGCTGATTGCGTTGTTCGACCGGGAGATTTTTGACTTGAGTGTGGGGAAGTTTTCCGATGTAGTGTTTCATTTCGTGTAAGGCCTGCTCGTCAGTGAGTGGATTTTTGGTAAGGACAGGTTGCTTGAGGCATTCGTCAGGAGTTGTTTGTTCGTTGTATTCTTTGAATTTCTGAAATGAGAGGTCAGGATTATCGGAAAAATGGTGGAATATTTCTTGTTTGTTGACGAGAGATGAAAAATAATCGTATTGCCCGTAATAGCTTTTACAGCTGCTCCAGTCCCATTCGGAGGGTCGCTTTACTAAATTTGCTTTTACAGGATTTTGGTGAACATAACGGATGACCGTGAATAAATATCTAATTGATTCCACCGTTTCGCTTCTAAACCTGTCATAAAACACTGGACCGCTCGCCTGGTATTTCCAGTTGTAATACATCGCATAACTACAGGCGATCCTCTGTATCAATCTTGAGACCGTTAGCTCTCCTTCTTCGAGCACAAGATGAACATGATTATCCATTAAACACCACGCATATAACTTAAACCCCTTATCAAGCTTCCCTTTCACTAGAATCTCCAAAAACTTCCGGCGATCCTGCTCATCATGAAAAATCCACTGATAATTAATACCGCGCAGCATGACATGGTACATACCTGTTGAACTCTTTTTTCTTGGTTTTCTTGGCATTTTAAAAACCTCCTTTTTTGGGGGACGGAGCGCCTGTTCCTTTTTAGAAAAAGGAACAGGCGCTCCGTCCCCTAGATGATGTAAAGCCACTCATCCACCACCCGCTTGCACTCCTCTTTTATTTTTCTCACGACCCATCGTTTTGGGATCTCGTCATTTACTGTGATAGGTGCTTTTGCATAATGTGGCAGCAGGAGCAGGAGGAGCTGATATAGCATGAGGGTTTCGCGGTATTCTTTTTCGAGTCCTTTGAGACCCTGATCTGATGAGAGGTAGCGCTTGAAGTAGGTGTCATAATGATTTTGGATGTGTGTTTCTATATGACTGGTGAGGTTTCGTTTAAATTCCTGAAGATCGGCAAGGTGTTCGTTTTGTCTCAGACATTCAGCTAAATGAAATTCGATTTCCTTGATCATTTCAATATAAAAAACGATTTTTTTCAGTAATTCATGCTTGTAATCATCCGGTTCAGAATAGATATAGTTTAGCTGGGTCTGCTTATTTTCTACTAATTTAATTAATTCAACGTGATTAATTTGACGAAGTTGTCTGCTAACATCGTCTTCGATCATGGCAGACAGGCGATCTTTCTCCGTTTGGACCTGATTCATTTCAACTGGTTCAAGGGATTGCTGCTTTTTAAAAAAGGACATCAAGACCACCCCCAAAAGAAAATAAAAAGCTGCATCAGCAGCTCTTAATTATAGAATCTCTTAAAACTTTCAAATTTAGTAGACCAATAAGAATGACTAAGGTTTGTGATTTCTACTCCTTTATCACTTGCGTGGATGAACTGGTCATTACCTAAATAAATGCCAACGTGGGAAATGCCGCTGCGATAGGTGTTTTCGAAGAACACTAGGTCACCCGGTTGTGGTGCACTGACTTCAAAAGATCTCGCATGCATCCCCACCGCATTTGTACGCGTAACGGAAAATCCGGCTTTTTGGAATACGTAGTAAATAAAACCGCTGCAGTCAAACCCATCTGGTGAACTTCCACCCCAGGCATAAGGAACATTTAATAATGCAGAAGCCTCTTTTAATAGAGAAGCTGCTCCTTGAATCGGCACAGCGGGATTAGAAATCTGTTCGGGCGCACCAGGCGAATTGCCTTTCAGCTTTAGCTTCTGTCCGACAAAAATAATATCAGACGTTAAACCATTAATCGTTTTTAATTCTGCTAAAGATATTTTATGTGAAAGAGCGATTTTACTTAATGTATCACCGCTTTTCACGATATATTCCACCGTCGATTGTATTGGCGGTGCGGATGGTGCAGTGACAGGCGGATTATTTACAGATGCATCCGCTGCAATCTTTAGTTTTTGACCAGCGTAAATAAGTGAACCACTTAAATTGTTAAGGTCCATTAATTTAGCCAGGGTGATATTATGATTGATCGCAATTTTGGACAATGAATCTCCAGGTTGAACTGTATAAATACTTTCTTTCGGTTTAGTCGCAATCGGAGTTTGAGGAGAGGATCCTGCATTACCCGGAGCTCCTTTTTTAATAGAAAGTACTTGACCTGGAAAAATAATATGAGAGCTGAGATTATTCGATTTCATTAAATCTTGAAAAGACATACCAGCCTTTGATGCAATCGCTGAAAGTGTGTCTCCAGATTTTACAGTATACGTTGATCCTGACTGCCTGACCGGCGCAGGAGCGGGCGTGTTATTTTGAACAGGAGCTGCTGCAGCCCCCTTCACCGATAAAACCTGATTTGGGTAAATGAGTTCAGAAGTCAGGTTATTCAACTTTTTCAAATGATCAACTGTGACATTATGCTTATTTGCAATCTTCCACAGCGAATCCCCATTCTCAACCTTATAAGTCTCAGCAGCCGCCTCGTCTTCCATCCCGACGCCAAACGCTGTCACAGTCGCAGTCGTTGCAAACGCATATAACCACTTTTTCAACCTGCACACTCTCCTTTTCCCATCCAATTAAAAAGCTGTCCAAGTTTCATTGCGATCTATTGATTCATTTTTCAAAATAATCTTTCATCCTATTTTACTTTGATTTTTATTATAATTGTATTACAAAAGTATTACAAAATAAAGCAGGGGGACGGAGCGGGTGTTCTTTTTCGACGAAAAGAACACCCGCTCCGTCCCCCCAGCCCCTCAAGGTGTATAATAAGAGTGAATTTTCAGAAAAGGAGAGAGACAAATGAGTGAACAGAGAAAAGCAACGGATACTCTTTTGGTGAATTCTTTTATTGATGGGGTACTGGATCCTGCGAAAGAGATGCTTGGACCGGTCAAGGATGGCGGACATATTATTGCGAATACGGCGCCAGGCTGCTGGGGGCCGATGATTACTCCCTGCATTCGCGGGGGTCACGAAGTAACGAAACCTGTATTTGTTGAAGGTGCAGAGCCTGGTGATGCGATTGTGATTAAGATTCATTCCATTAATGTCACATCACTTGCGACTTCTTCAGGTAATGATGCTCCGGTAGAAGGACGGTTTCTCGGTGATCCTTTTGTTGCCGTGAAATGTCCGGAGTGCGGTACGATGTATCCTGATACGGTGATTGAAGGAATCGGTCAGGAAGCCATCCGCTGTGCAAACTGTCATGCGGACGTAACGCCTTTCGTATTTACAAATGGGTATACGATCAGCTTCAGTGAGCACGGCGATGTCGGGGTAACGGTTAGTAAAGAAGCCGCGAAAACCATCGCACGTGATGGAAAAGCGTATATGAAAACGCCTGAGAACTCGATCCAGAATCCGATTGTAACTTTTGCTCCTCATGATCTCGTTGGTGTGGTGGCAAGAATGCGCCCATTTTTAGGACAGTTGGGCACAACGCCCTCACGACCGATCCCTGACTCTCATAATGCCGGAGACTTTGGATCGTTCCTCGTTGGTGCGCCGCATGATTATGTGGTCACGCAGGACGAGCTTGATGAACACCGTACGGACGGCCATATGGATATCAGCCGTGTCAGAGCCGGTGCAACGATTATCTGTCCGGTTAAAGTGCCAGGTGGCGGGGTGTATCTTGGTGACATGCACGCGATGCAGGGTGACGGCGAAATTGCAGGTCACACCGCTGATGTAGCAGGCATCGTCCATCTTCAGGTTCACGTCATCAAAAAAGCTAATCTAAAAGGTCCAATCCTTCTGCCAAATGAGGACGATCTTCCATACACAGCAAAGCCATTTACAAAAGAAGAACTCGCCTCTGCAAAAGCACTCGCAGCTCAATGGAACATCGAACAGCTTGAACAATCACTGCCAGTATCAATCATTGGAACCGGCTCCAACCTGAACCTGGCAACAGACAACGGACTGCAGCGCGCCGCCGACCTCTTCGGCGTCACCGTCCCTGAAATCATGAACCGCACCACCATCACCGGCTCCATCGAAATCGGTCGTAATCCGGGTGTTGTCACGATTACCTTCCTTGCACCGGAGCATTATTTGGAGAAGGCCGGGCTACTGGATGAGGTGAAGAGGCAGTACCCAGGGGCTTAAGGGGGACGGAGCGCCTGATCCTTTTTTAAAAACAGGGGACAGAGCTGGAGAAAAGGAACGCCCGCTCCGTCCCCCTCAAAGGAGATAAAATGAAGAAAACAACCATCTTTCTATTCCTTTTACTAATTTCCAATCTTATATTCGTCACTCTATGGGTTAAGGAGAGGAAGGAAACAGAACTTATATATTTCAATTTATTGGGTGATACACTTCTCTCGTTCCACCTTTTGCAGGAAAGTAATGAATACATAAATAACCCGGGAGATCTGCACGGCAACTTTGCTAGGGGTGTTTATTCTGCAGAAAAGGCAGCTGGTTGGGTTCTGGAAATCTCGTCTTCGGCTGATCAGGAAGAGGCAGCACTAGTAAAATTCTTGCATGAAGCACTTTTATTCAAATATTTAAAAGTATTCGAAGAGGACAATTCATCAGACGAACCCATTTCGACTGAACATCAAAACATTATGAAGGAACTGTATTCAAATCTCGAGGAGGCCTCCTTTCCTGAAAGGTTGAAAACAGAGGAAGACAGGGAACGCTTCTTTATTGCCGTTGAAAAGTTTTTGTGGCTTGAAGACAGGTGGCCCTGGCCTGAAGACGACCAAGGGAATGGAAAGCCTAGTCCATTTTAAAACAGGGGACAGAGCTGGCTAAAAGGCACACCTGCTCCGTCCCCCTGGTTTAAAACAGTCCCAAAGTGGTATAAAGAACTAGGTCGATCATACATAATGACGACTACCTTATCGCTGAAGCACGGATTCGATCCCGTGCTTCTTTTATTTGTTCGCAAACGAACGGTAACGGAGAATCAATTTTTCGTTAGAAAAGGAACGCCCGCTCCGTCCCCTATATGTATAATTGAAACAGGTGATGACAATGTTAATTGGAGTGTACAATGATCGTAAAAATCCACTGTCAGTTTTAACTCCGGAGCGGATTAAGGCTTATTTGGAAGTGGCTGCTGAACAATCTGTGGAGCTTGTGTTTTTCAGTATTGATGAGGTTGATTTTCAATCCTGTCAGATTCAGGGTAAGGGATTTGAGAATGGAACCTGGATCAATCGGTTAACGAACTTCCCTAAGTTAATTATGAATGATTGTTCAACTTCCCCTGATCGGGTTAAGCATCTTGATAAAGAGAAGTTACTTCGTTTAGAGGTTCCATTTTTATCGCATTTGATTGAAGATAAGTTATCGATTTACCAACGTTTAGAGGGAAGTGAGGATTTTTCAGACCTGTTAATACCTTCTTATCCTCTGAGGACACTGAGAGATTTTTCACAGATTGTCAGAGAATCCCCTAAAAGCATCTTGAAACCAACCAATTCTGGAAAAGGGCAAGGGATTTTTGTTGTTACCAGAAAGAGCGAACAATCGTTTATCTTTCAAAATGGTCAGAATAGATCCACATATAATAGATTCTTCACTCAAAAGATGATCAGTGACCTTTGTAAAAAAGGGAACTATATGATTCAGCCTTATATCCCTTCATTAACGCTAGAAGGCCACGTCTTTCATATTCGGGTCCATGTGATGAGAAATTCAAAATCAGTGTGGACATGTGGAGCGGTCATTGCAGACATTGCCGAAAAAGGGTGGCAAATCAGCAATTACAAAGGCAACAAAACCATCCGTGCTATTGACTTATTACATCAACAATTTGAAAAAAAAGGAATCACGATGTATAACAACATCATCCAGCGCTCACTCAAACTCGCTCAACACATCGATCAATTCTATCCCTTTATGATCGACGAACTCGCATTTGATTACGGTCTTGATCCCGACCACAACTTTCGACTATTTGAAGCCAACACCGGCCCAGAAATCATCACATTCGCAGAAACACGCGAAAAAGAACGCGCCAAACATCGTATCGGACTGGCCAAAACAGTGGTGCATGCTTTAGAAAAAATTCCGTTAGAGGATAGAAAGGGAAAGCATTTTAAAATTCATTAGGGGACGGAGCGCCCGTTCCTTTTTAGAAGCTCTGTCCCCACATAAAAGGGACAGAGCTCGTGAAAAAGCACACGCGCTCCGTCCCCCTGTTTATTTCAAAAACAACGACAACACCTTCGCAGCGTGTGCTCGTGTAGACGTGCCACGTGGGTCGAAGCTGCCGTTTTCTCTGCCGCTGATGTAGCCGAGTTCGGTTGCGGCGTCGATGTATTCGGTAAAGACGCTGCTGATGGCGCCTCGGTCTGTGTAGACTGAGTTATTTTCAGCATCGTATGCTTCTCCGTTTTTGACTTCATATGCACGCATGAGCATGGCCACCATTTGTTCGCGTGTTACGCGCTCGTATGGGTTGAAGGTTGCTGTAGTTCTTGTTGTAATGCCGTTTTCTATGGCAAGTTCAATTTCCTGCTCGAGTGTGAGTTCACCATCACTCAGGCCAAGTGAACGCACGACCATGGATAGGAATTGTCCTCTGAGCACAGGATTGTTTGGCTTAAACATACCGTTTGCATAACCTTTTACAACATTCTTTTCTGATAGATCATTGATGTAGGCTGCAGCCCAGAATTCTGCCGGCACATCGCTAAATGTTGGCTCTGCCGGGACTTCTGCTTCTGACTTCATGCTGAAGCGATAAACGCCAAAGCCTCTCTCATCCGTTTCACCTGTATAGCTGATGCGTCCGTCTGCATATTTTTCAGCAGCCGGGCTTGAAAGGAATGTCACGTTCAGGTCAGCGTCGATCGGCTTGATCTGCCAGTTCTGGTCTGCTGACGGGTTTACTTCGCCAAGCTCTGTGATGTAATCCATCAGGATCTGGCGGTTTTCTTCTGCTGAATCAACGACAAGTGGTGCATCTGCGAGACCCGGGAAGTTTCCTCCGCCGCCTGCACGGTAGTTATTGGTGATGACGATAAATTCCTGGTCGTCAGAAACAGGTTCACCGTTGTATTCAAGGTTGACGATACGATTAGCATCTGCCGTTTTCAGCGTGCCGTCATTGTTATATTTAGCCGGTTGCGTGATGTCGATTTCGTAAGTCACGCCGTCGATTACGTCAAAGTTAAACGCAGGGAAGTCAGGGTTCAGGAGCTCCTGCTGTTCTGTTGAATCCGGATCAACCTGATTGAATTTACCGGCTGACATTTCAAGCCACTCGCGCACCTGTGCACCTGTTAACTGAACGGCCTTTAATGTGTTGTCGTATAAATAAAGGTCACCTGCACTGCGGATAGTCAGGTCGCCTTCTGCGATGTCTGTGTATTCTTCAATGCTGTTTCGGCCTGCTTTAAATGGTGCCCCTGCTGACAGGATTGGTGTGTCTGCAAGCTCTGGTGAGTTAAGGCGAATGTATTCCTCCACGTACCATTTCTGCGCATCCGTTACGATTTGTACCGATGGATCGTCCTCTACTAAAGCAAAAAAGCTGTAGATCGGAGCCGTTGTTGTACCAAGTTTTCCTTCAGAATAGCTGATCGTTGCCTGATGATCCGCTTCAACGAATGAAGCAAGCTCTTCATTGATTTCCACATTGGCAATTGAGCGGTTGGCAGATTGAGAGTCTGTAACCTCCCACTCCCCATTTACCTCTTCAAGCGTCAGGTCGATCAGCCCGAGGTAGCCGCCGCCAAAGCCGGCCTGAACTGCAGGAACGCCGTTGATCGTTCCTTTGTCAGCATCAATATACGGAAGTACGCCATTTGCATCTTTAAAGCCCGAGCTTAACTGCGCGCCAGCTGGAGCAGGGAATGTGTTGTGCGTATGTGAAAACGTGATCGCATCAATGCCTTCCACTTCACTTAATGGAAGAATCGCATTTTCAGAGAATGCGCCTTTTTCCGCCATCTGATCAAAACCTGTGTGCGCAATCGCAATAATCACGTCCGCGCCTTCTGCCTTCATCTGAGGAACGTACTTTTCAGCTGATTCCGCAATATCCTTTGAAATGATTTTGCCATCTAAATTTGCTTTATCCCACTGCACAATCTGCGGTGCGACAAAGCCGATATAGCCAACGTTGATCGTCTGTTCGTTACCTTCTTCATCTATAACCGTTTTCGGCACAATCTTATATGGATCATAAGCCGGCTGGTCATTTGACGGATCGTCATCCCCGTCATCTACATATGTATTTGCACTCACATATCCAAAATTCGCATCTCCATACACCTGCTCCATAAAGTCAAGTCCATAGTTGAATTCGTGGTTACCAAGCGTCACCATGTCATAGTCAAGCTCATTCATCACCTTGATCAT
Organism: Jeotgalibacillus aurantiacus; assembly: GCF_020595125.1. Lineage (NCBI taxonomy): Bacteria > Bacillati > Bacillota > Bacilli > Caryophanales > Caryophanaceae > Jeotgalibacillus > Jeotgalibacillus aurantiacus. The sequence continues at coordinate 183,245 of NZ_JACNMS010000001.1, forward strand.
TGGATGAATTTCGCCCTCTTTCACAGGCTCCACTTTCGCAAAATAAGTCCCAAGAGGTGTACCCTGAATCGTGTCTCCATTGTCCACAAGCACAGAGTTTTTCGCTTCAGCATGCGCCTGCTCAATGAGAGTCGCTGTCTTCAATAAACCAACATTCTGATTCATTGTTCCGCGATAATAATCGTACGGAAATACATTCGTATGCAAATCCGTCGTTTCCATAATCCGCAGCTTCACCTGATCACCCTCCGCTGCCTTCGCGCCATCTGCCAAAACAAAAGGTGTTACCAAAAGCCCCAACGTTAAAACCGATCCTGCAACCTTCCTGCTCTTACCCAAAATCGTTCAACCCGCTTTCGTCATGTATTATGATGGAATGAATTCCATCAATTATCATTTTAGCACAATAAGGATGGGGTTTTTGTTAAATAATTGTTAGGGGGACGGAGCGGGCGTTCCTTTTTACCAAAAAGGGGACAGAGCTGGTGATTTTGAACACCCGCTCCGTCCCCCTGCTTTTATTTCCCTACAAAAACCTGCACAAAATAAGTCCCATAACTTCCGCCTTCAGAATACCCAATGCCAACGTGTGTATATCCTGGATTTAGAATGTTGGCACGGTGTCCTTCGCTGTTCATCCATGCATTCATGGCGGATGAAGCTCCGCTTTGTCCTGCGGCTATGTTTTCTCCTGCAGATTTTCTTGTGATTCCTTTTTCGTCCATCATTTGAAAGATGGTTCCGTATTTAGGCGAGAAGTGATCAAAGTAATCGTTATCTCGCATATCAGCTGCTTTCAGATCAGCAAGTTCCTGTACGGCTGGGTCAAGCTTTAACGGAGCAAGTTCTTCAGCAGCGCGCTCTTTATTTATCAATGTCAGGATCTCGTTCACCATTTGAGGATCTTGTCCACCCGTGCTTGAATCGTCCTTCTGAATTTCACCGTATAATGTACGGTAAATGAACACCGCCATTTGTGCACGATTCACATGCGCTTCCGGATCAAAACGGTCAGGCGTTCTTCCGGTGGTGATCTCATTAGCTAATAGAGTACTGATATAGCCACGTGCCCAATGAGCACTCGTTACATCAGTAAATGTCTTACTCGATGTTCCCGTTAATTCAAATGCCTCTACCAAAATTTTAGACATCTGTGAACGTTTTAAAGGAGCCGCAGGATTAAATTTCTCTGCTTTCATAAATACACCCTCATCAACTAAAGCAGCAATATAATCATATCCACTAGTCGTTGGGGACACATCAGAAAATCCAGGGTCCGGTCGATTCTGTGTATCCAATTCAAGCGCCCTTCCAATCAGCATAGCAGCCTGACCACGCGTCACCTGACGCTCAGGTTTAAACGTTCCATCCTCAAACCCTCTGATAATCTCCTGATCTACCAGCGGCATAATATAATCATAAGCCCAATAAGACACTGTCACATCAGACAACCCGCCAAACGACTTCCCTTCCTTACCAGGCAAGAAACTAAGCACCATGACAAAACTCATCAACAATACAGCAAGCTTCTTCAAAGAAAAACAAACTCCCTTCTCATACAAAATCTCTACTTCAGTCATATTGTAAGGGAAACCAATGAGGAAAAAAGCAATATTTCGACAATAAATTTAAAAAGAACCTTTTGGACTAACGGTGAGGACGTTCAGCTAAAACTTTATTCATGTTAAGAAGAAGCTTTTATCATAGGCTGAGGGACAGAGCGCACGTTCTTTTTTTAAGACTCAGGGACAGAGTTTGCAGAAAGGAACACTCGCTCCGTCCCTTTCTTACATGCAATGACCGATTGATAAATATGAATAAATAAAAAGTACCTATATGAGCAAAAAATGTATTCAAAAACCTCAATCCTTTTTTATCTCGGGGACAGAGCATCCTGAAAAGAACATCGGCTCAGTCCCCATAAAAAAACGGAGTTGTGCAAAATGCACACCATCTCCGTCCCCTAATCAATATTTATTCATTCTCGTCTAAATCATCATCACCATCATCATCTTCTTTATCATCTTTATCATCTTCATCCATTTCGTACTTGATTCGGCTGCCATCAGCAAATTTTACATGTACTTCAAGCTCTTCGGGTGTGAATCCTAGTGTCGCAATGATGGATGTGGTTAGTTCTTCTTCTGTCGTTTCTGAAGTCAAATTCCACTCTTTGACATAGCTGCTTATTAATTCGACTGCTTCAAAATCCTTGTATTCCTGTTCTTCGATACTGTTTTCGATTTCAATTTTGGCTGATTCTTTTCCTTTTTTCAGCTTGTAAGAAAGTTCGAATTCGTCTTCTCCATTTTCGGCTTCTACTTTCAGATGCTGAATTCCATTCATTGATGAGCTATTATCTGGTAATGTCGTATATACTGAAGCTTCCTGTACAACATTGTCCAGGACATAGAGCTCAACGAAGTCACCCTGTCGAATCTGATCTGCAGCCATAAATCTGGTATCGTATTGTACTAGCAAGTTTTTATTTATTGAATAGCTCTGCGCCTCGCCTGTAAACGAGTTGACACTGATCAAACCATCTTCTCCATCAAAAGAAATGCTTTCAACCTGGCCATCAACTGTGACTGATCCATTTTCTTCCAACATATTCCCATAAGATCTATCTAAAACTGCAGCCATTTGTGCACGAGTAATTGTTTTATGCGGATTAAAATTCCCTTCAAGTGTTCCAGTGAAAATGCCATATTCCAATGCTACATTTACATAACCAATGGCTCCAGCCGGGATTTTATCCAAGTCATTAAAATCAGGCAATTCATTCATTGAAGCGAGGGCTTCATCCTCAAGTCCCAATGCTCTTACCAAAACACCTGAAACCCATAATCTTGTAGCAGGTTTATAAGGATTGACAACTGTTTCTTGCATTTCAAAAAGTCCGTTTTCAAGTGCTACAGCCACATACCCTTTGACGTTGTCCGGTAAAGCTTTTGCATCCTTGAATTGTAGTGTTATTTCATCTGGATTCATAGCCTTAGCTTCATCCTCAAGCCCTAATAACCTGACAGCAGTAATGATTGTCTGCATTCTCAGAACCGGTGCGTTAGGCTTAAATGTTCCATCTTCATATCCCTGAAAAATTCCCTTTTCCTTCATCCGTCCAATCGAATCCTTAACCCACTCAAGCTTTTCTGTATCCTTAAAATCAATACTAATCGTCTCCCGATCCTCTTCAGCGAAAACCGGAGCCTGATACAATCCAAAAACAAGTAAAGCAATCATAAACGAAACCAAAACTTTTTTCATCGAATACCTCCCCGAATGAATTTTTGAGACTTAAATCCTATTTTATATAAGGATAGTCACATTTATTAATTTAAAAAAGAGTATAAAGGAGTGTTTTTGATTAAGGAGTGCGGAGCGCCCGTTCCTTTTTTAATAAAAAGACAGAGCTGCTGTTTTGAAAGCCCGCTCCGTTCCCATTCTCATCTAACCCCACCAGCATATAGATAAAGTAGCAACATCACTAAAGAAAACATAATCGCTCCTAAGCTAACAGGTATCTTTATTTTCTTTGTCAATAACCAGTAAGCAACATAACAGATGATGCTCATAGCGGCCGTGAATGGAATGATAGTTAAGTATATGTACAGACTTATGATTACCGATTCCAATAGCGGTTGTTCCAGCCTGTCATTATTATGAAAATATGTAACCACTAAAAATTGATATACGAGCGAGCATAATAGAAAAATACCGGAAAACTTAAGTAACCTAATCACAGTTATCCCTTCTCACCAGTTAAATTCGATTCCATAATACTCCTTAATCACTTTGTTCAAAACCGGGTGTGACTTCGTATGGTCCAGCTCAATAGGAAGAAAATCATTTGATCAGTCGTTTTGTTTGACTGAAAATCCTGTATATGTAAGATTAACTGGATCATTGGACAAGATCACTGACCTGTGATGTTGAACACATTGCATAGCGATCTCACTGCGATTTCCCTCTTCATTCACAAAATAAAAAGCATAGTTTATTGGAATACCGGGCTGAATACTTGAAATTAAATCAGGTGAGGAAGTCGCATAATAACCTTCTTCATTGATAGAATAAGTAACATTCAATTCATCCTCAAATTCCGTGGGCTCAGCAGATGCCAAGTCATTTACCACAACGAATTCCCCGGAAAAATGCTCAGGTATCAAAAATGTCACCGTCCCCTCTCTTATCGGGTCCATCTCCGATAACAATTCATCTTCCTTCATCTCTACTTCCACTGCTTCTCCTTTTACTGAACTGTCATTACCATTCCCCAAAAACATATTCAAAGGAAAATACAATAAAATAAATGAAAAAGCAAAAATCAAAACACCAAATCCCAACAAAACATGCCAGAAATCAAACAACCTCTTCACAACAATCCCTCTTTTCCAAATTTCTCTTTTTATCGTAACATAACTGACATATAAACAGAAGATAGTTTGTGAAGTTTTTCACAATAAAGATAGTGGGGACGGAGCGCCCGTTCCTTTTTAGCAAGAAAGGGACAGAGATGGTGAAAAGACACACCCGCTCCGTCCCCCTCTTCAAAAATCACTCTTAAAAAAAGGCTGTAATTTCATCTCTTCTATGATCAATTTCATAGAAGTCACATGCCGAGAAGCTAATTCTTCATCAATGACTTTTATTAAATGGTCACGAAGCACTGGATCCAAAGTGTTCTCTGTTCGAGATGTTTGAATATAGTCCCTATCTATGTTCTTTAGAAAATCAAGAAGCTGAATATACACATTGGGAAATTCCTTTTTCAACCGGTCTCTATTTCGCAAAATACTCCCAACGTGTTGATCAAATTCATCATCCTTATAAATAACAAAACTGCATGTAGCATCCCAGTTTCCCATGAGAACTAAAAAAGCAGCAAAGGAGTATCTTCTTACTTCAATATCTGGATGATCAAAATATTCATAGTATTGTTTTTTCGGTAATGGATGTGGCGTATCAAAATATCCGATTGGAAAGCTATTCAATCCAATTTTAACCTCTTTTACAAAATTCTCTTCCATGATGTCCTCCTTCATATGTTCTAATTGGCTGGATCGCTTTGAAAGGATGATTAATTATTTGCCAAATTTTTATTCAAGTTTAACATTGTTTTAATTGTAACTTTTTTACTCTCTGAAGCAACTAATCGTTATACAAAACAACCAATATGTTTTAGAGGAGGAAAATCATGAAGTATATCCCCGCTTTATTCGCACTTTTTTTGCTGGCAGAATGCAGTCCAAAGTATATGGAACAGGATGATATAGTAAAAGAATCTGTTACACCGGACCAATCCCTTAACATCTATTTAGAAGAAAAATATGCGGACAGCTTCAACTGGTCTTTAAACGAAGGGGAAAAACACGAATTTACTGCTACTTCTGCAACTTACCCAGAACTAATCGAGTCCTATCAACAACTCGGCATTGATATACAATCATTTGCGGGTCAAACACTATACTCCCACTCATACCCCTTGAGCGAAACTTGCATCCAAAATAACGGAGACACACAAACCTTCTCACTCATCGTGTACGAAGACCAACAGGGAACCTATCTGGCAGACTTTATCCAGCACAACGATTCTGTACCTGGCGGGATTAAGACAGCAAGCGTGGAGGAGGTTATGACATCAATTGATTGCGAATAGGGGGACGGAGCCGGTGTTCCTTTTCACCAGCTCTGTCCCCCCTATATGAAAAAGAAACGCCCGCTCCGTCCCCCTATAAAACACCAAACATCCTAAACTGCCCAATCTCCTTCACTTTCCTCACTTTCACAGGAAGGGCTTTAAAAAACCGTTCGAGATATTCGTAGTCTTTATGGGTGACGGTGACTTGGGCTGGCATGGCGTTTTGTTCGATGACCATTTTACAGAAGGCGTCTTGCAGGGCAAGGGGTTTCGGGATGGGCCCGTATGTCTCGTTGACTAAAAACAGTCCGCTTTTTTTCGAATAGCCTGCAACGATCAGTCCGAAGAATGGTCGGTCACCACGTTTTTCGACGATTGGCTGCCTGGTGTAAGTCCCTCCAAATTCGATATGATCATCCACAATCGGGATCGACTGCAGCTGCTTAATGAGGAGTTCATTTTCAACACTTTGCTGTTCCTCTTCAAGCATCCGGTCAAACTCCGTAATTTCAACGCCGTGTTCTTCATAGAAACCATCGCCCGCCACACGAGTGTACATATAACCTGTTTCAAAAGGGGCGATGACTTCAAGGCCCTCACGAATTCTTTTCGTCACATCAAGCACGTGCCGCACAACAAATGTCACCAGGGACTCTTCATGCTCATTTATGTACCACGGAATATAGCCAGGCTCATAACTGCGGAACATCGGCCATCTCCCTTTTCCTCTAAAGGAAATGCCAGTATCTTTTACCAAACCATAATCAATCGGATCAAGGTCGTTACGATCGTTAAATGTTGCTGTAATCGCAAACTGCTTATACCTATAGTCCTCATCATCTTCTCTAAATAGCGAACTCAACGTGCGCCATCCCTCCATCGAAGGATAAATAGCAAGACCTTTTTCCATTCCTGCCGCACCCATGACAGAGACAAACACCATAAATCCCTGCTGATCAATTGCGAACACCTGATCAGAATGTAGCACTTCCCAAGGAGCAGCTTTATGTAAATCCTTCATCAGCTGAATGAGATCATAACTCGGCTCCATCACTTCTTCACCCTCTGTTTCAGGATCAAAAAAGGAATCGTAGCTGCCTAATGTTTGATGGTATCCCTGAGAAAACAAATCATTAATCTCTTTTAATAACTCATCATTTGGAATTCGCCCAGCATCATTTACTTCTCCCCTGGAATCCTCAGCTGGAGCTGTTCCCATCACTTCCAAACAATACGGCACCACTTTACTCTCATCATGATCATATATATGCTCAACCACAATCTCATGCGCCCAGTCATCACCAAAATCATAAATATAAACAGCGTGATCATTCACGCGATTTAACCAATCCCCAACAATTTCATCCTTTTCCTTAAGCTTAGAGGGATCCTCATACAAAGGATCATCGTCCTCCATCCCAATAGACCTTTCATTCTCCAGCCCATTAGATTGATAAATCATAAAATGATGCAAATGCGAATTCGTCCAATCAAACGCCACCTGCAACACCTCATGCAACTCAAGAAAACTCATCCGGTCATCAACACGAATCCTTCTCCAGACCGGTTTTTCTTCATATAGCAAAGTTACTTTTAGTTCTAGAATCATAGAGTTAGCCTCCTTTTTAGATTCATTATAACAGGGGGACGGAGCCGTTGTTCCTTTTCACCAGCTCTGTCCCCACTAATTCAAAAAGAACGGCCGCTCCGTCCCCCCAGTTTCTCTTGACCCTCACATTAATGTTACAGTTTAAAATAAATATACATTCTTATGAAAGAAGGCATATGTCATGAAGATTGGTGAATTATCAAGGCTGACAGGGGTGAGTGTCCGGTCTCTGAGGTATTATGAGGAGCAGGGAATATTGATGGCTACCCGGTTGGCTAATGGATATCGTGTTTTCAATTCATCGGCTGTGGAGCAGGTGAAAACGATCAGGTTTTATTTGGAGTTAGGGCTTTCTATTGAACAGATTTCAGGATTTTTGCATTGTGTTCTGCAAAATAGGGAGTCTTTTTGTAAGGAAGTGCTTCCGGTTTATGAACAAAAGCTTGAGGAGATTGATAAACAGATCGAAACGCTTCAAATGATCCGCTCTAATTTACTGGAACGCGTGGCAGCCTTTCAACATGAGAGTAATAATGAAACGGGGGAATAAAAATGTTAGAGCTAACTAAAGAATCATTTAACAACGAAGTGAAAAAAGACATCGTACTGGTCGATTTCGGTGCATCCTGGTGCCCTCCATGCCGCATGCAGGAACCGGTGTTAGAAGAGCTGTTAGAAGAACTAAGCGACAGGGTTTCGATCAACAAAGTCGACACCGACGCTCAACCTGAACTGGCCTCACAATTCAGCATTATGGGATTGCCCACTCTATTGTTATTTAAAAAAGGACAGCTTAAGGAAACCATGAGAGGGTTTCACACGAAGGAACAAATTTTGAGAAAGATTGAAGAGGTTTATTGAAAGAGGGGACGGAGCCGGTGTTCCTTTTCACCAGCTATGTCCCCCCTACATAAAAAAGGAACGGCCGCTCCGTCCCCCAGTCAATTCACATCATGCACCTTGTTTTTCTTCTTATACAAATCATCCAACGCCGGCTGAAGTAAAAACGGCGTTCCAAATGGTAAGATAGCTGTTTCGTAGATAACCCCACTGGTGATGACTATATCGATTTCTTCGGTGTCAGGGTTGTATCTTAAGGTTAGATTGAAGGTGTCTTCTCCTGCCTTGGTGTTGATGTCTCCTTTATAACTTCCTTCGTAGATGGTTGAGCCGTCATCGAGTTGGACTTTGTACATCTCTCCATTACCGTTCAGGTCGAAGTTTCCGTCTGTTGAAAGGATAGTCCCTTCCACTTCTGTTTCATAGAGGCTTCCATTCTGTGATTCAATTAGAGTAATAAAATTGTTAAATTCAATTTCCAATTGAGTTCCTTCTAAATCTGTTCCCAGTTTCTCATCATTTTTTTCTGACAGGAGAGGACTGTTATCGAGAACCATCTGGAGATATTCCATATTTAAGTCGAGTTCAAATTGCATTTTCTCTGTAGCGGATTCAAGTACTGCAGCTTCATCAGAAGACGCCTCTTTCACTTCACTTTCCGACAATTCGCCCGAGCATCCCGCAAGCAGCATAGCCAGCACAGAACCACACACAATCTTCTTAGATTTCATCACTTTTCCCTCCATTTATCTCAGTAAAATCACACAAATGATATAGCTCCATTATACTCTAATAAAGGAAAAAATTATCATTTGACTTAAAAACCAATAGTGAATACACCACTTTTATGTAAATATATACATTCGCCAGCGCGTATCCTATCCATTATTTTAAATGACAAAACATTTCTACCAGGCAGAATATCGATACATAAATCATTATTTATTATCTTTTATTGTAAAAAAGAGCTATTCTATTTTATAGGTATTATGTCTTAAAAAATTTACAAGGAGGAGTTATGATGAAAAATCCGGGTATCGCAGCACTTCTTAGTTTCTTTTGGACGGGTCTTGGACAAATTTATAATGGTCATATTATGAAAGGCGTCCTCATGATCGGGCTTCAGATTGTTAATGCACTATTATTCTTTTTGCTTATTGGGTTTATTACTTATCCGATCGTCTGGGTTTGGGGACTCTATGATGCTTATAAGAGCGCTGAGAGAATTAATCAGGAACAAACGAGGCTTCAGAATACAACGGCTATTTAAGAAAAAAAGAGAGCAGTTCACAATGTGCTGTTCTCTTTTTTCTATACAATCATTTAAGAACGATTTGACCAAATTATGTGTTGAATGATTCAAGTTTTAAAAAACTTCATACTCCACTATTTTTTCATTTGATAGTCCGAACACTCGTATAACCCGACACACAACTCCTGTAAATTAAATGCACACAAATGGTCGTCAATACAAAATCAGTAACGGGCGAATCGGTTTTCATAAAAATCGCAAGGGCATAAAAAATAGTAGCAGAAAGAAAGATGGTCATTCCTACGTGTAAGAAAGTCATATAAGTGCGATCCATTAGCACTTCCCCCTAAATAATATAATTGATTTCAGACTACATCTCTTTTATAACTTTTATCGAAAAACTTTTATCCCATAAAATTCCAACACATACCGAGGCACAAAGAATCTCGCCGTCTTTAGCGGATCCACAATCTGGCTCACCTGAACCTGCCCGGTTGCGCTCATCAGCATGGTCAGCTCGGAAAGCGTTAAATCAGTATGTGGTTGAAGATAATCAATCATCAGTTCAACAGCCGTATCTGCCGCTTCATCCAGCGTTTCTTTAGAGACAAGCACAGAAAGACCTTCTTCGTTTTCTAAAAACGGATAAGAAATCTCGGTACCTTTTATCACTTCAACCGTAATTTTGACCTTTGCCTGAATTTCAATCCCTGAAACGCTGATCTCACCGTCACCCATTGCGGCATGCAGGTCACCTAGTGACAGCAGCGCTCCTTCATGGAAAACCGGGAAATAAAGTGTCGCCCCAGTCGTTACTTCCTTCGTATCCATATTTCCACCATGGGCGCCCGGCGTCCCGCATGAAATGCCTTCATTTTCAGGCGCCACTCCAATCACACCAATCATCGGGTTCAGCGGCAATACCAACCGGTCATTAAAAACCGCTTTTCCATCCTGAATCGGAATGATCTTCACCTGAAAATCCTCCATCCGGTGGCCCATCACACCAAGCCCCGGACCCGTCACCATCACACCGCGATCGCCAAGCTCAATATCATCGATCCGGACCTTCAGAATATCTCCCTTCTGCGCACCCTCCACAAAAATCGGACCCGTCGCAGGATTCACCTTATCCCAGTCAATCGCATTAAAATCCGTCATCTCCGACTTAATCTGATTCTCAAAACAGTCATATGTATCAATTTCAATCTGATCGCTAGACCTAACCGTGAGCACAGGCGCATTGCTTTTATCCATTTTATAAACGAAATGCTCCCTCGCAAGATGTTTTGTCATGTGAATCACTCCTTTTAAGAGTAGTTTACAGGAAAAGAGGAGGATTTTGAAATTTCTGATTTTAAGTCAGGGACGGAGCGGGTGTTCCTTTTTTGCATACCTTTCCCCTTTTGATCAACAATATTAATAGGGACAGAGCCCGGCAAATGGCACACCCGCTCCGTCCCCCTTCATCATTCTCCAAAAAGGCTGCTAAAATACCAACTCTGTCCCGCACTCACAAAATTGACCTTACCATCCTTATCAAGAAATTCCACATAATAAGGAAAGCCATCATAGACAAATCTTGAGTAATGCATTTCGCCTGACATATCCGTTAATTTGGTGTAAATTTGAATGTCTTCCCCAATCACACTCTCCAGTTGCTCCACAGTAAGGTCATCATTCCCATTTAGCAGGACATGAGTAATGATCTCGTTATCACTTCTGTAGAGAAGCGTAAACCCATCGTAAAAACGTGCCGAACTGCCAGTTACATATCCTTTTTCCCCCTCACCTGCTTTTTCAATTGCTGTTTCAAGTGAGTCTCCTAAAAGAATACCTGTCTGAAAAAATGCTGAGAATAAATTTTTGAATCCTTCATTATTTGTCAAAGTTTTACCATCAAATAAATTGATCTCATCACTGATGTTTGCCAACTGATCGCCCTGTAGCACGTAGCTTGTATCCGGCACTTCGTTATCATTCAATAAAATATCCAGACTGTCTTCCGTTACTCGATAGTCTGCTTGCTTCCCACCTGTGTCAATTCCCTCAAATCGATAAGCTTCTATTACTTTAAAAGCACTATCCTGATCTGAAAAACGAAGAAGTCTGAATGTATCTCCTGCTGCATCCATTTCGCCCTCATAGACAGTCGTCACCGCTGCCATTTGTCCGACAGTATCGTTTACCATTATTCCACTGAACCCTGTCGCCTCGACCTCATCAACGTATACAACTTCCCACTCACTGCCAGTCATTGCCCCTACCAGTAAATGTGTAGACGTTCCAATAACCATCTCATCCGTGCCATCCTGATTAAAATCCACCGCTTCTTCAAAAACAGCCCCACCATCAGCTGTCCACTTTGAATGCCACGCTGTAGACTCTTCAGGTACAACTGCTTCATCTGCTTTTGAAACTTCAATGCCAGTTTCCTTCGAAACATTAGATTCATCCGAACTATCATTTCCTTTCGAAGCATCCACTTTTTTCGTTTCATTCACCTCCTCAACCTCAGCTGCTTTCACCTCTTCCTTTTCGACCGGCTTAGCCTGATCATCCGAACACGCCGCCAAAGCAAGCGCTGCCGTCATAAACCATACATATCTTTTCATAAAAAATGCCTCCTGAACTCTAGTTGAAATTTTTCTAAATAAAACCTAAAATATAAATAATTACTATCGAAACGTTCCAGTAATATAGACGTAACATAATTGTAATAGTTACAACATGTTTCAAAAAAATTCAGGGGGAAAATTCATGGGGACGGAGCGCGTGTTCCTTTTATAAAAAAAGGGACAGTGCACGTGAAAAGAATCACGCGCTCCGTCCCCCCTCAAAAGGAGTATCATATGAAAAAATCAGTCCGAATTGTATTGAGTATTTCACTAGTGTTAAACGTCTTTTTTGCTTACAAGTGGTATGAACAAAGTCAATCTGTCAAAAATATTTATTATGATGTACTTAACAAAACGATTCGTGTTTCGTCTTTTTTAACGAATGAGAATCCTGATTTGGAGGAGAATAAAGATATCCTGTTTCGTTACTTTTCAGAGGCAACACACTCAGTGGAGATTGCAATAGGGATGGATCAGAATGGAGAAAATGTGCCTGTAAGTTATGACGAAGCTTATGAAATGAAGTCTTTTAACGAGGTACTTGAAATAAAATACCTTCCCTTTTTCGAAAGGATCAAGCATTCTGATGAACCACCCTCTCAGGAAGACATAGAGATTTATAACGAACTTATTTCCAAGCTTGAAAAAGCCGATTTTCCAAACTCCCTGATCACCGATGACCTTTGGGATGACTATATGAAAGCAGTCAGGGAATTCGTAGATTTGGAGGGAAGATAAGAAGCAGGGGGACGGAGCGGGCGTTCCTTTTTAGCAGACCTGTCCCCTCTTAATTAACAATTTCAATGGGGACAGAGCAAAGCAAAAAGAACACCAGCTCCGTCCCCCTAGAACATAATTGGCATTAAATCCGCCTTCAAAAACAAAGGGTGCCTTGGATGCTTTCCATTCTTTGTTTTCTTTATGCAGTGTGGGTCAGAATCTTTAAAGAGCCTGAGTATTTCTCTATTACGATTTAAGATACTTCCGTGTTTTTCTCCCCATGCAAGGATGGTAAGGTCTGAATGTTGAATTTCGCGCATGATGTAACGGTCATTTTCAGGGCCGACCGGGTCCTCATGCAGTTTTAAGTTGCTCGGGTCTGTTGAAATCAACGCAAACAAATTCACAACAGAAAAGCCTCCATAGCCCCAATTACGCGCAAATGTAGCGCACCGATCAAGTGTAGGATCACAAATTTTCTGATCAGCGACACTTGGATTCAGCATCACAAACATTACTGATCCGGCTTGCTCATTCCATCTACACTTTAAAAGGTACCTATACTTTCTGCTTTGTTCATCATTCGTATCAAAGATTGCTTCAACAACTTCATCACTTCTCCATAACCTGTTTGGCATATAACCTCATCCCCTTTTTATAAGTTCCAGGGACAGAGCTCTTCAAAAAGAACACCCGCTCCGTCCCCCTATTTCCCATCCATTACCGCTTTATCAATCAACTCCGATAAAGGATCCACTTCGACAATAAGTAAGCTATACAAAGCTCGTGTTAAGACCATGTAGAGCAGTTTTGAGAAGTATTGGTTGTTTGGATAGTCGATGTCTGATGGGTTGTAGACGATGACGTGGTTGAATTCCAGGCCTTTTACTTGGTGGGCTGGGATGATTGTAATGTTGGCATCGTCCAGACTTGTTTCGTTTTTTGTGATGACTTTTGTTTTGAATTTTCCTATTTTATTTACTACATTTTTTATGGTTTCCGCTTCTTGTACTGAATTGGTGATGATCGCCACTGATTCTTTGTTTTTGTTCCACTTTTCCAAATATTCTTGAGAGATTTGTTTCCAATTAAATGTTAAAGATTCATCTAAATCAAATTGGACGTGAACTGGCTTTACTCCTGTCTCTAACACACCAACACCTTTAAACTCAGGATCGATTAGGCAGCTGGTGGCAAGATCCATAATTTCTTTAGATGAGCGATAATTATAATCGAGTCTGATAAGTTCCGAATCAAAAATGGATGTGATGTGATCCCATGAATCCAATCCCCGCTGAAGATAGATTTGCTGATTTAAATCCCCTACAATTGTAAAGCTCGCGTTTTTATAGATCTTCTTTAAAATCACGTACTGTATATAATTTAAATCCTGGGCTTCGTCAATAAAAACATGATTATAGTCTGATCGCACAGATACAGAATCAATTAAATGTGATAAATAAACAAGCGCTGGTATGTCCTCTTCGAACCATTTTTCCTGCTGATGATTTAATCGGTCCAGCTCAGTGCCGCCAAACATATTTGACGTCTTTAAAAAGCTCTTATAAACCTTATCAGTTTTCGTTTTATGATTTCTGAATTCGATTGTGAAGAGCTGTGAAATCATCGCTGCTTTTTCTTTATCTATTTGATGAAGAATTTGATCAACATATTGTATGGTTCGATCAATCATCATATTAAACGAAACACCCTCAAGCTTTTGAAAAATATTCATCATCAGCTTCTCAGATAAAACAGGATGTATGTGTGCGTAACTCTTTTTAAATATTTGCAATTTCAGCGAATTGACATAGCTTTCGATTGATTCTATATAGGCTAATGACCCTTTATGCATAAACCATTTCGCATAAAGATTCCGCTTTGTTTCATCTAATGTACTGGTAAAATGATAAGTCAAATCGTCTTTAATTTTTGACTCCGCAATCTTTATTCCTTTTGGAGAAAGGTTGAAAAACAGATCCTGTACAGAGGTGAACTCAACTTTATTTAGGTTTAAATTAGGAACAAGGTTTTTGATATAATCGAGAAATAAATTGTTCGGGCAAACGGCTAGGATTTTTGATTGACGATTATTTTTCTCAAGCTGGTAAATCAGGTATGACAGCCTTTGCAGCCCCATCGTTGTTTTTCCTGACCCCGATACTCCCTGAACCAAAACATTTTGATTGCCGGGTGTTCTAATGATTTCATTCTGCATTTGATCGATGGTTTCAAAAACAGGCATCAGTTTTTTTGCATTCCTGTTTACCAGATGATTTTGAAGGAAGTCACTGGATATGTAATGATTAAACGCTTTAAGTAAATCTGATTGCTTTGAATCTAAATGCAGGATTTCAAAATCACTGAAATCAATCAAACACCCATTTTGTATATTGAAATTTCGAATATTGAGCAGTTTAATATTCCTACCGTCCTTCATTTCAAAGTTCGGAATTTTTTTATAAAAAAGATCCCCATACTCAGAAGCCCATGAAATAACTAAATTTCGCTCATTGTGATAAATGTCTGCCTCACCGATATAATACTCCTGTTTAATATCTCCTTCTTCTACATAAATCTTTCCGAAATAAGGCTGATCTTTTAAACTCTCAAGACGTTTGATTTTTTGAGGAAATGTTTTCTTTGCTTCAAGCGCTTTCATTTTCTTGACCTCAAAATCCCAGCTATTAAACAGATCGCCTACAGCATAAACATTTGGACTTTGCTCTTCATACTCTTTATTCAAATCATTAATACTCTCAACCAAGGCACTCGAAACCTTATCAAAATAATCCTGTTCAAGCTGCAGCTGACCATCCAATAGTCTCACCTCTATCAAGAAAATTACATGTTATATAGACTATTATACACATAAAAATGAGAACTTGACGGTGTTAATGAATTTTTTTCCAAAGAAAAACTGAATATAAAAACTCTATCACCAATTAGATTCGTTGATCTAACTCAGGTGATAGAGCTGAATTTGTTTACTTCTTATAATTTGGCGCCATTTTTAATACATCGATTATAAACTTAGCGAATTCTTCATTATTTAACCAGTCAATTTTTTCATCAAATTGCGGAACTGCGTGATCAAATAAATATTCCCAATCGTAATTGATTTCAGCAAGGTCATTCGAGTTCGCAATTTCCATCCTGTTTTCTCTCATTAAAATCCTATATTTATAGGGCCATAAAGGAGCGCCTACTTTATGCTCCTGCATAATAAAGTGTTCAGACTGCTTGATATTCTTCCACCAACTTAATCCTCCAAGTGTTGAAATAGGTTTTCTGAATGCCATTTAGTTTTCCTCCTAGTGTTTGGGGGTCGGAGCGCCTGTTCCTTTTTAGACAATAGGGACAGAGCCCGTAAAAAGGAACACCCGCTCCGTCCCCCATTATTTTAACCTACCTTCTTCCGTTCCTCCTGCCATCTAACAATCTTATTTTCGACCCAATCTATATTGTGACACTTGATCTTAAAGTCTTCTGCCTGAGCTAGTGCATTTTTTGTATAACCTGAGGTTGTGATAAATGTTGCCAGTATGCATTTATGGTTACGTTTTGCTGCATGCAGCTCTCTGATTTTTTCGACTCCAATTCGATTTCCTGAACCTATGTAATGTTTTATTTGGATTGCTTCCTGGGCTTTGTCACGTGGGTGATAGATGATCAGATCCACACCACCATCTGCACCTTTTCCTGTTTCTCTTGGTTTATATCCTTTTGCTTCATAATAAAGAAAACATAGTCTCTCAAATTCTCTCCATGAGAGGTTCTCTAACTTTGAAGCAATAATCTCACGGTCGGACCTCAATTGATTGGTTGATTGTTTTTGTTGTGATCTTGATGAACTTCCCGATCTTTTCCGGTTCGATTTTTCTTTAGCAGGAAGAATAGAATAAACAATTCTATCTACAAAAGGAGTAGACAAAATTAACCCCATCAAAAGATAGATATTACTGCTATCTAATATAATCCAATAAACATATAACCCTACCAATAAATAAATCATCGATATTGTATTTGATATATTTTTTCTTTGTTTCTTTAACATAATGTATCCTTTCCATCCATTCCTGATTTATTCAGACCATGCATAACCCTATGCAGTTGCGCCGCGCTCATATTCTAGGATGACTTCAAGGTATGTTCCCTGCTTAATTAAATCTATGATTTCATAATTTCTTACCAGATGAGCTACTTTTACTTCCCGAGCCGTGACAGCTGCTCCGTATTTTATTAAATAGGCTAAAATATATTTATTTTCTTTCAGAATGGCTAACTCCACGGCAGATTCTCCCGATACGGTACGGGGATTCACAGGGCACAAATCATTTTTCAGGCAATATTTGACCCCTTCAACATTGTCATTCACGATATGATCGAGCAGTCTCTCACTGCTAATCACCCGTTCTTTTTCTTTTTCCTTTTTACTTCTATAAATTGTAATGAGAATTCCTAAAATGATGACAATTGGCCATTTAAATGTCTCTAAAGTTTGCGAAAACACTTGATATTCATAAAAATTCAAGTAAAAACCTCCTTTAAGAATAGGGGAACGGAGCGCCTGTTCATTTTCAGAAAAAAGGGACAGAGCCCGGCAAAAGGCACACCCGCTCCGTCCCCTGTTTCCCCCTGTTTCAAGCGCTTCTCACCTATTAAACTGCACGTTCCAACCCGGTGCGTACTTCAAAATAAGGGCTTTTTCCAATGCTTTTACCGTTTGTACATCCTCACTGGAATTCCCTACAACAAGAATTGAAATCTGTGCATGATCAGCATTTTCGTTCATTAAACTGCCTGATCTGTGAGTTCTTGCGCTGTCACTGTTTCTGTTATAATCGCGGAGTCTTTTTCTGAACCCTCCATTACTGTGCTCAATCGCTCGACCAATATATTGAACTTTCCCGTTAACTTCCGCTTTATAAATGCCGATATCTTTGTTATATTTTTGAAGTTGTTCCGTGGAAAGATCCCGTAGATTACCCAAACGTCTCCACCTAGATTCCCATTGTTTAAGGGTATAGCCTCCAAATGTCACTTCTCCAGCAGCGTTTACAGTTACCTGCTCATTTACTGCACCACCACTATATGCTTTTACCTTTTGCTGCTCCAGGCGTCTTCTTGCCTCCTGAACCTTATTGGCATATTCAGGATCATCCATTCTATTAGATTTTGCAGCTTGGTTTAATTGTGATTCATATTGTTTTAGTGTTCGTGCATTCTGCTTTTGTACTTGAGCCTGCTTTTTCATTCCCTCTTCAAGCAAAGCAGCTCCAATTTGCCCTATAGCCTTCCAAAAACTCATGACATTAACCCCCCTTATTGTATAACTAAGTAGCACTTTATAAATACAAATACCCAATACTATAATATCACTAATATGGAATTTACGTGTTATTTTTCGGATCTGTTCTTACCCCTATAAAACCATCCATAAAAAAAGACCCTGCAACTGATGAAGTTGTTAGGATCTTACTTTTAAATTTGTCCAGTTCTTGTAGCAATAATTGGTCGAAAGCGTCACCTGTTTTGCGTTGAAACGTCTCCTCTGTCTCATCCTAAACTCGGGGGACACACCTGACAAAAAGGCACACCCGCTCCGTCCCCATCAAATTTTACAATTTTTACATCCCTTCTCCCTTTATTTCCTATATAATAAAAAAGTGAGTGTAAAAATCTCGCAATCTATCTATGTTCAAAGGAGAGAGTCTATTGTTCAAAAAGGTTGGTAAGAGGTTAGTTGGCGTGGCACTCAGTGCAACAGTTGCCCTTGGGGTTGTTTTGGTTCCGGCGGGTGAGACTGGTTATGCGCAGGGGGAGAATGTTCAGGTTCAGCTTTTGGGGGTAAATGATTTACACGGTTTTTATACGAGTACATATACCGAAATGGTGGATGGTGTAGAAACAGAGATTGGGCGCATGGATTATTTGGCGACTCATATGAAAAACAGGGAAGCAGAAAATCCGAATACGCTTCTTGTTCATTCTGGCGATATGATTGGTGGAAGTCCGTTGGTTTCTGCAGCGTTTCAGGATGAGCCGATCGTTGAAGTCATGAATGCAATGGGCTTTGATTTTGGTACTGCGGGCAACCATGAGTTTGATGAAGGAATTGCTGAATACCTTCGTATGGTAAAGGGTGGCGATCATCCTGAAGGAAAAGGCAGTGAAGGATACGCCGGCATGGACTTCCCTAATGTCTTAGCGAATGCGATTGATTCGTCAACTGGCGAGTTGTTACTTGAACCTTATGCGATCACTGAAATTGAAGGCCAAAAAGTAGGGTTTATCGGGGTTGCTACGACTGAGACACCAAGCATCGTTGTGAGACAGGGAAATGAAAACCTTGAAATCACAGATGAAGTAGAAGCAATCAATAAGTATACGGAAGAATTGAAGGAACAAGGCGTTCAATCGATTATTGTCCTTGCACATAACCCTGTGAATCAGGAAGGTGAAGGCGGCGCAGGATCAGCTGATGAAATCGCAAGAAATATTGATGCTGAAGTTGATATTATTCTGGCTGGCCATAACCACCAGGCAGTCAATCGTACGGTAAACGATATTTTAATTGTACAAGCCTATGAATATGGTAAAGCGTTTGTGGATGTAGATTTTGAAATTGACCCTGCCACTGGGGATATTGTGTCTAAAGAAGCAGAGATTGTCTATAACGTGCAGGAAGGCATTGAAGCAGATCCTGAAGTTAGCGCGATTATCGACAAATACGAAGCCCAGGTAGAAGACGTTCGTGCTCAGTATGCAGGCGATGCACCATTTACGATTACGGGTGGTTATGGATCACGCGGGCCAATTGGTGATAATGGGCTTGGTAATCTGATTGCTGATGGTATGGCATGGGAAATGGATGCAGACTTTGCCATGATGAATGGCGGCGGAATCAGAGAAAGCCTGTATGAAGGTGAGATCACGTACGGCGATTTATTTGATATCCAGCCGTTTGGCAATACGTTAACTAAATTTACGATTAAAGGCGAGGATCTCGTCACTGTTTTAAATACGCAATTGAGCGATAAATATGGTCCGGATTTTTCAATTTCAGGCTTTACTTATACGTGGGATGGAGAGTCAAACACGATTGATACGTTATATGATTATAATGGGAATCCGCTAGACCTCAATGAAGAGTACACGGTAGTCGTCAACAATTATATGTACGGACGTGAAGCACATCGTATGGAAGAATTCACAATCGGTGAGCCTGAAATCGGTCTTGTTGATGTAGATGCTTCATTTGAGTATATTCAATCATTTGACGGCCCTGTTGAAGCATATGCAGAAGGCAGATACCAGGAAGTAAGGTCTATTTTCAATGATGTCCCTACAAGCCACTGGGCAAATCCGTTTGTCGCTGACTTATTTGCAGACAACATTGTAAAAGGAACTACACCTGCTACGTTTTCACCGAATAAGTCTTTAACGCGCGCGCAATTCGCGTCCATGCTCGTTCGATCTCTTGAGTTAGAAGCTGAAGGAACATCACCATTTACAGACACAACAAGCCTGGCAGCTGAAACGCAAAATGAAATCACTGCTGCTTATGAGAACGGATTAATCAAGGGTACATCCGCTACAACATTTAAGCCGAATAAAGCCATTACACGCGGCCAAATGGTCACCATGCTCAAGCGTGCATTCGAGCTTGAAACAGGTGAGCAGATCATCGTTTCAGAAAACGACATGTTCACTGACCTAGGTAACCTTGATGAAGAAGCACGTGCTGCCGTTCAATGGGCTTCAGATTATGGCATTGTCATGGGTTATGATGATCAGTTCAAGCCTTGGGCAACTGCTACAAGAGCACAGAGTTCGAAGGTTCTTTCTATTAATAACTATATCATTCGATAAGCTTTGTTCATTTGGAAAACTGAGGGGACGGAGCGGGTGTTCATTTCTTAAAAATTGAACACTCGCTCCGTCCCCTTTTTTCCCGGTGTTTCCTTTCTTCATTATATAAATCTCTGCAACTCAGCTACTAACCTGTGGACTGTTGTACTTGGGTTCTTTCTAGCGTATGATTCGCATTTCACATTTTCACAAAGTTTCTCTGCATATGAGAAGGCCATTTTCTGGTTTCCGTGTTCATTTAAAAGTTCATATATATTCTTTTGATTTTTTTTATAATCACCTAGGTAACTTTTCAATTTTTCTACGTATTGATATCTTGTGAGAGCTGACTGACTGTATTCAAAGTGCAGCACATACCACAGTTCAAATGATTCATTAGAATATGCTAGAAAGATATCATTCTGTTCTGCCATTTGACATGCTTCATTAAATTGTTCATTTGTAAAGCTGTCTTTATCAAATACACACCAGACTTGCGAATAATCTGGATTCGCTTGTTCCTTTAGTTGTATAGCAGCTTTGACAAGACTTATGGTATTTGCGCCCTCTCCTTTGATTTCAATATCAACTGAATGTTTCTTTTTTTGATTAATCATTTCTTTAAATGATTTGAAGTAGTTAGGTTCCGTTTTCTCACCTTCACAAACAATTAAAAATCGATCAGGTGCAATAATTCTTTTCTTTCTTCTCCGCTCAAGTTTTCTTTTCTTAAATAAGTCATCAGAACCCATCTGGAACCTCCCGAACAGAATGGTTCACGTAAGGAATGGCTCCATATTTCCCCTGAATGTAATCCTTCTCAAACGGAGCATCTGACCGAATTTTTTGTCCATCTTCTGTTTCGAGATCCTCAAGTGAGTAAAGGTCAGTTCCACCATCCTCGGATTTTTCGGTAAACCAGATCTGATCTTTCCTGAAGAAGCGGTTTGATAAGAACCCAGTATCATGAGTGGTAAAAATGAGTTGTGCATTCTCAGGATTATTTTCTTCAGAATTAAAGAGCTGCACAATATATCTTGTTAACAAAGGGTGGAGTTTAGCATCCAATTCATCTAGAATCAGCACGCCTCCGATATGCAAAGTACTAATAACCATCGCACTTAATGAAAATAACTTTTTAGTTCCTTCGGACTCAACTTCAGAAAAATTAAATTTTTTATTTTTAATGGTACCATCCTTTTGACGGACACGATGTTCACTGTATACAACATAATCATTCATCATCGATTCACGAACCTCGTCCGGGAAAAACTCAGGAATTTCCTTGTCTTCTATCTTCCTGGCTGATAAACCATCAATCCCTACATCTGCATTATTCATGAAGTCAATGATTACCGAACTAATATCAGGTCTATCATGCAAGATCTCTGCAGAAAGTTGAAACAAACTAGATTCCCTGTCGTTCGTAAGAATATTCAGTTTATTAAACCAATCAAGGATTCGTCTCGACAGTTCACCGTTTAGTTCAGAAACTACTGTAAGAAACAGGACAGATTCAGCTGTCTTCTCGTCTAAACCTCTTCCTTCTTTAAACTCACGCCCCAATCTATATTGATTGTCCTTACGTTCATATTGCATCGTTTCGCGAGAACTATTTTTAGTGTATAGCCACTCATCTGTAATTATTGTTCCTTTAACACTAAAACCGAACCTGTAAATAATATCTTCAATTGCAAATACAAACTCAAAGGTCGTCGGTAATTCAAGACAGTTTTGATCAAGGTGAAATGGAGGCGCCATCGGTTTTCTTTTCATATTTACAAAAGATCGTGAATGTTTAATCATCATTGAAGCGTGTTTCAATGCTTGAATAAAATTAGATTTACCACTTCCATTTGCTCCATATACAACAGTTGATTTTAATATTGGACTATTTTTATAAAGAAAATAATTCTCGGGGTGTTTTTGTGAGCTTGATCCAATCATGCTAAAGGTGATTTTATTTTTAATTGATCGGAAATTCTCGACAGTAAATTCAAGAAGCATACTGCTCCCCCCTTCTAGTTTTGTTTTCATTATTAGTATAATGCAATGAATGTTAAAAATATACGATTAAGCTGCATGAAATTTAAATTCGGAGCGTTTTTTTGATCCGAAAAAACAAGAGAGTGAAGTAGCTGTTTCTTTTCAAGTTAGTTCTTTGTCCTATGAACGGAATCAGGACAGTGGTAAAACAAATGAAACATGATCAAATGTTGATCACATATTTGAATTCACTGAGTTTCACGCCCGATATATCAAACTCTGCGAAACGCCAAGTAGTCTTGCTGCCTGTCGGATTGAAAGGTGTGGGATTTGTTTAATTTGATGAAGGATCGGGTCGCGCTGTTCTTTTGGGAGGCTTTTGATGTGAGGGAGGATTTCTGTTCCAACTTTTGCGGCGATGAGCTTTCTTGCCTGCTGGTCAGAGAGTCTGTTTGTATCCGTAAAGGCTGACATACACCAGTCTTGTTTTTTCGTTTCTTCGTTGAAGGTTTTAAAATGAGGAATGCTGTGATTGAAGAAGTTCATGATCAGAGAGGTTTCAATGAGGCTGGAAAAAGGACCGTTTTCGTGATAGTAAGCACTGCAGCTGCTCCACTTCCACTCGTTGGGCTTGTTAGTGATCCCGGCGATAACCGGATTTTGGTGAATGTATCGGACGACTGTGAGCAAGTAATGTTCTGTTTCCACTTCCTCACTTTTGAATCTGTCCTGAAAAAGGTGTCCATTCGTTTTATATTTGCCGTGATAGTATTTCACATAGCTGACACCGATTCTTTTCATGAAGAGGGACAGTTTTTCCATCGGACATTTTATTAAAAAGTGGACATGGTTCCCCATCTGACACCAGGCATGAATGACCAAAGGAAAGTCTCGTCTTTTCCGTTCGATGATGTTGATAAACTCAATCCGGTCATCTTCATCATGAAAGATCTCCTGCCGATTTGCTCCCCGGATAATGACATGGTAAAAGTCAGTTTTACTTAAAGTTCTCTTTTGCCTCGGCATTTACTCACTCCTTTACGACAGCAGGCATTGAATGCTGGATTTTCCGAAGCGTCAGGGCTTCTTCGAGAGATTGATCTGTAATATGAATATCTCCTTTTAAATCAGCTATGGTTCTGGCCAGTCTGATGCATTTTATCTGCACACGGTTACTGAATGCGTATTGACTTGATATTTTTTGAATCCAGTGCATTTGAGCTGAGGTGAGTGGAGAATGTTTGATGAGCATTTCATATGGAACTTGACCATTACAAATGATCTCCTGATAGCGTTCATACTGCCTTTCTCTCGCCTGAGTTACACGGCTGCGAATAACTTCGGAGGTGTCAGCTGTTTCGAATTGCTTCTGTTCCAAATTGACAGGCTGGATTGATAAGAGGATATCAATTCGATCCAGAATGGGGCCGGATACTTTATTTTTGTATGTTTTAATCTGATGGACTGTACATGTACAATAATGTTCTTTTGATCCGTGAAATCCGCAAGGACAGGGATTCATCGCCGCAATAAAAATAGCATCGGCCGGATATGTAACAGTAGAATGGGCTCGGCTAATTGTCACTTTATGACTTTCAAGTGGTTGCCTCATCATATCCAGGGTCCGCTTTGAGAACTCACCCAATTCATCCATGAACAGAACTCCTTTATGCGCAAGTGAGACTTCACCGGGCTTGGGATTGCTGCCTCCTCCTATGATGGACACTGCTGATGCTGAGTGGTGAGGATGTCTGAATGGGGGCTGAGTGAGTGATCGATAAGGTGCTCCTGCAAGTTGGTACAAACTTATTTTTTCAAGCTGCTGTTCCTGATTTAATGGTGGGAGAATGCTGACAAAAGTTTCAGCAAGGAGGCTTTTACCACATCCAGGTGGTCCATCCAACATGAGGTAATGCTCCCCGGCAGCTGCGATTTCCATCGCTCTTTTAGCCATCTCATGACCAAAAATCTGGCTGAAGTCCTTGTCATGGAACCATTCGTCTGATAACTGATTTCTGACTAGGGGAAAAGATAATGTTTGTTTTCCATTAAAAATGTCGATGATTTGCTGTAAGTCATGAATGTAATTTAGCTCAAGTTCGGGAAGATCAATATGAGGTACGTTAGGATCAAGAGGGAGGAATAACTTGTTAAATCCAAGCTTTTTCGCTGCCAAAACCGCGGCCACCATCCCTTCAACAGGAACGACTTTTCCATCGAGT
Source organism: Jeotgalibacillus aurantiacus (assembly GCF_020595125.1). Taxonomy (NCBI): domain Bacteria; kingdom Bacillati; phylum Bacillota; class Bacilli; order Caryophanales; family Caryophanaceae; genus Jeotgalibacillus; species Jeotgalibacillus aurantiacus. The sequence continues at coordinate 207,987 of NZ_JACNMS010000001.1, forward strand.
GATAATGCGCCGATGAAGGCTGTATCTGAAGAAATCTCTTTTGTGATCAGGTTCGCACCCTTCATCATCGCAATGGCGATCGGCAAGTCGAATAGCGGCCCGTTCTTTTTCTGCTCTGCCGGCGACAGATTCACAACGACTTTCTTTTCAGTCATCAGCAGACTTACTGATCGTAAAGCCGCGATCACCCGCTCCCTCGATTCACGAACTGACGCATCAGGAAGTCCTACAATCGTCACGCTTTCCATCCCTTTATTCACTTGAACCTCAACCGTCACCCGGTAACCTTCAAGGCCTTTTAAACCGATACTTGAAACGAAATAAGTCATAACAGACCTCCTGTGCGGATATTTTCATGCGTGGAATTGATTTTTATGGAATTCTGAGGAGTACATCTAATTTACCATACAACATTTGAAGCCACAATGAAACAGGGGGACAGATAACAAGGCTCTGTCTGGGACCTGAGGGATGGAGAGGCTATTCCTTTTTACTGATCTGTCCCCCTAATCAAATGGATAGATCATGACAAATAGCACAGCCGCTCCGTCCCACCTTCCAGGAGCTAACCTCTATTCTTCTTCAGCCTTTCGATCGGCGAATGAAACAGGATCTACGTCCCGGCGTTTCTTCCCTTCTCACACTCAATTGAATATAATAATAGTAAATCGATTAAAATACCGGTAACAGGAGTGATACTGATGCGAACCATATCTTTACAAGAGATCAATGAAAAAATCGTTAAAAATCGCAAAATGGCGGATGCAGTGATCAGATCTTCTTCTCATGGTCGCAGAAAGAAATCCCGGACGAGAACGCCTGGCGAAGTAAAAGCTCTGAATGAAATTTCCATTGCACGCTGGCAGAAGGCGGTTGAAAATAAGAAAATCATAAGAACAAGTATGAGGTCGATGTATTATGACTACCGTGAGTGATTTAAAACAAGCGCTTGTTAACCTGGCTGATAAACCGAAATTTGAAAGACAGCTTGAATTTGCTTCCCTACTGACTGATTACTTTCTTCAAAAAGGGATCAAACCCATCGTAGTAGGTGGACTGGCAGTAGAGATTTATACGCGTAATGATTACCATACCCATGATATTGACTTTGTCAGCGAAGGCTGGCATTTGTTTAACGACTTGCTGATAAATGAATTAGGATTTGAACGCAGCGAAAGAGAGTGGTATCACATAGATGCTGAAATTGCGGTTAAAGTTCCTTCTAATCATCTGGAAGGCAACCCGGACAAGGTCTATGAAATTACCATTCCCAATCAAAAAAAGCTATACGTGATAAGCATTGAAGATATCATTATTCACCGTCTTGAAGGCATTGCGTTTACATTGGTTTATCCAAAAGACGATGAAGACTATGAGTGGGCCTACCGAATGTTTCTCATTCATAAAGAGGATTTAGACCTTGATTATCTTACTTCCAAAGCAAAAGAAGTGAAGGTTTTTTCGTTGATTGAAGACTGGCTTTGAAGTAACTGGACCGAGCGGCCGTTCCTTTATTTCTGCATTGTCCCCGGATCAATAAATAAGAGTAACAGAGCCCTCCAAATAACGCACCTCTTGTCCATACAACAAAACTCCTGCCATCTCAACTAAGAGACAGCAGGAGTTTTCTTTTCAGGAGCACATCCAGTTCATTCAACAGCCTTTCGATCATCGAATGAAACAGAATCTACGTCCCGGTGTTTCAAAGAGATAACAGGAGTCTCATTTCAGGAGCAAACCCAGTTCATTCAACAACCTTTCGATTGCCGAATGAAACAGAATCTACGTCCCGGTGTTTCCCAGCAGGAGTTTCCTTTTTCAGATTCAAATCCAGTCCACCCAACAACCTTTCGACCACCGAATGAAACACCATCTACGTCCCGCATTTACCCGGTGTTTCATCTTAAATGAGAATGGAAAAACTTGAAGTAGGTCGAGACGGTTGTGTGAAATTTGATATAATGGAACTAAATAACTGTGCTGTGATTATCGACAATGGTAAAGCCAAAATGGTTCCTCTTCCTGAATACGGAGAAGCGCGGATCATCACTCACCAGGGTAAGATCAAGCGCGTAAAGTTTGAGGAAGGGGAAGAGTTTTGAATACTAGAAAAGAAAGATTACAAAATAAAAAAAATGTATTTAAGATTTTTTTGAAACAACTTCTATTTCATCCAATAGTTTTCCCGTTTGTAGTAATCATATTTAATATAGTAGTTATTTGGTTAATAGGTACTACAATTGAGTTCTTAGGAATATCATATAAAATTATAGAGGTTGTTACATTTTTTCTTTTTTATGCAGGTGCAGCTTACAGTGTTCGATTAGTAATAAATAACGTTTTGAATCGACCTCCAAAAAAACTATACAAAAAATATAAAGATGTTAACGACTGGTATCATAAAGGGGCAGAGTTAAATAGTTCTGAATATTTCATCGGAATTTTGAATAAATCAGATTTTAATAATGATCCAATAGAAGATATGAGATCTATTTTGAAACAATTCCAGTCAGAATCATTAGAAACTTTAAAAATTTTGAGAGTTCAATTTCAATCTGCTGTTACAACATCCAAACATGTAGCGATATTATCAGGTTCTTTAATAACTCTTGCAGTTTCAACTTTTATAGTTTATATAAGAACTTTCGATAATTTTGAAAATTCAATAAGTGATTTTTTTCAAACGACAATGTTATTAATTGTTTTATTCGTAGTTATTTTTGAGGCAATTCGGGGCTTTGTAATTGTTGGATTCAGATCAAATAATAAAGCTCAATTGTTTATCGATTTAGTTGATATTGTTATTGAGGAAAAAGATGAACAAAAGAAACAAGAGTCCGACCGGACACCTCCCCCCTAAATAACCCCTGCCATCTCAACTAAGAGACAGCAGGAGCCTTATTTCAGGAGCAAACCCAGTTCACTCAACAACTTTTCGATCACCGAATGAAACAGAATCTACGTCCCGGATTTATCTAGCACTTGACACACCAAAAAACTCCTACCGTCTCATCTAAGAGACAGCAGGAGTTTCTTTTTCAGGAGCACATCCAGTTCTTTCAATAACCTTACGACCATCAAATGAAACAAGATCTACGTCCCGGTGTTTCAACAGTTCACCCAACAACCTTTCGATCATCGAATGAAACAGAATCTACGTCCCGGTGTTTCCAGTGTTTCCTTTTTAAAAAGTCGATACAATCAGATTTATTAATATATACATTAATATATTTTAAATATATTGACACGAAAACGAAAGTGCTTTATTATCAAATTAACAAATATATTTGTAATATATCAACGGAAAAGAGGATAATATTATGTTTGAAAAAACAAATGTTCAAAATGCTTGGATTTTACGTCCAAAGCCGCACGGGACTGATCAAATGAGATATTTTCTGAAAAACAATCGAATATGTATTGGTTACCCTCTTGGATATTCATTAAATGACTTTAACTTTACAGAGTTAAAACGCGCTCTAATTGAGGAAGATGACAAACGTAAGAATAATGGTGAATTGAACTCAAACTGGATTGGAGGGTTGAGCAACTTAAACATTTTGGTCCGGGAAATGGGTATTGGTGATTTGGTGGTGGTCCCCCATGGAAACGAAATTTATTTCTGTGTGGTTAAAAGCGAGTACACCTACCTCCCTGAATTCGATGAAGACAAAAAAGGTTCAGGATTTCCGCATCAGCGCGAAGTTGAATGGCTTTTAGAGGGAAAATCCATTTCTAGAAATGAATTACCTGAAGCACTTAGACACTCACTACAGTTTCCAGGAACAGCTGCAAGTATTTCAAAGCATATTAATGTCCTTCTTGACTTGCTCTCAGATACCCGTATTGGCGATGTTCCTGAGAAAAATAAATTGAATATCTTAAAAGACGATAGTTTAAAATTCGTTACTAATGTATTACACAACGAAAAATATCCGACTGAACAAAGGCTACGTGCAGCTGAGATTATTTTGAATATGAAATAGTACTTTGATAAAAAGCTACTGTCTCAGTATTCAGGGGACCGAGCGGTCGTTCCTTTTCTTAAGCTCTGTCCCCTAAAGAGGAAAAAAACACTGGGACAGGGCCTCGGTAATAGCACAACCGCTCCGTCCCCATGTATCGGATTAATATAACAATTTAAAAGAAAAGGATGTTGCTCAATGAATTGCAATTCTAGCCCGCTCGGCGTCCCTGGCGAATTACTAAATGGATTTTCTGAGCTGAAACTATCTGACTTTGACAGACCAGGTGTGTATGGTCTCATTCTAAATGAAACAGAATATCTGTATATTGGAAAATCTAATACTTCTATGTTTAAAAGAATTTGGGATCATATAGGGAACTTGTTAACGAAACCCGAATTATTTGGGCTATTACCTTCTGAATTAAAATGTAGGAATATGAGGATCAGTATTGTCGAGGTTAAGGATTTTGGTGACGACAAAATTAGTTTAAATGATAAAGAACTAAATGCTATTAATAAAAATAAACCAATCTTACAAATACAACCTAACAGTGATCGGTGCATCCGCGGCAATGACAAAAGAAGGGCTGCTGTAAAAGAAAGGATGCATATTGTTTGAGTATTACGGTTTATAAATTAAGGCCGGAAAAGAATCAATCAAATTCGGCTCTTTTTCGTATTCGGAATTTTATGCGTCATATTAAACATCAGAGAACATATTTTAATTGGCAATTAAGTAATGTAGGTTTTGGCAATTAGCAGTACTCATTCATCTGTATTTATATACCTATTCGAGGGGCTTGACACGGAGCTTCTATGGTCATGCTTTTAGGCATTAGGGCAAGGTTTAAACTTGACAGGCGAGTTAGCATACCATGACCACCTCTCCGTGTAAAGCCATGAAGTATTCAATATGTCCTGCATACTCTTATTTGCCGTTTCCTACAATATTAAATTGACATAATTAGCCATACCAACCAAGAGACAGCAGGACCCTTCTTTTTCAAGACAAACCACACCTCACTCAACAACCTTTCGATTGCCGAATGAAACACAATCTACGTCCCAGTGTTTCCACATAGCATCGATCAATTAATAAAAACTAATTCCTGCCGATATATTTAAAGAGTGCAAATTTACCATAAGAGGTGAGGAAATGGGAATAAAAATGGAAGATGCTTTTTATTCAATAAAAAATGACGATATTAGCATTGACTATGCAACAGAAAATTCAATTAAAGAGCATTTGTATTGTGTTACACCAAATTGCAGAATTCCAATTTCCTATCGAAGGGCTTCTATACGTAAAGTTAATGATAAGGATTCTATAGTAAAGGCACATTTTATGAGAAAAGGTACAAAGGAACACGATGAAAATTGTAAATTTAATACGTTAGGTTTTGTGAAAGTAACAGCCCGGGATTCAGATGGTATATTAACAAGTATTGGGGATGGTATGTATAATTTTAGGCTTAATCTTATTACTTCTGCATTGAGGAGCCCCAAATCTATAAATCTGAATGGAGCTGCTAGACCGGACCTTGTACAACCCACAAAACAAGCAACTAAGAAATATGAGAACAAAGGCAAAATAGATCCATATTTATCTACAATGCATAAAATACTGAAATTACGTACTGAAATAGAAGATAATAAGGAATTAAGCAATATTATAAAACTTAAGTATAATGGTCAAGAAATTCCTTGGAAGAATTTTTATTTTGAAAGGGACGACTATAGAAGATGTTTTACTTATTTAGAAAAAAATAAAATTGAGCATCCAATTTGTCTTGAAGGTAAAATCAAAGAAATTAAAGAGCCTAATGAAAAGTTCGACTATTATTCCGTTAAACTTACATCTATTTGGATAGAAGATACAGATCGTGATGGAGTAAAGAGAATACCATCCGTATCAGTTAATGTGTATAACAAGAAGGTGGGCGAGTATATTCAATCCGAATACGTAAAAGGAAAGAGGGATTTAGCTTTTTACTCTTCTTTACAAACAAGAGCAGGAGTTTTTGATCAAGATACAACGTACCTAAACATTATTGGTTATATTAATCATAAACAACAGATTCAATTTCTTTAAAATCAACTTTGTTTAATTCGTTCCCTAAAAAAAGAGACTGTGTAACATTTACATTTGGCGGATTTTGCGTCACCATATCAAAAACTCCTGCCATCTCAACTAAGAGATAACAGGAGTTTCTATTTCAGAAGTAAATTCAGTTCAGTCAACAACCTTTCTATTATCAAATGAAACAGAATCTACGTCCCGGTGTTTCAAGACAAAGTGACAGGAGCTTTTCGATTTAAGAACCAATCCTGATCACCCGGTAGTCCTTCGACAGTCGAGTGAAACAGGATCTACGTCCCGGCGTTTCATGGAATGAAACAGGATCTACGCCCCGTCGTTTCCTTCCCTTCTCTTCCCCAATTGAATATAATGAGAGTAAAACGATTAAAATACCGGTAACAGGAGTGATACTAATGCGAACCATATCGTTACAAGAGATAGATGAAAAAATCGTGAAAAACCGCAAAATGGCGGATGCAGTGATCAGATCTTCTTCTAATGGTCGCAGAAAAAAATCCCGGACGAGAACGCCTGGCGAAGTAAAAGCTTTGAATGAAATTTCCATTGCACGCTGGCAGAAGGCGGTTGAAAATAAGAAAATCATAAGAACAGGTTCGAGGTCGATGTATTATGACTACCGTGAGTGATTTAAAACAAGCGCTTGTAAACCTGGCGGAAAAACCGAAATTTGAAAGGCAGCTTGAATTTGCCTCCCTATTGACTGATTACTTTCTGCAAAAAGGAATTAAGCCCATCGTAGTAGGTGGACTTGCTGTAGAGATTTATACGAGGAATGATTACCATACTCATGATATAGACTTTGTCAGCGAAGGTTGGCATTTGTTTAACGACTTGCTGATGAATCAATTAGGATTTGAACGCAGCGAAAGAGAGTGGTATCACGTAGATGCTGAAATTGCGGTTGAAGTCCCTTCCAACCATTTGGAAGGCAACCCGGACAAGGTCTATGAAATTACCCTTCCGAACCAAAAGAAGCTATATGTGATCAGTATTGAAGATATCATCATTCACCGTCTTGAAGGTATTGCGTTTACATTGGTTTATCCTCAAAATGATGAAGACTATGAGTGGGCCTACCGCATGTTTCTCATTCATAAAGATGACTTAGACCTTGATTATCTTACTTCCAAAGCAAAAGAAGTAAAGGTTTTTTCGTTAATTGAAGACTGGTTTTGAAGTAACTGGACCGAGCGGCCGTTCCTTTATTTCTGCATTGTCTCCGGATCAATATATAAGAGTAACAGAGCCCTCCAAATAACGCACCTCTTGTCTATACAACAAAAACTCCTGCCATCTCAACTAAGAGACAGCAGGAGTTTCTTTTTCAGGAGCAAATTTAGGTCATTAAACAGCCTTTCGACCACCGAATGAAACAGAATCTACGTCCCGGTGTTTCTACAAAAACACGTTGCCAGTTATGAATAACGCCCATCCTCTTCGTTACATCAGGCGGAAGATACGTCATAAAACAAAAGAAGCTCCAGATCACTCAATTAAGAGCAATCTGGAGCTTTCTTTTCAGGACAACCTCTTTCAACCACAACCTTTCGATTACCGAATGAAACAGAATCTACGTCCCGGTGTTTCACAACCGAAGGTTTACGAGCACTTAGTGGCCAGTGGAGTAGAATTTTTAGCGGTTGATTATCAACCCCCTACTGCTGAATAAATGAATATATTAAGAAACCTTAACTCTGTTATACTGATTATAAAATGTTTGGCATGGAGGAATAAAATTGGAGATAAGGTTATTAGATTCTAATGAAATTTCAAACTTAATTGATTTTGTTCATCAAGTAGAAGAAATAGATGAAAATTGTAATGATTTTCTTGAGGTAAGTCCGCATTTTTTTAAGGTAATGAAAGATAAAAAAGTAATTTGTTATGGAATATTTGAAGAAGATAAATTAATAGCATATTATCTTGTGCATTTTGAAGGAGTCCATCCATATAGTTTGCCAAAGGGAATTAACAAAGAATGTATAAACAAAACAGCAGAAATTTTCTCGTTTTTAGTGCACTCTTCATTTCGAGGGAGATCACTTCAAAAAATATTGACTGAAAAGGCAGAATTAGAAGCGATAAATAGAGGTTTTTTATACATGCTTGTAAAGGTAAAAAGTAATAATGAATACTCCAAAAATAACTTCGAAAAAATGGGATATATCACAGATACTCAAAAGAACGGATTGAGAACTTATTATAAATCATTAAGATAACGATTGAAAGAACAACACCCAACGATGATCTTGACCAAAATGAAGATTGTCCTGAATGTTATGTTTTAGATTTATGTCTCAATCGGTAATAGATGCGTCTCAATCACTCCCTAAAAACACGTTATCCGATATGAATAATGCACATCCTCTTCGCCACATCAGGCGGAAAATACGTCATAAAATAAAAGAAGCTCCAGATCACTCAATTCAGAGCAATCTGGAGCTTTCTTTTCAGGACAACCTCTTTCACCCAACAACCTTTCGATCACCGAATGAAACAGAATCTACGTCCCGGTGTTTCAACAGCATTTTAAGCATAGAATGAAACAAGATCTAATCTCTTTATTTCATTTATATATACAGTAAAAAGCCGACTATTTCTGATATTCAGAAATAGTCGGCTTTTTTATAGAAAATTTCAGAAATTTTCATCAAGGATTACTTACAACCGTATTTAAGTCTTAATTAGTTTACAGTTACTTCATAAGTAGCTACTAAACCATTTTCAGAAACGAATGCAATTACTGCTGTTCCTGCTGCTACTGCAGTTACAGTACCGTCAGCAGCTACTGTTGCTACATCTTCGTCAGAAGAACTATAAGTTCCATCAGTTTCTGCACCAGCAGTAATATCTACTCCATACTGATCCTCAACCGTAAGCACTACTGAACCAGATGTAGTTGTTACAGTATCCAAAGCTAATGAATCATCAGCAAATGACACTGAAGTTGGTACCGGAGCCTCTGTAGATGTTGTAACAGTCAAAGTAGCTAGACGAGTCGCACCGTCAAATGCTGAAATAGTAGATGTTCCAGCACTTAATCCAAATGCAACATCTCCAGTAATTCCAACTACACCAGGGGCTGAAGTTGACCAAGAAGTTACTTTTCCAGATACAAGTGCAACCTCTTTATTATCAGACGTCATACCCATAACAGTCAAAGTTTCAGCATAATCACTTGCAGCTGTATGAGCAGCATCAGCATATAATACGCCTACATCACTGATTGAGTAAGAAGTGATTTCATCTTCTGCAACTGAAGCTAATGTTAATTCAAATGTATCTGTTCCACCTGGAAGAGAGATTTCAACAACTTCATTGTTATCATAATCTGAAGTACCTGTGAAAGTGAAAACATCAGTAGTTGCATTGAATGTTCCATCTCCACCATCTGTTGTTTGGGATGCAGTTACAGTATCAAATGAACCATCAACAGCTGATACAGAAATTTCTTCTGTTGTTAGGTTGAAGTCACGTCCGTACTGATCCTTTACAGTGATGTCACTGAAAGTAAGTTCTGCAGTCCCACCATCTTCATATCTTTCAGCAAGATCAACTGAAACGATTGAGTTAGCAACAGCTTCTTCTTGAACGTCAAGAGTTACAGTACCAACTGTCACCCCACCTTTAGTTGCAGTAAGAGTAACCTCACCATCATCAAGTGTCGGAACTTGAAGTTTACCTTCAGAGTCAAAATCAACTGATGCTCCATTAACAACTAAATTGTTAGATGAAGTAAAAGTAATTCCGTTTAATAGAGTACTATCCGGCGCAATAGCATCACCGTACTGATCTACTGCACTGAATGGAACTTCAACAGTTTCTGTAGCAGCAACTAATACACTTGGCTCAGAAAGGTTAAGAGCTTCTAATTCAGCAGCTTCTTCAACAGTTACTGTAAAGCTTGCAGTTTCACCAGTCGAGTTAATGATCGCTGTTACGATAGCTGTTCCAGCAGAAGCACCAGCTGTGAATAAAAGTTCTCCATCAGCATTAACTGTAAATGTATCTGGGTTTACAACTGAAAGATTAGAAGATGTAAATAGTACACCATCAATTGTTTCAGTGTTAGCAACTCCATCTGCGTTAGCAGTGTGAGTATCAAATTCAATTTCTTCACCAAACTGATTAGATAAAACATATGGTACTTTCAATCCAGCGTTCGAAGGGGTAATTCTTACTTCACCTTCTAATGGCTCTACAGAACCAAATGAAACATCAGCTGCAGCTGGAATTTCAACAGCAGTTACAGTTTTTTGGATAGTTTCGCCTTGATAAGAGATAGTAACACGTACTTGATCCCCTACTGCAATTTGATCGTCATCGTTTCCAAGAACATCATCTGCACCGTCAACATCCGTGAAAGAAATTTTACTTTCTGTCGCAGATCCAGTTAAAGATACGTTATTTGCACCAGTAACATTGAATGCTGTCGCTACAACTTCATCTCCATCAATCTCCATGTCTGCTCCATATTGATTAACTACTTTAAAATCAATTGTTGCATTATTCATTGTAGAGAATGTATTAGAAATGATTTCAACTCCAGCTACTTCTTCTGCTTCAACAGTTACAGTTTCAACTAAAGCTTCTTCTGTAAGACCTTCAACTGTAACAGTGTAGTCTCCAGCAGGAAGATCAACTGCAGTTTCAAGTGTTGCTACAGTGCCTTCTTCATTGAAAGTGACGTCAGCATTGTAAACTACAGCACCTCTGCGTAGAGTAATCTCAGCATCTTCTGTGTTTACAGCCTGGTTAAACGTTACAGCAAGTTGATTAGTGTTAACCGCCATTACACTCTCAACCATTACTTCACCAGTAAGAACAGGTACCTCTACTACAGCACCATCAAATCCTACGATAGAAAGCTCAGTCACTTCAGAAAGGTCCTCTTCAACTTCAAAAGTGAATGTTGATGTGTGATCGTCAGCAGCAGCTGTTGCAGCTTCTACAGAACCTTCAACAACCGTTAGAGCTGGATCGAACTCAAGAGTAGATACAAGGTAAGCTGCTTCTTCTTCAGACACGTCGCCTTCGAAAGTTACAGATACTTTTCCGTCTACTACTTCAGCAGAAGCAATTCCGAACGTTTCAAGTGTGTAAGTTGCAGATGCTTCACCAATCATAAGTTCGATTTCTTCAGCATCAAGACCAAGTACACGTACTGCTACGTCAAGGTCAGTGTGAGTGAACGTTACTGCAGTGCGGTCTTCGTTCCACTCAGGCATTAAGTTAAGAGCTGCAAGAAGCTCAGCAGATGCAGGCTCACCATTTACCATTACGCCAGCGTCAACAACTGATGCAAGTAATACGTCGTCAGATACATCTTCAGATACCATTTCATCGAAAGTAGCAGTGAACTCGTTACCTTCTTCGTTGAACATAAGTTCGAACGCTGGAAGTGGGATTGGAACTGGAATCGGATTAACTTCAAGCGCACGGATCAGGAATGAAGCAAACTGACCACGAAGCGTGTTGTCACGTGGATCGAATTCTGTTTGTGTTGTTACTTCGTTCTCGCGAAGGATGTTGATGTTTTCGCGGTGAACTTCGAAAGCAGCGTCAAGGTCAGTTACATCTGACTCAACGTTTTCAAGATCTTCAAGTCCGAAAGTACGAACAAGAACTGTTGCCATTTCCTGACGTGAGATTGTGTCAGAAGGGCGAACATTGTTGTTGCTTCCAACGAAGATTCCAGCTTCTTTCACTACTAGAGAAAGGCTGTAAAGTTCTTTGTCAGAGATTGACTCAGGAATATCATTGAATGGTGTTACTTCTGAAAGGTCAACCATTTCCTGATAGTCTGCAAGTGTTTCAGCACCTGCTTGAGCAATTACGTAACGAGCAAGGATCTTGATAACGTGAGAACGTTTGATATCAGAGTAAGGCTTGAACGTTCCATCTGTGTAACCATTGATTAGACCAAGGTCAACAGCTTTGTAGATGTTTTCGCCGTGAACGTCTGTCACAGATACGTCAGTGAATGTTTTGCCTGCTTGTGCTTCCTGAGCGCCAGCAACTGGTGCTACTACAGATGCAACAAGAGCAGTTGTTACAGTACCCGCAAGAAACTTACGGTAAGACTTTGGTTGGTAAGCCATGTAAAAATTTCCTCCCTTAAATGGAAAATATATTAATGGTCTGCTTTTGAAGGATATGTATGTAGGTACTCATAAAGTCCTAAAAAGCACACCGTGAAGCTACACCCATCAGTATAGTCACAGACTCAAAGAATGTCAAACATTTTACAAAATGTCATTTATTCATATAAATTGACAAATCATAGAATATTTCGTATTCCTCTCGCCTTCCTTTATTCTACAAGATGACAGGAATATTTCAATCTTTTTTTCTGTTTTTTTCGAAGAAAACTGTCTTTACAACCTTTTTTTGAGTAGAATTTTCTGACCATTATATAAACAAACCCTTATGAAATATAGCTGTAACGGTTGTTACATTAAGTTCCAGTCCGGTGTCATTCAAGAAAACTTTTCCCTATTTACAATGACTTTTATCCTTTTTACAGAATATTAATTGTATTTTTACAAAAAATAAAACTGGCGAAAAAAGTCCCGAATATCCTTTTTACACCAGCTTTAATATTTACTATTCTATGAAATTACTTCTCTTCCATCAGTCTGATAGTCCTTTCGACAAACAACGCGTATTGGCCACGCGTCACATCTCTCCATGGATTAAAAGCACGATCAGCGTCAGCTACTGTAATGTCATTATAAACAAGTGTGGAAATGTCAGGGTAGTTCGCATCTGTGACAGCAATATCACGAATCCTGATCACGCCCGTCGGATCTTCATACACATCTCCAAATGCTCTATTAAGGATAGAAGCCATCTGTGAACGCTTCAGCGGTTTCGTTGCATCCATCGTACCGCCACGTCCCATAATATTGTGGTATTCCATAATCGCAAGATCCTCATATCCTGGAGTGGACGGCGTCAGATCCGGTGATTTCACCACATAGTTATCAGGCTTTGTCAGACCGAGTGCCCGTACAATCAGTGCAGCGGCATGACGTCTCTCCAGTACACTTCGCTCGCGGTAAGTGCCATCTGTATACCCATTAATAATGCCTCTATGCTGAAGATAGGCAACGGCTGTCTCTACCTCACCTGTATTCAGATCCGAGAACACCTTCAGATCGTCGCTTGATTGGAGATTTGAACTTGCGATGTATCCAGTCCCAAAGTTTCCTTTCACTTCATAAAACACGTACTGATTTGCTTCACCGGTTGCTTCATACGGTCCACCAGTGATCTGCATTGGCGTATAATGATTAATCCGCTCAGGAGTTGCATCCGTGATACTTTCTCTTAAGTTGGAATAAGAAAGGTCTTCATTATAGGAGAAAACCATATCCCCGATCTCAGCCAACTGAAGACTCTCTGTTTCTGTTGGCCAGGTGTAATCCAGATCTGCCGGGAATCGCATAATGAGGCGATCTTCATCCGTATCACCATAATTGATTGTTAGTTCCGGCGTCTCCCCGAGCGGAATCAGACTGTAATTACGCACATAATCAAACACCCGCTCCTGATAAGACGATACAGGATGCGTACCAGGATCATTAATCTCACTTAACCCGTTATACGCCATCACCGCAAAATACCAGGACTCAAGATCATGCAGCTCGTTGTCATTCACAAGTGGCAAATTCAGATTCTTCTTTCTCAACAGATGATCCGCTGCCTGTTCGATATGATACTTTACATCAGACTCCAGACGATCCGTATCTATCTGGTAACGTGAAATCTCCTCCGGTGTCAGCGTCAGCTGCATCAGCCCAATACCGCCGTCATCCGTCCGAATCGCTTTCCCATTCTCATCAAAATGAACAAAACCCTTACTCTCCGCATACGCCATTGCCTTTAAAATTTCAGGAGGAATGCCCTTATCCCGTCCAACCTCCGTTAACAGCTCCTTAAACCCCTGCACATCATTTTCCGCCGCGGCTGCTCCATCTGCTCCAAAAATCCCGGCAGACAGCACCGCAGCCGCGGTAAAAGTCATAACCTTCTTCAATACGCCTCCCCCTTTAGCATTGCACTTCCCTCTAACCATACCATAATTACCATTCCCATCCATGCAATTTTCCTAATATTCTAATGTCATAACTGGCAGTTAATGCTATACTGTAAGGTGTTTGTAACACTTTCAAAAAAGTTTCGTAATGTTAATTTTTATTTCGCGATTATTAGTTGATCGAAGCGGAGGGCAGGCGACTACTGCGGCCTCAGAAAAGCGGAGGCGACTCGTACAGCCCCGACAAGGATGAGTCAAAGATGATAAAGAGGGCTGACCTTCGCCCTCATTCAGCTTTGACTTATGACCTCGAGGGGCTAGTCGCCGGAGCTGGAAAAAGGAAAGCGCCTCCCGGAGCGGAGATCAACGATTCAGAAAACCATACAAGGAGCGTACACCATGATTACACTCATCAAAAAAATCACCGGCTCCCGGGACGACCGGCAGCTCAAGGACTACCGGAAACACGTCCAGGAGATCAATAAACTGGAAGAATCCATCTCCCTTTTAACCGACGAAGAGCTGCGAGCGCAGACAGCCCGTTTCAGAGAACGTCTCACAGACGGCGAAGAACTGTCAGATATCCGTAACGAAGCCTTTGCCACAGTTCGCGAAGCCTCAAAACGCGTTCTCGGCATGCGCCACTTTGACGTTCAGCTGATCGGCGGACTTGCACTATCTGACAGCAACATCGCAGAAATGCCAACGGGAGAAGGAAAAACACTTGTTGCCTCCCTTCCTTCCTACCTGCATGCACTTGAAGGGAAAGGCGTACACGTCATCACAGTAAACGAATATCTTGCCAGGCGTGACCGCGACTTAATTGGACAGGTTCACGAATATCTTGGTTTATCAGTCAGCTTGAACATCCCTGGCATCGATCCGGATCGCAAACGGATGGCCTATAAGGCTGATATTACATACGGAATTGGCAGTGAGTATGGCTTTGACTATCTGCGCGACAACATGGTCTACGATCTGAATGAGCGCGTGCAGCGTCCGCTTCATTTTGCGATCATTGATGAAGTGGACAGTGTACTGATTGATGAAGCAAAAACACCGTTAATCATTGCCGGAAAAGACGGGATCAGTACTGAACTTAGCTATCTGTGTGCCCGCATTGTGAAAGGCTTTGAAGAAGGCACTGAGTTCCACTTTGATCTGGAAACAAAAACAACGAACCTGACAGAAGAAGGAATTGCCAAGATTGAACGGGGCTTTGATATCGACAACCTGTATGACCTGGAGCACCAGACACTTTATCATTATGTCATTCAGGCGCTGCGGGCACGCGTTATGTTCAAGCGCGATGTGGATTACATCGTGAAGGAAGGTAAAATTCTTCTGATCGATATGTTTACAGGACGTGCCATGGAAGGCCGTTCGTTAAGTAACGGGCTTCATCAGGCGATCGAAGCCAAAGAAGGTCTGGAAGTCACGGAGGAAAACAAAACCCAGGCTGCCATCACCATCCAGAACTATTTTAGAAAATATGAAAAGCTTGCAGGGATGACCGGAACGGCTAAAACCGAAGAAAAAGAGCTTCGCGACATTTACAACCTCGGCGTTGTTCAGGTCCCAACAAACAAACCGATTGCCCGTGAAGATCTTGAAGACCGTATTTTTGATACGATTGAACAAAAGTATGAAAATGCTGTAGACCGCGCTGAGGAAATGCACCAGTTCGGCCGCCCGGTTTTAATCGGTACAACCTCCATTATCCAATCAGAACTAGTGTCTAAAGCATTGAAAAAGCGCGGACTGCCGCATGAAGTACTGAATGCGAAAAGTGTTGAACAGGAAGTCCGTCTGATCTCGATGGCAGGACAAAAAGGCAATATCACTGTGGCTACCAATATGGCCGGCCGGGGAACGGATATTGTACTCGGTGAAGGTGTGCGCGAGCTTGGCGGTCTGTATGTGATCGGCACTGAACGTCATGAATCCCGCCGTATTGATAACCAGCTAAAAGGTCGATCAGGGCGTCAGGGTGATCCTGGAACGGCGGAATTCTTCGTTTCACTCGAAGATGAGATGTACCGTCGATTTGCCGGCGAAGAGCTTGAAAAGTTAAAGAGCAAAATCAGTTCAAATAAAAACGGGGAAATCACAAACAAAAAAGTAAAAGAGTTCATTGATCGAGTACAGCGGATTTGTGAAGGCGCGAACTTCTCTATGCGTGAATATAACCTGAAGCTGGATGATGTCCTTGGGCTGCAGCGGGCAACCATTTACGACCTGCGCGACAAGCTGCTTGAGCGTGAAGCCGTCCACCCGATTCTGAAGAAAATCATCTCCTCTCATGTGGAGGAAGAAATCCGCATGCAGTGTCCTGAGGATGAGCCGGAAGAATCGTGGGAGCTTGAACTGTTAAAAGAAAACCTTTCTTACATGATTCCGACTGCTGAATTTGATTTTATAAATGAGGAAACACCTTATAAAGCAATGAAAAAGCAGATTAAAGAAGCAACAGATCATTATGTGGAGCTTGTAGATGAGCACCTGAAGGAACCGGAATTCGCTGAAAAACTGAGACGTTTTCTGTTATCAAGAACAGACTACTACTGGTTACGTCATATTGATGCGATGGACCGCCTGAAGGAAGGCGTAGGACTCAGAAGCTATTCACAGGAAGATCCAATGCGTCAGTATCAGCGTGAAGGCCTTGAACTGTTCCGCATGATGCACTATCAGCTTGAGCAGGATGTAAGCCGTCAGACCGCGCAGCTAATCACACAAATGGAAAAACGAAAGAACGGAGTGACAACAACATGAGCTGGCTGAAAAAATTCACACGTGATAAAAAGAAACAAGGTAAAGACCATGCAGTATCCTCTGATGAAGTGCTCGGCACATCATCAGACGGTTCAGGAGAAGAACAAATCAAAACCAGGCTTTCCATTCATCCGCAGGCGCAGGTAAATGATGAGAGCAAATACTTCTATCAGTTTTTAAATAATGAACTTCCTGATCTGAAGCGCAACCAGCTTTCTCTATCCGGTATTGATCTCGAGCATCACGAAAAAACCGGAATGGTCAGCGTAACAGCCTTTGTCCGCACGAGCCTTGAAAAGCCTGTTACTTTAGGCAAGACAACATTACTGCTACTTAATCCTGAAGGCGAACGAATTGCCCGTAAGGAGTTTGATCTTGCAGAACTAGGCGAGCTTCCGGCAGAAAGCAGCCGTCCATGGCAGTTTGATTTTGAGAAGAAGACCATTGAGGCTAAAGAAATTCCTTCTGAAGACTGGCAGCTTGCTTTTGAATTAAAACCAAAAGAAGTGCCACATCGTCTTGAGCTTGATGAAAACTGGGAGAAATCACTTGCTGTAGAAGAGCAGGAAAAGCTTTCAGCATTCGTCCAAAACACCGAACCGCCAAAACCAGGGGAAGTCAATTTCCTCGGACTGCAGCAGGCGATGAAACAGGACGGCAGTCTCCACGTCACACTGCTGATCCGTAACGGCAGTCAGAAAAACATCTCACTCGAGCAGCTTCCACTTGTGATTGAAGATGCAAAAGGAGATGTCGTGGCAAAAGGCGGCTTCAAGCTTGGACCGCTAAGCGTATCATCCAACACAAGCAAACCATGGACCTTCATCTTCCCAAAAGAAATGGTTCAAAAAACAGACGCTGACTTCAGCCGCTGGAAAGCCTATCCACCTCAGCAGGCATAGGAATTCAATCATAAAACCCCCTTGCGAAACGATTCGCAGGGGGTTTTGTCTTGGATAATACATGATAGAAAATAACAATTCTACCTAAAGTGACGGGGACATCCGAAGACTCCTGTGGCGGAAAGGGACAGGTGAAACCGACTAAAGCGCAGGCGGGTTCACCGCCCGGCCTAGGAAAAGCGGAGGCGGGCGTTTAGGGACGTACAAACTGGACTGGCACCGACGGAGATAAAGGAAACACAGCGAACGCAGTGAGCTGATGTTGACTTATCGTACGAGGGGGCTGGAAGTTTGCTAGTCCCTGCCCGACAGAGCTCGACAGCGGAAAGCGTAGGATGTCCTCGTCACGGTTTTTCAAAAAAATCTGCTGGCTGAAAATGAAAAAGCGCCCTTCAAAAAGAGCGCTCCCGGCCACCAACCAGCCTGTTTTATATTCTAGAGGAAAAATTTATCTGCCCTTACAGTTTACCATCTATTTCTTCTATTCACAATCTTTGTTTTTTTATTATTATATTTTCTTTTCAACGGTAGACGTAACAAAAGCAAAGAGAATCATAAAGATCAAACCAAGATCCAAAAGGCCGGTATGAAGGGAAACCGTAAAGATTGTCAGCACAAAAGCATAGGCGATTTTCTGATAAGAACGCTCTCCTACCTGACGGGTCTGGTTATATAAAATCGTAATCAGAAAACCTGCAAGGCCGAATCCAAGGATCACACCCACATACCCGAAGTCCGCATAAAACTGCCCAAATAACGTCGGTGATGTGGTTCTCCCCGGACGGGTAATATAGATTCCTTCCTCCACTGAAAGCGAGTTTGTCAGCTCTGCTACCAGCTTCCTTGGCATAATCTGCTCGCCCGGAAGTACAGGACCAAGAATACTTGCATGAAGATCTCCAAGCAGGTAACCCTCCTGATCGGTATATTCCATCAGTTTACTTAACACCACGTGTCCCGTCACATTCTTATAATTTATCCCTCTAATGACGTCAGGTGTCTCTTCCATCTTTGCACGCAGCAACGCATTTCGTTCCTCAATCTGGTCCACATTCAGTTCATCAGATACTTCAGGCAGATCACGGCTGTTTAACGGGTTTGACGGATCTTCCGTTGACAGCTGATAAAAACCGATCATGGAAAACGTCAGACCTACAATTAAGAGTGCCGTCATAAACCAGGTGAATTCAATCGGTCTCACCATGTAATGAAAAACAATAATGGCTGTAAAAAGCATGACAATGACTGGTGTAATATAGCCGATCAATGCAAACAAACCGATCAGGATGATTAAAAGTAAAAGAAACGCGCCAATTTTCCGATTTTTCACGAGGAAAAACCAGCTGCCAAGATATAATGCCGCGAACCAGAGCATCGCGCTGAAAAACTGCAGTGACGGATTCGGGTTTCGACGGACTTCCGCATCAAAAATACCGATTTGTCCGGAAATAATTAATAGTATGTATGCAACCAGTCCAACTCCTGCAAGCAAAAACAAGAGAGGTATGCTTTTTCCTCTCAGGCTGTCCGGGAGCGTGATCGTGAACCGCCAGTTTTTACTGCGGACAATCCAGACCATCAGCCAATAGGAGAGAAAGCCTGTCAGCACAACAGGCGCAACTGAATACGTTAAATCAAAGTATTCAAAGCGCCCGAAGTCAAACAGGCTCGTGGCAAAATAAATAAAAATGACAAAAGGGAAAAACAGGTATGGTGAAAACATATCGATGCGATTCAATTCCTGAAGCGTATGTCTGATCTTCATCCTGTTCGTCTCCCCCTCGTTCTGATTAATTCCTTAAATGGTTCACTCTTTAACAGCCACAATGCTGCAGCATAAATGACAATGCCGGCAACACCAATGACAATCAGGTATGGAATGACCGACCAGGAGACAATGGCTGTCTGCTGGAGTCCGTAAAGTACGGCAGCCATCATTCCTGCTGCTGTCATTACTTTAAGATAATTCCATCCGATACTCTTTATATTAAAGCCTTCTGTGATTTTATACAACGTCGTAAATGTCATCAGACAGTACAACATTCCGACCACAGATGATGAAAAAGCGAGTCCAACCGGACCAAAAAGGCTTGAGAACCACCAATTTAATAAGATATTCAGCACGATGGAAACAAGTCCTATTCTCATCATGAGGTATCCTTTTGACATCGTGTAAAAACCTTTGGCAATTACGGCCTGAATACTGTAAAACAGCACCGATCCAACGTAAAAAATCGCATATAGGCTTGTTTCTGACGTATCAGCCGCCGTAAATTCCCCACGCTGATAAAACAGCTGCACAACCTGATCCATCACCAGAATCATCCCGATCACGGTTGGCACAAGAAACATGAACATAAACATCAGACCTTTTTCAATCCCCTGCTTAAACAGCCCCATCTTTTTCTCACTATAGGCAGAAGCAATCAGTGGAAAAACGAGCGTTGCAATGGTGACACCAAAGATCGCCTGAGGAATATTCACAAGGCGGAAAGCCAGCGTCAGATTCGTTACAACCCCTTCCGCAAAACGCGCGGAGAAAATCGTATCCACCATAAGGTTAATCTGGCCGATTGCAATCGTCAGTCCAACGGGCAGGAAAATCAGATAAAAGCTTTTGATTTCCTGTTTGTCCATTTTCTGTGTCCAGGCCATCATTTTACTCGGTTTTAAATAGATCATTTTAATCAAAAACGAAATCATCGTCCCGATCAGATAACCGATTGGCACCGCATAAATACTCAGCTGCTGATAAAATAAAAACGTAAAACCAATCATCACGAGGACAACAACGGTCTGTGAAAACGTTGAAAATGAAAACTTTTTCTGCGAATCAAAAAAGCCTTCATACACCGCATTCATTCCCACAAAGATAATGGCAATGAAATAAATAATCGCCGTCCACGCGGCAATCTGGAACCCGTCTTCATAGTTGCTAAACTCCGGATATAACAGTCTTACGAGAAACGGTGAAGCTGCAATGCCAATCGCTGATATCGCAACAGAGATCCAAAATGTTCCCTTTACCACATTCGTTAAATGGGAAAAGCCTTTTCCCCGACGCTCAAATTCATAGTAGCTCGGCAAAAAGGCATCCTTCATTCCTGTCAGCATAAACAGCACAATCGCATTGGGCACCGTCATCGCCGCAAAATAAATATCCGCCTGGCTTGACGCACCGAACAGCCCCGCGATCGTCATGTCGCGAAGCATGCTCGAAAATTTCAATACAAGTGTAGAAAGTAAAAACAAAATACTCGCTGCTCTGAATTTTGACATCTTATTCTCCTATTTCTTCAGCACTTTCAGCAGAAATTTCGGAAGAATCATTTGTCTCTTAATCCGCTTCGGTTCTTTCAGCAAACGGTAAAACCATTCAAGTCCGAGACGCTGAAACCCCTCTGGCGCACGCTTAATCCGGCCCGACAGCACATCAAATGAACCGCCAACTCCCTGAAAAATATGCGGATACAGCTTTTGCATATTTTCAATGATGAAGTATTCCTGTGCCGGGCTTCCCATCGCTACAAACAGGATGTCCGGCTTTGCTTCATTGATCGCTGCTTCGATCACAGCCGGATCTTTTTCATAACCGTTCAGCGTTCCTGAGACCTGTATACCTGGATAGCGCTCCTCAAGACCTTTTTTAGCCTCTTCCGCTACACCAGGTTTGGCACCGAATAAAAAGACCTTTTTCCCTGTCTGTGCTGCCTCTTCACAAATTCGCATCATCATATCAATACCCGTGACCCGGCTTCTGACATTTCCGCCTTTCAGCTTCGATGCCAGAATAATGCCGATCCCATCAGGAATTTGAAAATCCGCACGATTTAAAAGAGCTTTTAAATTTTGATCATCCTGCGCCTTCATTACCTTTTCAGGATTGATGGCGACAATAAATGATTTCTGTTTCTGCTCAAGTCTATTAAAAAGGGCTTTAATCAGCTCATCATAGTTCTCAGGGCTGACGTCGACACCCAGAAAGTTTTCCTTCATGTCATCACCTATTTCATTGAGGCCTTTGCTCAGGATTGTTTGGAATCTCCAAGTAATCCAAACTCAAAGCCTGCTTCTTCCCACTTGCTGCGGTTCAGACAGTTTTTCGTGTCCAGTACAGCGGCCGTGCGGAGTTCATCCTTAAAGGATGCTGGGTTCAGTTCTTTAAATTCATTATGGTCCGTCAGTACAAGCACAAGATCAGCATGCTTAACAGCTTCTGTGAAATCCTGCGTCTGGCAGGGAACCTTATTTTCTTTCACATGCGGGTCAAATGCTGTGTAATCAAGTCCCGCTTCTTCAAGTTGGCGCAATACTTCCAATGACGGGCTTTCACGCACGTCATCCACATTTCCTTTAAAAGCAAGACCAAATACGGCTACGCGGCCATTCTGGATCTGCTTGCGCTGGAAATATTCCTGCACGCGGCCTACCGTATGAGCAGGCATGCCGTCGTTTGTTTCACGCGCCAGGTGAATCATTTTTGCAAGGTCCGGTGCCAATTCAACAAGGAACCATGGATCCACAGCGATACAGTGACCACCAACGCCAGGACCCGGCTTATGAATGTTCACGCGCGGATGGAAGTTTGCGAAATCAATCGCTTCCCATACATTAACATCGAGCTTTTCAGCGATCTTTGCAAGCTCGTTGGCAAATGCAATATTCACATCACGGTACGTGTTTTCAATCACTTTAACAAGCTCAGCTGTTGTTGCATCTGTTAAATGGATTTTTCCTTTAACGAACGTTTCATACAGCTCTTTCGTTTTTTGTGACGATTCTTCACTGATTCCGCCGACGATCCGGTCATTTTGAACAAGCTCTTCAAAAATTCTGCCCGGGATCACGCGCTCCGGAGAATGAGAAATCAGAAGCTCTGTTCCAAACTCAAGACCTGTTTCCTTCAGAACCGGCATCATCACATCTTCAACTGTACGTGGAGGAACAGTTGACTCAAGGATCACAAGGTTGCCTTTTTTAACAAACGGCACAATAGACTGAGTCGCTTTGCGGACATAGTCCAGGTTCGCTGTCTTATCATCATTAATCGGAGACGGAACGGCAATAATAAACACATCCGCTTGCTCCGGTGTTGTTGAAACGGTTAACGTGCCTGCATCTACCGCTTTTTCAAGGTATTCCTGCAGACCATTTTCTTCGATGTGAAGCTGCTTATTCTGAATCATGCTGACTGCTTTCTCGTTCACATCCACTCCATGAACTTTAATACCATGGTTTGCAAACATCACAGCTGTTGGAAGCCCGATATACCCAAGCCCAACGACACAAATTTTTTCAAACATACGTTACGTACTTCCTTTCACGGTTTATTCCCATAAACCTGCCTTTTATTATATCGAAAAACATCTTAAGTTGACATAGTGGAAATGAAAGAATTTCTTTCATTATCCACGTCCAATTGAATGGTAATCAATGCCATGCTTTTTCATGTCACTAACCGTAAAACAATTACGTCCATCAAAAATAACCGGACGCTTCATTTTTTCTTTAAAATAGGAAGGATCGGTTTCTTTAATTTGCGCCCAATCCGTAATAATAAACGCGGTTTCAGCATCCTGAAGAGCTGTTTCGAGTGAATCTGTATAAGTCAGATCCGGAAAAACCTCTTTCATTTTCTCTGTCGCAATCGGATCATACGCGATAATATCCGCTCCCCGGTTCTGGAGCTCTTCGATAAGACGGATCGCGGGTGATTCACGCGTATCATCTGTGTTCGGCTTGAAAGCAAGGCCAAGCACTGCAGCCTTCACACCTTTTTCAATTGCGTTCTCAGCATCCGCCTTTTCAAGCAGCTTGTTATGCTGAAGTTCATTGACCTCAAGCACCGCATTCAGCATACGGAACTCATAGCCCGCTTCTGCAGACATTGTGGTCAGGGCTTTCGTATCCTTCGGGAAACACGATCCGCCAAAGCCGATCCCTGCCTTTAGGAACTGACTGCCGATCCGCTTATCAAGACCCATCCCTTCAGCCACTTCCTCAACATTCGCACCTGTGAGCTCGCAAATGTTGGCAATTTCATTAATAAAGCTGATTTTTGTCGCGAGAAAGGCGTTAGATGCGTACTTAATCAGCTCAGCGCTCTTTGTGTCAGTCTTCACAATCGGAATCCCAAAAGAGCTGAAGCATTCTGCTACCTTGTCTACAGCCGGCTGGTGGTGTCCGCCGATCACAATCCGGTCTCCGTGGAAGGAATCATGAATCGCGTTTCCTTCGCGTAAAAACTCCGGGTTCGAGACGGCGTGCACCTGAATGTTTGACGCTGCCCGTTCCCGGATGATCGCCTCAACCTGATCATTTGTGCCGACTGGAACCGTACTTTTTGTTACAACGATCGCATCATCCTGAATCGTGTCACCAATTTCTTCCGCCACTTTTTTCACAAAAGAAAGATCAGCGTGACCATTTTCTCCTTCAGGCGTTCCAACTGCAATGAATAGAATATCTTTTCCACGGTAAGCTTCCGTTTTTTCAGTTGTAAATGTGAGCCGTCCTGCAGCCTGATTGCGCTGCATCATTTCCTCAAGCCCAGGTTCGTAAATAGGTGATTTCCCGCTTTTCATCAAAGCAATTTTCTCGGGTGAAACATCCAGACATGTAACGTGATGGCCTGCTTCAGACAGGCACACTCCTGTTACAAGTCCGACGTACCCGGTACCTGCAATTCCAATATTCATGATCTTATCCTTTCTGACGTGCCATTAGCTCCTTAATATATAACTCTAAATCTTCTTTAAGGTCTTCCCGTTTCAAGCCAAGTTCAAGCGTCGCCTTAATAAATCCTAACTTATCCCCTACATCGTAACGGTCCCCATCAAAAAAATAAGCCAGCAGACGCTGATCCTCTGACAGCTTTCTTAACGCATCCGTCAGCTGAATCTCATCTCCTGCACCCGGTTCAAGCGTTTCGAGAATCTCAAAAATCTCCGGCTGCAGAATATAACGCCCCTGAATCGCCAATGTAGATGGCGCATCCTCGATAGACGGCTTTTCAACAAGCGTCTTAATACTGTAAACGCGGTCTTCAAGCAGATGATCCGGGGCGACAATCCCGTACTTCGAGACATCTTCTTTCGCCACTTCCTGCACGCCTACAATAGAAGAACCGTCATAACGTTCATACACATCAATCAGCTGCTTTAAACACGGTGTCTCAGATTCCACAATGTCATCACCTAAAATCACCGCAAACGGCTCATCCCCAATAAAACTGCGCGCACACGAAATCGCATGCCCAAGTCCCTTTGGCTCCTTTTGACGTATATAATGTATATTCGCCAGATTCGAAATTGCCTGAACCTGCGCTAAAATCTCTTTCTTCTCTTTCTTAGCCAGGGTTTCTTCCAGTTCGTACGACTTATCAAAATGATCCTCAATCGCACGCTTCCCCCTGCCACTAATAATAATTATGTCCTCAACGCCCGAAGCAACCGCCTCTTCTACTATGTACTGAATCGTCGGCTTATCAACAAGCGGAAGCATCTCCTTCGGCTGAGCTTTCGTCGCCGGCAGCATACGAGTACCCAGACCTGCAGCAGGTATAATTACTTTTCTAATTTTACTCACGCTAAGTCCCCCTGATCTGCTACTTTTTTATCAACCTATTATAACGTAAACAGAACGGGAACTCCTACTATTACTCTTGAACATACAAGCACAATTCACCATTTTAATTCAGCAACGGTTCAAACGGTAGATTCCGTGATAAAATTTAAACGAAATGTAATTTTTAACGAAATCGCAGAAATGATTGAAATATTCCCGACTACCGCCATCAGGATATGAGATGACTATATCGAAAGTCTCATATATAATAGAAGAATCTAGAAAGTCTCCGGGGTGAGCAACATATGAACGTAGGGTCGATTATTAAATACTATCGAACGAAACAGGGGATGACGCAGACAGAGCTGGCCGAGGGCATTTGTTCCACATCTCATTTAAGTAAAATAGAAACGAATATGTATGCAGCCAATGAAGAAACTGTTGGAATGCTGCTGGAGAAGCTGGGGTTGAAGCTTGAAGAGGTTTCTGGGCGACTCAATGAAATGAAAGAACTGTTACAGGAATTTATTGAAGCGATTTTCACGCAGGATCGGGAGCTTGCAGCTACTTTGTATGTACAAGTTATTGAAAATCAAGATTACATGCTTTCAAGCGAATTAGTAAACCTCTATCATTTATATATATACAGGTATCAGCTTTGGAATCAGGAAGCTGAGAAAGCTAATGAAAGTTTAAAAATACTCCAGAAGATAAAAAATACGTTCAATTCAATTGAGCTGAATATATTCTCCTTTGTACAAGCTGTCCACTGTTCGACTAAAGAAGATCATGAGATGACGATTAAACATATGAACAATTTTCTGGAAAACCCTATTCCTATAGGAAATTATTGGGTCGCAGAGTGCCATTATCAACTAGCATATGCCCACATAAGTATTAATCAAAATGAAGCAGGCTTGATTACAGGAAAAAAAGCCTATGATTTATACGTTGCCGAATGTAATTTCACCAGGCAGATTCACGCACAAATGATTTTAGGTATTTGTTATACCAGACTTGGATTATATAACGAAGCTATAGTAGTTTATAGACCTTTACTAAGAAACGTTAGAATGCATTACAAAAACAGTTTATATGTGAGTGTTCTGATTAACTATTCACGCTGTATGTATTTGTCAAAGGAATATTCTAAGGTCCAACGTCACGTTGATGAAGCACTTCAACTAGTAGAACCATATACTGATTCGCACGGAACAGCATTACTAATATGGCTCGAAAATGCATTAAAAACAAAAAAAGTAAATAAAACCTGGCATAGTCGTGTACTTCTGCTGAGAGAAATTTCAGCAATTATTAACGATAAATACTATCATCATTACTCTATTTATTTAGAAAAGTTAGAATTTTCCCAAGTTGACGGGATCAAATATGCTGTAAAATGGTTATATCCTTACTTGATTAAAGTAAATGCCTATAGTGATGCCCGGGAAGTTGTTGAAGAAATTATCGATTATTTCAATCAGGTTGGGGATTATGTAAAAGCAAAAGAATACTACGATCAATGGCGCACATTGATTGAAAAGGAGAGAAATTATCATGTCTAAAACAGTTAAACTTTTGTTATCAAGCGGTTTGGCATTAGTTGTATTAGCAGGGAGTTATTCATTGACTGAGTCGTCTTTTGGAGATAAATCATCAAATGAATCTTATGGAGAATTACAAATAGCTGCTCCTAAAGGTGATTATAAAACTGAGGATCATAACCACGTAAACAGACCACCTGGTTATTAATGTAAACCCAATTTTCCCAATAGACTTTTGCATTATTTTATACTAAAATAAGATTATGAAATGACCCAGCAATACCCTCTCATTAACCACCTGAACAATCAGGTGGTCTTTTTTTATGATTTTGGCGGTAGATCGGGATTTGTAAGATTTACAGGTCGGATCAATCTTTTTACATGTGTAATGACACTCGTTCTTTAATCGGATAAACTTTTTGGTGAATTATTTGATTAGAAAAATATTTTTAATTCGAGATAAGTTGCTTTGAGTGGAATTGAGGGGCCGGTTCGGAAAAAAGTAATTTTTTTTGAGGGTCGTTTGGCATGTTTTTTAAGAATTTTCCCAAGTATAATACTTGGATATACAATCATATGAAAACCCGCATTTCATCTCTTGCTCATGAAATGCGGGTTTATGGACATCGCTGCGGAACCATTACTGTGCCGCCTCCTCTGTTTTGAGTTTTTCAGTCAACTCCATAAACAGATCACGGTCACCTTCGAGTAGCGCCTTGTCAATCAGCCGGTAGAGGTTTTGCAGTTCTAGGTTCGTAATTTCTTCATTCATGGCTTCTTCCTCCTCTTCTGACTGTATCTGCTGGATGTAAAATTGGGCGATGGCCTGTAGATGTTCAAGCAGATCAGATATCTGCAGCAATTGAAATAATGGGACTCTGAAAATTCTTGTACCGCGCTGGAATACAAAGATATCGGTGAGATTTTCAATCTGTTTCGTTTTCAGATTGATGCGGATCTCGTTCGATTCGACCGGGATAAACTGATAGACTTCGTCACCTTTGACAACGGAGAAATACTGGTACGCAAAGACAAGCTTTAGCTCGTTGCCTTCCTGGAGTGTATAAAACGGCTTCATCATCTTGACTGTCAGCAACATTGGACCCTCCCCCCGTCACGTAAATTTGAAATATTCAGTTATTTAATATCATTATCGTATATTTTATGTAAAAGATAAAGGGAAAATGCTTATGTTGTTGGCTGGAAGTGTTTAGGCGTTTACAGGATGGACAAAATTCGGGTGGTGGGACTCGTGGTGCGTTGCTTATTCTGGTTAGATTATTGGTTATTCTGTATAGATATGCTTGGATTTTATGCACTTTTTTCTTCATTCAGTATACTTTCCCGTTTATTCTGCACACTTCCCTTCTCTTTCTACACACCTCCGCATCCAAATCCCGGCGAAGCTCGGGGGCTCTTCAAGAACTTTCATTACCCAAAACCTGCTTGGCTGGACGCTTCGCTTGGATCCGAAAGCTGGATTCAGTGCGATTGTGAGCTTATTCTTCACACTTCTCCCCCGATTCGATACACCTTCTTCTTCATTCTGCATACTTTCCCGTTTATTCTGCACACCTCCCCTCCCTTTCTGCACACCTCCGCATCCAAATCCCGGCGAAGCTCGGGGGGGCTCTTAAAGATCTTAACAAACCAAAAACCCCTCTCCGAAGAAAGGGGCTTCTCATTAATGCCAGCCGTTCGCAATATGTCTTGCCTTCACTACGCCCTCAATGTTCTGAAGCCGAGCCATGATGTCGTTGGCTTCGTCGTCGTTGAGTTTGTTGTCGATGTCGATCAGGGTGTAGGCCCAGTCGCCTCGGCTTCGGTTGAGCATGTCGGCGATGTTGAAGTTGCGTTCGGCCAACAGGTTGGAGAATTGTCCAACCATGTTTGGGATGTTGCGGTGCATGATGGTCAGGCGGCCGGGTGATGTGAGTGGCAGGCTGACGTTTGGAAAGTTGACCGCGTTTTTGATGTTGCCGGTTTCGAGATAGTTTTTGAGCTGGCGCGCTGCCATGACGGCACAGTTTTCTTCTGATTCGGTTGTGGATGCACCGAGGTGCGGTGTGGCCACTACGTTATCGAGTCCGAAGATTTCGTCGTTCGGGAAGTCAGTGATATATTTTCCGACTGTTCCGTCTGCGAGTGCTTCTTTTAATGCGACTTCATCGACGAGTTCGCCGCGGGCAAAGTTGATGAATTGGATACCTTTTTTCATCGCTTTGAAGGCTTTGGCGTCGATCAATCCGGTAGTTTTCGGGCTGAGCGGCACGTGGATGGTGATGTAATCGCAGACGGCCAGCAGTTCTTCAAGCTGGTGAACACGCTGGACGTTTCGTGAAATGGTCCAGGCAACGTCGACTGAGACGAATGGATCGTAAGCCATGACGTCCATGTCGAGTGCAAGTGCATCGTTCGCAACGACAGAGCCGATGTTGCCGAGTCCGATGACGCCGAGTTTTTTACCGCTGATTTCATGTCCGATAAAGGCTTTTTTATTGGCTTCCACTTTTTCTGAGACGTTTTGTTCCCCGTTTAGCGTGCTGGTCCATTTAATGGCGTCAAACAGATTTCTGGCGCTTGCGATAAGACAGGAGATGACGAGTTCTTTTACTGCGTTGGCGTTGGCGCCTGGTGTATTGAACACGACAATGCCCTGCTCGGTGCACTGGTCGATCGGGATGTTATTCGTTCCTGCTCCGGCGCGCGCGATGGCCTGGACGGAATTCGGGATCGGCTGTCCGTGCAGCTTATGGCTGCGCAGTAAGATGGCGTCCGGATTCTGGTCAGTGTTGATTTCGTATTGGCTGTCGAGTAAATCGAGTCCTTTTTTGGCGATCTGGTTATAGGTTTTAATCTGATACGTCAACGGTAAGTACCTCCCACGGCAATTTTCTCGAATTCTTTGATGGCGTCTGCCAGGCGTTCCACGTGTTCAAGCGGCATGGCGTTGTACATGCTCGCTCTCATGCCTCCTACGGAACGGTGGCCTTTCAGTTCCACGAGCTGTTTGGATGCGGCGAAATGAAGAAAAGCCCGATCCTGTTCCGCGCTGTCTGTTTTAAATGGAATGTTCATAAGTGAACGGTCTTCTTTTTTAACAGGTGAACTAAAAATCGGTGATTCATCGATGACGCTATATAATAGAGAAGCTTTTTCACGGTTGCGACGTTCGATCTCTTCGACGCCTCCGAGCTCCTGCAGCCATTCGAGCATCAGGCCGATCATATAGATGCCGAACGTCGGCGGTGTATTATAAAGAGAGTCGGCTTTTACATGTGTTTTGTAATTGAGCATGGTGGGCACCCATTCAGGAGCCTGTCCGATGAGATCGTCACGGATGATCACGACGGTTACACCTGAGGGCCCGAGATTTTTCTGTGCGCCGGCGTAAATCATGCCATAATCACTGACGTTGATTTTCTCTGACAGGATACCGGATGACCAGTCATTGATAACCGGTACGCTGAAATCAGGTAATCTGGTAATCCGTGTTCCTTCTATTGTATTGTTTCCCGTGACGTGCACGTAGGATGTGTTGTTTTTCAGTGTAAGATTTGATAGATCGGGAATAGAAGTAAATGATGTGTCTTCAGATGTTGCGAGCACCGAAGTATTTCCGGCTTTTGTCGCCTCCTGAAACGCTTTTTGGGACCATGAACCTGTAATAATATAGGCTGCCTCGTGATCTTTTTGTAATAAATTTAAAGGAATCATGCTGAATTGTAACGATGCGCCCCCCTGCAAAAACAAAATTTTATAGTTTTCCGGGATGTTTAAACTTTTTTTCAAAAGGTCCTTGGTTCGCTGTAAAATTTCTTCAAAATGTTGTGAGCGGTGACTCATTTCCATAACTGACATGCCTGAACCATTTGTATTAATAAGCTCAGACTTCGCTCGTATCAAGACCTCGAGCGGCATAGCCGAAGGTCCTGCTGAGAAATTGACGACTCGATCCATTCTTCTATTACTCCTCTCTTCCACGTTAAATCGATAAAAGATTTTTCCTAAAAGATAGGTTATAGTATATGCCTCCTGTATACACATGTCAACGAGACAAAGACAATTAAGCTCGTAATCTAATTGTTACTACATTCTAACTTGAATGACACTCCACTGAAATCTATAGATGTTATGATTGGTCTCGTTAGTGAGAAGGAGGGTATTCATTTTATGAAAAAACAAATCGTTGCACTAACCGCAATCGCAGCTTTATCCGCTGGGACAGCCGCACAGGCGTCAGCAGCAGAGCACACAGTACAAAGAGGAGACACACTGTGGAGCATCTCTCAAAAGAACAATGTCACGGTAGAACAAATTCAAGAGTGGAATGACCTGTCATCAACACTTATATATCCAAATCAAACACTTACAGTATCAGAAGAAACAGCTTCTGAAGAAACGTACACTGTTGTGAAAGGTGACACTCTATACAAGATTGCCACTGAGTACGGCATTACTGTTGGCGAACTCATGCAATGGAACGGTCTTTCAAGTGACCTGATCTTTCCAGGACAAGAGTTTGTTGTAGCTGGTGGAACACCACAGGCAGCCGCTCCTGCTCAGGCAGAAGCAGCTGATCAGTCAGCCGTTGCCCAGGATTCAGGTATGACTCAGTCAGCTGAAGGTGTAGAAGGTACAGGTGGCGAAGCACCATCTGCTGAAGCAACTCAGGAACTGACTGTAACTGCAACAGCTTATACTGCATACTGTGCAGGATGCTCAGGTATCACTGCTACAGGTATTGATCTTCGTTCAAATCCTGATCAGAAAGTAATCGCAGTAGACCCTAACGTTATTCCATTAGGATCACGTGTATGGGTTGAAGGTTACGGTGAAGCGATCGCAGGAGACACTGGCGGCGCTATTAAAGGTAACAAAATCGATGTATTCATCCCATCTCAGGACGCAGCTCTTGACTGGGGCGTACAAACAGTAGACGTCAAAATCCTGGACTAATCAGGTTTGCTATATAAATAGTAAAAGCAAGGGACCCGGTCCCTTGCTTTTTTGTTATTGAGCGATATCTATGATGGCTTCTTTAAAATGAATTTTAACTGTTTCTTTTCCCATCGTGCTATACAGATTGAAGTAATGATACGCCTCGTCTGAACGAAGATATTCCACACGATACAACTGATAACCTTCAGCGTATCCTCTGTAATTGCGATTTTCCACGATGTTAGCTGCCTCTTCTACTGAAAGATTCAGCTCAGGGATATCATCAAAAACGTATTCATCGACTTTCCAATTGCCGCCTTCTTTCACAATCGTGATTTTGACCTGGCGTCCATAAATTAGTCCATCACCTGGCGTAACGGTTTGAATGGAGATCACATCTTCAGTATTCTCAAAGACTTTGTAATTCACTTTCATGCCAAGTGCATCATAATAAAATGAGCCGTCACATTCTCTGCATTGTCTATTGTAGTGATCTACTAAAGTAGGCTCGTAGTTTGCTGTGATGACTTCTCTCATCTCATTCTGGAAGTTTTCGTATGGATAAGCAGGCTCGTTCGGATACGTTTTGCTCAGATTTTCAAAAAAGATTTCAGTCATTCTATTGACTGTATCACGCACCTGAACAAGAGCACGCTCATCCGTGATGGCCTCATTTTCATAAATACGGTCAATAAATGCGGCCAGTTCATAACGTTTCACTGTCCTGTTTGGTGAATAGGTTGTGTCGGATGTCCCTGTTGTGATTCCTGCATCAACTAATGCTTTGACGTAAGGGGCTGACCAGTCGTCTTCAGCTACATCTTCGAATCCTGTCTGGCGATTCGTTTCGGAATAAGGAAGATCAAAGCCAAGCACGATCATCTTGGCAATTTGAGCACGTGTAAGGCGACCGTTCGGATCAAATTGACCATCTCTTCCCGATACGACTTCCTCATTTTCAAGGATTGCCACATAGTCGTGTGCCCAATGGAATTCAGTCATGTCGCTAAAAGTCGTTTTTTCCTGAGAAGCATTTGGATATCCCATTCCAATTGCAATCATTTTCGCAGCCTGTGCTCTGGTCACCTGATTAGTTGGCTTCATTGCATAACGTGGAATACGATTAATCGGGTCCATTCTGTTATAACCCGTCATGATATCCTTGTAATACACGCTTTCAAGGTTGTCATAAAAAGGTGATTCCTTTGATACATCTGTAAATTCGACTCCTGCAACAGGAGCTGCAAGACCTGTTGTTAATAGAATGGCTCCTGTAAATGTTGCTAATGTTTTTTTAATCATGTAAATGCTCCTTCTTATAATCTGTTAACGAATATGTTCCCAGCTTACTTCACCGTACTTCTTACCAACATACACTAATATTTTTTCTTTTGTGCCAGTTGCTTTGAAAATAAATACGTCATCACTTTGGCTTTCATATTGAATAGATTCAAAAGTTTTCATTAACGATCTTGCCATGGTTTCAGCATCATTTATTGCCTGATACCTGGTTGGGTAGTGCGGGATGTTTGATCCCCTGCACTGTAACCATCCAATTGCCACTCTCCATTGTCTCTCACTAATTTAAATTGAATATTATGTTCTCCAAAAGTGGCTGTCTCAAATTGTATTGTATCGTCATTCTTAGTAGAGAATTCTATAAAACGATCAGGATTCAGTTGCGTTTCAAAAAGTTGAACCGAACATTGAGTACAACTTTTTCCATAAACTGATTCCAGAGTAGGCAAGTAATTCTCTGTCATGAAGGGTTCAATGTCATTTTGAAAAGTATCAAATGCTGGCAAAACGGGCTGGGCACCGTCCAGGTAACCTTGCTGTCTATGATAGCCCGTCATCGATTCCAATCTGTACACTGTTTCAATGGCTATTAGTAAGGTTTGTCTTGTATTCATTTCATCTACGCTTACCTGGTTGTATGCCCTGTCCAGAAAAGCAGCTAATTGATAGCGGGTCACTTTGGCAAAAGGGTCAAATCTGTCAGCCGTTCTGCCAGTCGTAATCCCCGCTTCAGTCAGTGCATTTACATAGGGTGCGTACCAGCTGTCAGAAGGAACATCGGAATAAAATGAAGTGCCCTGATACGTCTTATTGAGATCGAAGGCATGCACTATCATTTTGGCCGCCTGTGCTCTTGTCAGTGTATCTTCCGGTTTGAAAGATCCATTCTCTTTACCACTCACAATATTATCCAGCGTCAGTTGCGTGATGTAATCATGAGCCCAATGAGATTCAGGGACATCATTATAATCATTGTTTTCCTGCGTATTCGGATGATATCCTGAAATAATTGAAATCATTTTACTTGCCTGTGCACGCGTCACATACTGGTTAGGGCGGAACTCTGCTTTATCCAGATAGTTCCCTCCATTTTTGTAGCCTGAGATGACTCCCTTATAAAACATACTATCAATTTCATCGAAAAACTCACTGGTTACACTCACATCAGAAAAGCGATTATATACTTCTTTCGTTTCAACAGCATCCGCATGATCGACTCCAATGAAAAGCAGCGCTCCGCAGACAAAACCTATGTATTGCTTTTTTAATGGTTTCATAATGTGTACACCTCCTAATATTAAAATCTACAGATCGTTTCTTACTACATAACAGATCATGCGCTTCTTCTTTCTGTAACAATAATGTAACATTAAATTAATTATATTGAAACAATAATGGTAAAATAAATCCAAAATAATTCTTTTGTCTTGTTTTTTTATTAAAAATAGAAAAATATTCAATCTTACAGACCGTTTTATATCAATTTATGAGCATAAAAAAGAACCCTTTTATATTCATATAAGTAAAATTATTCATTTTCGGTTATAAAAAAAGTCCAGACTGATATCTGAACTTTTACATTAATTATCGTTTAAATCCTATTTCACTAAGTGCTGCTTTCAGCGTGGCATATGATGGTATCTCTTTAAAATCCAGTCCCAGCTGTACGATTGTCTGAGCCATTTCCGGTGATATCCCGCTGATTTTTGGCACAACACCGATTAATTTTAAAGAGTCAATTACCTGGAAAAGCTTCTGGGCGACAAATGTATCGACCATTGCAACACCTGACAGATCAATCACAAATTGATCCACGTTCAGTTCCAGACATTTTGTGAGGGACTCCTCCATAATCATTTTAGCACGGTGTGTATCAATCGTTCCAACGAGCGGTAAGACGGCAACGCCATTGTCCACAGGCACAACCGGGACAGACATCTCAAGCATCTGCTCCTGAGAAGCTTGCAGATTCTTTGTCTGGACCTCTACAAAAGGCAAGCAGAAGTAATAGACAATTTCATTGACGGTCTGGTCCAGTACCGTGATGACTTCGTAAAGCTTTGCTGCTGAGTAATCATATGTAATGGCCACTTCTTTAATGAGTTCTCCAATTGCATTTCTGTACAAAGGGACTTCCTTTAACATTGAATCAAGTGTTGTACCCATTTCGGCACATTGTTTGCCTGTTTCCAGTCCCCATTTTTCAATTCGATTGGCCCGTTCAAGCGGATCCATGGAAAGTGCTTCACCATATAATGTAACAAGCCCAATTCTTAATGGTAATAGGTTTTCTGACATGGAACGCAGCCTGGAATAGCGTTTGTTCTGTTCTTCTGTGATTTGCTCAGCCAACTGTACTCTCTGGTCCAAAATCCGGTCAGTCAGCTCTTCTAAAGTAAGATCTATTTGTTCAGCCATGGGCGACCCCTTTCAAGCACGAAAATTAGGAAATTTCTTAAAAACTTTACCCTATATATTATAAATATAAACAATACTTTCGGGAATCTTTTCGTCACCAGAATGTCATATGAAAGCGGATATTTTGTCGAATCTTGTCTACATATATTATTTGTGTAACAAGCCGATTAAGAAACGATGATTTTGTTGAATCGCTAACTTCAGGGGTTGTATGATGTTGTCAAAAGGAGGCGCGGTCATGCATAAAGAAACGGTTTTCCATTTAGAAGAACGGTTTTTATTTATTCAGTCGCTAAAGCCTTCACACGTTCGTATTGACCATTTAACCCAGATTTCTCCGGAAGGATCCCGCTGGAAAAAGTCAGTCAGCCAGAAACATTTGCAGTAATGATTCAACTTAGAAGACTTACAGGAGGTGTACTTCAGTGAAACTGCTAAATGTCGCCACTTTATTGTCCACGGTCTTATTAGTATCTTATATATTCCTTAGATTTTTCACAGATCTCATTTCACCTGCGTTTAGTGAATCTTTCATTCTGGAGTTTCTTCTTATCTTTATGGTGATCGGCTTACATACTTTTCGGAGTTGGAAAGCTGAGGAAGAGGAGTATTAAAATTTCACAAATAAAAAAGCTGCTAAAATGGCAGCTTTTTTATTTTTTGAGCGTTATAGATCTTTCAGCAATCCCTTCATTATCAAGTTGTGCTATGTCGAATTCAAGAATCTGCTGACGTAAATTTTGCAGTTTGGCAGCATACTCATCTTTTGACGTAACAGGTTCTTCATTTGCGATTGTATCAATGATGTGTTCATTTACAAATTCATAGTAATGAACCGCATCGCCCATATAATTGCCAATATCGAACGTAATTTCTCTGTCATCCTGAAAATCATAAAGCTCTGCATTGTCATATTCGCTCAGTATTTCAAATACTTCTTCTTTGAAAGCCAGTCTTTCTTTTAAGTATTCCGGATGGATCTGATAGAATCTATAATGGTTATACACAGGGTATGGTGCATAGAAAAACGTAAAAGTGGTATCCGGGTTTTCTTCAAGGACAGTCACAACATTTTCTTTAAAGGACTTAATCATCATCTCTTTTGTCTGGTTTTCAGGAAGTTCCTCCAGCGGTTCAGCAGCTCCGAGCCACCTTTCAATTCTATCTGTTGTTTCTTCAGGTGCTACCTGTCCAAATTTATATAACGGCTCAACATCCCGCCTGATTTCACTTCCGTTTAAATTGGCCTCCAGATTATCCTGGGTCAATTGTACATTATAAGAGTTAAAGAGATAACGGATATCGTTAATTTTGTTTTCATCATACATATATGTTGGGAAAGGTGTAGCCGAATCCAGTACTTTGTCCGGATCCTCAGCAAAAGAATAATAATTTAACTCCCAAATAACCTGTTCAACATTTTCCTGTTCCTGAAGGGCAAATTGAGTGACCATCGACTGCTCTTTTGCATAAGAAGAAGCCAGCGAACCGTTTAAAGTATTCGTCTTCAATACTTCATCTACATAAGATTCACGAAAATTCCTGCCCATTGATGTAGCTGTAATTAACGTTTCATATTCCATATTCCTCAATAATCCTGGCATTTGATAACGTGCGTCCGCATTATACTGCGGCTCATAAAGCCCCTCATTCCTGTAATAAAACAATGGGTCGATTATATAAAAAATCAATGCAACAGTTCCGACAAGTGACAGGACTATACTAACGAAAAATAAAATGAATTTTTTGCTGGACAACTGTTTCACCTCTAAAAATTGAAATAGATAAACTCACTGACTCTTGTTAAATAAAGGAGCGATATGACAAAAAACACACTGGCTGCAATTCCTGTACGGACATTGGGCTCAAACGTATTCAAGCGCTCAATCGAATTTCTTGTAAAGAAGACAATCACATATCCTATTGCTAAGTAAAGAACAATCGTTAAATTAAAGAAGTAATCGGCCGATTGAAAATTCATATTCAAAAGGTTACTCAATGCAGCTGAAATTCCCGGAGGAAGATCAAGTGCCCTTACATTAAACATATTTGAAACCATTAGATTGGCCGTTGACAGGTCCGGTGCGCGAAAATACACCCAGGCAACATGTACGAACAGGAACGTGATTCCCCAGGCGATGACTTTCGGAAGCCTTACCTTCCCCTTACTCCATGCCCGGTAAATGATGCTGGCTACGCCATGCATGACTCCCCATACAATGAAGGTCCATCCTGCACCGTGCCAAAACCCACTGATAAAGAAAATCAGAAATAAGTTAATGTATGTTCTGACAGGCCCTTTTTTACTTCCGCCCAAAGGAATGTACACGTATTGTGTAAAAAATCTTCCAAGGGTGATGTGCCACCTTCTCCAAAATTCCTGTATATTTAATGACTTATAAGGAGAATTAAAGTTTACAGGTATTCTAAAGTTAAATAGTAAGGCTAATCCAATTGCCATATCACAATAACCGCTGAAATCAAAATACAGCTGTAAAGTATATGCAAGTGTTGTAATCCAGCTATCTACAACAGTCAATGATGCAAGATTTGAGTAGCCATCATTGGCATATTGAGCAAAAGTATCAGCAATCAAAACTTTTTTCGCCAAACCAATACTAAAAATGAACAATCCTGAAGCGAAATTATGGGAATTGAATTTAGCGTTAGCCTTATCCTTAAACTGTGAGATCATTTCACTATGATGAACGATCGGTCCAGCGATCAGCTGCGGAAAGAAAGTCACAAAAAGTGAGTAATCAACAAAGTTATAATGAGCCGTTTCACCTCGGTAGCTATCTACTATGTATGCAATCTGCTGAAACGTAAAGAAGCTGATCGCCAAAGGCAATGCAATTTCAAGTAACGGTAAATTTGTTTGAAAAAACTGATTGGTACTCTCTATGAAAAAATCGAAATATTTAAAGTATCCAAGCAATGAAATATTAAAAACAATACCAGCAACCAAGTATATCTTTTTAAGAATCGTCCTTTGAACACGATTAATGACGATTGCGATCACATAGTTGATCAAAATCGATATTAAGATCAACGGTAAGTAATTAATATTCCAAAAGCTATAAAAATACAGAGATCCCAATACTAATAGAAGTCTGGAATACAGTTTGTTGTCGAGTTTCAAAAGCAAATAATATGAAACGATGACAACAGGCAAAAAGCAGAGGATAAATACATAGGAATTGAATAACACGCTTTAACATCTCCTCTTTATGAATACAGAACTAGGAAATGTTACCATGATCTTTTCAGGCATGTCAATGAATCGTCAAAAAACTCAATCCTATGACATATCATTTTACTTCTATAGTCTTAGTCCTAATCGACATATAATAAGGAATAAATTAAGTTCTCCATAAAAAAATCCGGAAAATTGATTTTCCGGATTAACGCTATAATATGTTCTTTAGTTCTGATAATAAAGCGGCAAGTCCTGAAGTTTGACCGGAAGCAGAACAATCGGTATTTCCTTCATTTCATCACCGTAAAGTTCGACCATTTTCCCCTCCAGTGTCGTAAAGAGCTGATCCATCCATTGTTGAACTTCCTCATTTGCGAAAGGCTGGTCGATAAAAAACTCGATCGTTTTTGTATCTTTTTTATGCTGAAAATGTGCGACAGAACCAATCGCCTTATTTAAATCGAGTTCTTTTAGCCTTTTTGTATAAAAAGTAAGATGAACACCATCTATCTGGTTCTCCTTCATTTTATCAATTTCTCCTGCAAAGCTTACCTTTGCAATGACTTTCTCAAGCTCAGGATTGTCTTCAGTTTCGATAAAATGATCCGGCAATAAAAAGACTGCCTCTGTTATATCCTTATCATCATAGAAACGATGGTCATCCACCGTCCATTTCTGATCACGTAATTTCTTACATATTTCCATGAATAACATTTTTCCAATCGGGTCCAGTTGCATGATAAGATCCCCTTTCACTTTTGCTTGTTATGTGTATGACCTGTTTTTAGTTTTACTAAACATTTTAAGAGGCCGAATAACATTAAGTGAATACGAACATACTGTAAACATAATGAAGAGAAAAAAGTTCGTTATATAGAACAAAATTATTGTTTTTCTCTGATGAAAGGACTATAATAAAAACTAACAAACAGGATAAAGAGATAAAGAATCCTTTAGGAGGGTTATATATGGGTCAAGAATCGTATCACTTAAGTGTTCGTTATAAAGATTTCGAGTATACCGTCACGGGGGATCGATCTTATGTAGATGAACACCATCAAGAAATTAAAGGTTATTTGTCTAAGTTAATGCGTGAAGATCTCCATCCAAAAGCAACACGTGGATTAGAGAAAATCTCCAGCACATTTGAAATTGAAAAACAGTCTCCTGCCCCTAAGCCGCTTCCAACAGCTGATCCATCAAACAAGCCAAATATTCAACGTTATTTAGAAGAATTGCCATTGCATTCTGAATGGCAATTCACACTAGCCATGGCCTACTATTTATTTCAACACAAGCTGCAGCCCTCATTCACCGCCAAAATCGTCCGCAAACAATTCCGTGAAGCCAGGCATACCGTTCCAAACAATATCCATTTAAGTGTGCATACATGTGTTAAAAAAGGTTATTTAAAAGAGTCCGGTCAGGCTGACCTTCAAAAGACTTACGAAATTACTGAGTCTGGAATTGCTTATATTCAGGCACTGCAAAACAGCAGCGCAGAGGTAAAACAATCCGGAGTTAAAAATATCTCAGATAATGTCGAACAGGAAACAGACCGTACTATCGAAGACTTTAAACTTGAAAATAATCCGGATCCAAGACGTCTCGAACGAATTGAAGACCAAGCATTGAGTATTCTATATATTTACCGAAAAGAATTTGACGTTGAACATCTTTCCGCCCGCGAAGTACATGAAGTCTTGAGAAAGTATTTCGAAACAGAGCACTCATCAAAGGCCGTTCAGATCGCACTCAGCCGCTCCAGACCATTAGTTGAAAAAATAAAATTTGAAGGTCAAATGCACTATAAACTAACGACAAAAGGGTTGGATTACATGGAGACTTTACTTGGAAAGCAAGTTTGAATGGAAACCGGGGCTGCGTGCTCCGGTTTTTTGTGTGCATGGGGATTGAGGTGAGTTTGTTGGTTATTTGATCGAGTTTGCTTCTTATTCTGCACACTTCCCGCTTTATTTTGCAGACTTCGCCATTTATCCGATATACTTTCCACGTTATTCTGCACACCTCCTCCAGAAACATCCCGGCGAAGCTCGGGGGCTCTTCATGCCTTTAAGTATCCTAAAAACTGCTTGGCTGGACGCTGCGCTTGGATCAGGAAGCGGGATTGTGATGAGTTTGCTCCTTATTCTGAACACTTTCCGCTTTATTTTGCAGACTTCGCCGTTTATTCGATATACTTTCCACGTTATTCTGCACACCTGCTACCAAAGTAAAAAAGCAGGAAACCATCTCTGGCCTCCTGCTTCCCTATTAAGGTATTAACTCCAGCACGTCTCCTTCTGCTGTACCATCTGTTTTGGTAAAGTGATAGTTTCCGTCAACCCAGTCCTGTAGCTGGTTGTCGTACCATTTGGATTTGATGTGGCCTGATTGTCCTGGACCTACGAGATGATAGGCGCCGGTTTCATCAGCCATGTCTTTGACGAATCGCCAGGAGGCGCCGTGTGTGACGGTGCCGTCTTCGTTGTAGGATGCTGCCTGGACGGTAATTTGACTGCCACCCATTTCGATTGGGCGCTCCGGAGTGAAGATGCGCTCAAGGATAGGTGAGGCTGCGGCAAGCGGGTGGTCAAAGATGACCTGGTGATAATCTCCCCAGCGCCAGTCTGATGGGTCTTCTCCATACTCTTCAGACAGTCGTTCTGTTACCCGCTCAAGTGAATCAGTGAGCCACTTTTCGACTCCGCCGTATTCTTCAACCCAGACGCTTGTTTCGCCGCTGAATGATTTGCGGAGCATTTCGTCTGTGACGTGGTTCTGTCCGGCAAACAGGGATGCGACGTCTTCTGGGATGTCTTCTTCAAACAGCACAGCAGGCAGTTCTTTCATCCATAAATGAAAGAGTAATGGTCCGGCGCTGTCGACATGATCATAGCGGTCCCACTTGCTTAAAATATCGAGCTCTTGTTCAAAGCCTGATACGGAGCTGATCATGTCATCGAGAAATTCTTCTGCATATAGATTTTTCTGGTCCATTTGCAGGGCGATCATGTCTTCAGCAGTGACCCGATCGTTTTCGCTTAAATATTCATCGATGCGCAGATAACGGTATGGCTGGGCCCAGAAATCAGTGATGTGATAAGGATAGCTCTCATCTACAACAGCATTGTTAGCTGTTGCGATATAGCCTTTTTCCGGATTTACGACAGTAGGCAGCTCGTCAAAAGGAACGTACCCTGTCCAGCGGTAGGTTTCAGAATCACCTGGAACCGGCAGCTGACCGTCACCCGTTTCGCGTATTGGGATGCGCCCGTTTGCCTTATAAGCAATGGTTCCATCTTTACCTGCAAAAACGAAATTTTGCGCAGGTGAATGGAAGTCTTCTAGTGCGGTTTCAAACTCGTTCCAGTCAGTGGCTTTGTTCATGTTGAGCACGGCCTGTAATTCTAACGTCGGTTCCAGTGCTGTCCATTGCATGGCAAACAGAGGTGTATTGTCATCAGTGCCGTCCATTACATTTGAAATGATTGGACCGTGACGTGTGACGACAACTTCAAAATCAACTGTTTCACCGTCTTTTACCTTGATCGGCTCCTGACGGACAGTTGCGGGCAGCCACTGACCTTCGTATAAGAACTGATTTGGATTTTGCGGATTCTGTGTTTCAATATAGAGATCCTGTACATCAGGCCCCACATTGGTCACGCCCCAGGCGATGTCGTCATTGTGACCGAGGATGATGCCCGGAATCCCGGCAAAAATGACACCGCTTACATTTTGCTCTGGAGATGTAAGGTGCATCTGGTACCAGATCGCCGGTGTGCCAAGCCCTAAGTGCGGATCGTCTGCGAGAAGTGGCTCTCCGCTTTCTGTGCGTTCTCCGGAGACAACCCAGTTGTTACTTCCGTTAAACGGATGCGGAATGACTGCGTTATTAAATGCGCCTGCCACATCAACGGGATTTTGTTTATTTGCTTCGATAATGGCTGGTGCGTCCTCCGGGTAAGTAATAAACAATTCACGCGCTTTCTCTTCAGGCATTTCCTGAAGCGCCCAGTGTCTGAAAGCGAGTGATGACCAGTTGCCACCAAGATCAAAAGCCATGTATTTTCCAATAGTCAGGGAATCAACTTCTGTCCACGGCTCCGGCTCATAACCGAGAAGCGTGAATTCAACAGGGAGCGTTCCGTTCTGCTGTGCCTGCTCGATATAGGCATTTACACCTTCTGCATACCAGGCAAGAACCTGTTTGGCTTCATCATTATAACCGTCATATGAGATTTCAGCGGCGTTTCGCAGGCTGAATGTGCGGAAAAACTGATCGGTTTCGACAGCTGCTTCTCCTATGACTTCGGCGAGAGTGCCATTGGCCTGTCTTCTGGCAAGATCCATCTGAAACATACGATCCTGCGCCTGCACATACCCCTGTGCACGATACAGATCGGCATCATTTTTCGCCTCTATATGAGGAACCCCGATTTCATCCCTTGTGACGGTTACTGTCTCTGTAAGTCCATTCAGTTCGATTGTACCTTCTGTAACAGCCATAGATTTTCCTATGTACCAGTTCACAAATAATAATGCACCGATGACTAAAGTGATTAAAACCCCTATTGTGCCAAACACCCATTTTTTCCACCAGCCCGGTCTGAGGACTTTCGGTTCGGGTACGATTTCTCTCATCTCTTTCCTGCCCCCTTTACATAAAAAATTCGACAGTCAGGCCGTATACTCCTTTGTCGGTTTCGATGTTCCATTAAAAAATGACTGCCGGATTGAGTCGCGGCAGTCATTTTACTATTTCCTCATTTCACTTGCGAGCCATTGTACCATTTCTACAGGAGAAATCTTTTCCTGCTCGCCTTTTTTATGCGCTTTTTTTAATATGGCAGATAAATGCTGGCTTGTCAGCTGCTGTTTTGTTTCCATAGAACGATCGCTCCATTATCTGTTATTTTTCATTTAGATACCTGTTTTCGACAAGTATTAAACGTGATAATGGGACTGTTTTTAAACCCAGATTACAAAGTACTGTATTTTTTGTTTGGACGATTTCTGCACGGAAGCGCTGATCGTATTAGCTAAAATTTTGCCTATCGAGTAATAGCTGATTTCTGCAC
The DNA here is from genome assembly GCF_020595125.1 of Jeotgalibacillus aurantiacus. NCBI lineage: Bacteria > Bacillati > Bacillota > Bacilli > Caryophanales > Caryophanaceae > Jeotgalibacillus > Jeotgalibacillus aurantiacus. The sequence goes on from NZ_JACNMS010000001.1 coordinate 251,824, forward strand.
GGTTCGGCATGGACAGCATCAGCAGCTTGTTGTACAGATCGCACACAAAATAGATGGTAAAAGATGATTTTCCGTGAAGTTTGATCTGGAAGTATATGAGGTGGGGGCGATCGGGATGATGATAGGAATGGCAATCATCGAGTGAAACCTGGTGTTCCTGGAAAAAGCGATGGTCGAGCATTCTGAAAAAATTGTGAGGGGGCAGACATTCTGTGTTCTTTTCAACCCTGTACTCACAAAAATCCTTATGTAAAATAGCAAGGTATTGCGGAAGTGCCTGAAACTGCGATCTGTAAACAATCATGAAAAACCTCCAATGGAATTATTCAATATAATTCCATTTTAATGCATCTTTTGACATAAAAATAATAAATTTTTATTTATATTTAAAGAAATGTCATATTGTCATATTTCCATTTTTTCACAGATGTCCTGTGAATCGGTCAGGGCCGTTGTCATCCATTCAAGGAAATTAAGCTCGTCTGTTTTCAATGATCTGTTCAGTCCATGTTCAAATTCATTACATAGTTCTTCAAACCACTCTTTATTATTTTTCAATGACAAGTCCTCCCTGTATTCAGAAAATTACTAATTTATTGTATTTTACAATTCACTATTTTATTAAATATATTTTATTTTGTCATCACTTAATTTATGTCAATACGTCATTAAATTCCTCTGATTGTTTTCTGATCGCTATTGTGAAGGTATTCCGAATAAAGCAGGTGGAGACAATGGCGATTTATCAGCAGTTAAAATTTTACCGTGAAGAAATTCTGGATATTACACAGAGCCAGGCCGCACGTTTATTAAATATTGATCAATCTACTTTATCTCATTACGAACGCGGTAGCAGGCAAATTCCACTTGAGCTTTTGAGACTGTTTAAGGAAAAGTACTACATTGACGATGAAACGTTCATCGCCATGCTTTTTAAGAATCCTTCCAGCTCCGAAGTGATTAAGGAAGGGAAAAAAGAATTACAGGCTAAGGTGGTTAAAGCTGAAGAACAGCAGCTGGTTAAGCTGATCAGAGAGTACCCCTCTCTTCAGGAAGAATTGCGTGAGCTCGCCTCTTTACCAAAAAGTCATCAGAAAAACCGGGCAGAGGTTCTCGTTCGTTTATTGCAGATTCTAAAGAAAAGCCCCATTTAACTTTTACTCCTGCTGATTGAGGCGGGAGTAATTTTGTTTGATTTGATACGAACAATTTGTGACCGTTTTCCTGAATATTTTCTATGTTTGATAAGCGTGTTTTTTCAATGTTTATTAACCTCATCATATCATCTCCTATTTATTTGTTTTCACATAATATTCATCATTTTCCAACATTTAATTTCAAATTACTTCTAACAGTGACAAGATCAGCATTTTTCTTTACAATAGAGAAAGCATGTCATTTTGGGAGGTTTTTTCATGACGTTTCGCTTTCTGGCAGGGTTGAAGGATCCTGTTCAGTTTATTGAAAGCTTACATAATAGTGAATCTGTATTACATATAAAACGGAAGATTACAGGACTATTTTTAGTTTCATTATTGTTGTTCGGATTTGGCGCGTTTATTGGAATCGGTACTCAGGAATGGTCCGGGAATTTTGTATTGTTTTACGGTCTCGAATATGACCTTCAGCGCTTCTATTTTTTACTGGGGCGTCTCGTTCTTGGCATCGCTTTTGTCGGCATTCTGTTGTTCCTGCCTGCTTTATTCTATTGGCTTATCGCAAATGAAATTTCGTATAAAAAAGCGCTTGCTCTTGCTATTTTTCCTGTTGCTATATTGCTGTTCGAACAGCTGAGCTATTTTATTTTAATGGTATGGCAGGGTATTGAATGGTATTCATCACCTTTTTCATGGGGTGTGATTGGCCAGCTGTTTATTGAACAGCCATGGCTTGTTTATTTTACGGGATGTATTTCTTTATTTAAAATCTGGGTGATGTATTGGCAATTCCTTACACTTCGTATGTTTACAGCTTTAAAGTGGTGGGCAGTCGGACTGATCATACTCGGATTGAATCTTTTATTATGGTCTGCGACGGCTACTTTGGAATGGATGCCGTTTCACCAGTATTTATTTAATTGAGGGGGCATCCAGCATGAAAAAACGAATGAAATGGATCGGTCTTTCGGCGCTCATCGTGTTGTTTGCCGGTATTAATTTGTATTTAATTAAACATGACATGGAATTAATTGATCGCGCTTCAATTGTCTATGATCAAAAACCATCAAAGTCTGAAGACGTTGAAACGGTTTTGATGAAAAATGGTGTGATTGAATCATCTGTTGAAGAACGTGTTTATTTTTCAGAACAACTGGGGATGTTTACACGTTTTCTCGTTGAAATTGGGGATCAGGTTACAACCGGAACTCCATTATATGAATATACTGTTTCTGATTTAGAGGAACAGCGGCTGATTTTCGAGTCGGAAATTGAACAGCTTGAAAGCGAAATTGACGCTGTGGAAGACTATATTACAGAGCTTGAATCAATCGAACGGCAGCTGGATGATGCGAAATCCACTTCAACCGCCACAGCGAGACCCGCAGGCTCACTGTCCGGCGATGATGAAGAATTGCTGATAAATATTGAAATTGAGTTTGACCTCGGTATTGATATTTCTAATGCAACGATTGAACAGACAAGCGCGTTACTCGAGCAGAAAATTGGTGAGCAGGAGTCTCAGATTACACGCCTTGAAGCAGAGAGAGACAAGTTTCAGAGATTGACTGACGGTCTTGAAGACAGTCCGGTTGTCACGGTAGAGAGTGAATATACGGGAACAGTAGCAAAGCTTGCAGAGGACATCAGCAGTCCGCTTATCACGATTTACACAGATAATCTCGCTTCGAAGGTTTTACTGACAGATGATGAAGCAAAATTAGTAAAAGCAGATATGAATGCCCGCATTACTTCACCAGTAGCAGAGGAGCAGGTAAACGGAATGGTTACATCGAACCCGCTCCTTCCAGAACAGGATCCTGCTCTGACTGAGAAAAGCTTTTATCCTGTCAATATCGGCCTTCTGACAGCCACAGAAGACTGGTTTATCGGACAGCATGTTGTAAATGAAATTGTTTTGGAATCGTCACCTGGTGCCGTTACAGTACCAGTAAATAGCCTGGATGAATCAAGGCTGCATGTTCTGAATGCAGGTGGTTATGTTGAGCCTCGCTTGATTGAAACCGGTATTCTTGACGGTGACAGACAGCAGATTGCAAGTAATCTTGAGACCGGAGAATGGCTCGTTGTTGATACTGAACAGACAGAGCGGTTCTATCAGCCGTATATGACGCCGATGACATTTGAACGGATGAATTTTGATAATCTCACTTATACAGATTCACGTACGAATTGGAAATTTGTTTTATTAGGTGTATTACCTAACTGAGTGAAGTCTCCTGCTGATGCAGGAGGCTTTTTTGCTGGTCGAGGTGATATAGGATTGGGGCTGGCTTGGTTACTTTCGTACGCAACCTGGCAACGCTCGTGAATGATACTCTGTTTTTTGATGATTGACTCGATCCCAATTACCGATGCTTACCTGTTTTCAGCAATCCTCTCCCTCCCCTTTTGTTTTCAATCAATTATAAGGTATAATTAAAGATACGTTTTTTTTCGAAAAGGTGGAGATTGATTATGCAGACTGATTTGCTGTCTGATGGATTGGAACAGTTGGATCAGAAGCTGTTTCGCAGGTTTTCTCCTGGTGTACAGGAGGATGAGCGCCTGATTCAGAAGGGGCTGTTTTTGTATCGTCAGGGTACGGTTTATGATATGGGATTTGATGTGAATAATCAGATGCTGAAGGCGAAGGTTCGTGATGTCCATGGTGTCAGTGTGCGTATTTCACTAGATCCTGCTAAAGGCAGCAGCTGCAGTTGTCCGGAGGAATCCTGGTGCAGGCATCGAATGGCAGTTTTCTTTAAATTTTATCAGCAGCATGCCAGTGTGAGCCAATGGATCACCACCTGGCGAAATCAAAAGCATGATGTTTCGCGTTTGGAAAAAACGCCGGAATCCTGGGACAGAGTGATTGATCGTGTCTGGACATCCGGAGAGTTTGACGTGCTTTCAGATAAGCCATACCTTGCGGAGCATTACGTTTTGGCGGCTCTGCGAAAATTGACAGATCAGGCTCCTGTTGAAAAAGAATGGGTGCCTTTATATAAGTTATATACTTCCTTTTACCTTTTCTCGAGGCTTGCAGCGTTTTTTGCTGAAGAGCCTCATGAGGATATTAATCATGCATTGTCTATTCCGGTTGACCGGATAAAAGAAGCAATGTATGATCTTGCGGTTTATGCTCATCCGTTTTCATTTGATCCATTTTTAAAAAAGCTCAGGGAGGATAGTTCACAATTCCTGATGCATTCGAACCCGCTTCATTTTACGGTTTATGGGATGCTGTGGTTTCAGCTGTTCACGAAAGCGGGACAGCGTGATCAGGAGTGGCAGCGTTTGAAAGCTTTGAAGGAAACAGAAGAGGTACTGCTTGCAAAATCCCTGTTTTCTTTACTGCTGAAACACGATTCATTTTTAGCGTCATTTCGAAAAACACCGGATGCAGCCGTTCCTCATGCTGTACAGTGGATTGAGTGGCTACTTTGGGATGACCAGAAGCACCAGGCTGTAGAGGTGATGAAAGGCATTCAGGAGAAACTTGAAGGGTACCTTGAAAGGTTGCCGGATCATTCTGACCGCCGTTCCTTTGCGATGTGGCTCATTTATAAAATTGAAGGTGACAAGTTACGTATGCAATCGCCAGATGTAACGATTCGACTGTATGAAAAGCTTCTGCCCTACAGCGGTCGTCATCTCGGTTCCCTGTTGCTTGATGCCGGAAAATATAAGGAGTGGGTCGAGCTCGTTCACTGGATTGATTTTTCACCGGAGGAACTTGAAATGGCCGGTTTCAAAAAGCTGATTGAACAGAAGCCGGAGTATGCTGTACCGCTTTTACATCAGTGGATTGAGGTTCTGATAGTCAGAAAACAGCGGGAGACGTACAAAAAAGCTGTGAGATATTTGAAGAAGTTGAGAAGTATTTATAAAGAAATGGGACAGTCCGCGCGTTTTGATATTTACTTTGACCGGCTGATGAAAAAATATAAGCGTCTGCGTGCCTTCCGTGAAGAATGTGAAAGGGGGAAACTGATTGATGCAAACCATTGATGTATATCCGCTCACAGATGGATACTTTTCTTTGAGAATGGTTAGTGATGATGGTGAAATGATTCCAACTGAAGAGTGGCAAAACTCCCTCCTTCTATGGCATAAAGAAACGTTTCATGGAACGGTCCTGCCTGAAGTTACAGACCTTCCGTCACAAAGTATACCGCTTGACAGCTGGAGTCTGCTGACGCTATTTTCCCAGCCACAATTTCATGGACGTTATGAATGGGAGCTGTCTGAACAGGCACAGTTTGTATTTGATACTGCCCCTCTTCTCTATGAATGGATTACAGAGGGTAAATGGTTGTCAGAATGGAACCATGGGTCTAAAAACGAGACATTTGATATTTCTCTCAGTGAAGATTTTTGGGAGGAATGGACCGATATGTCAGGCGCGCCTGACAAGCCGGACCGTGATCAGCAGACTTTTATGAATGACTGGTATCGTCATTCCATTATCTCTTTTTTTGATCATCATCCCAGAAGCAGCGGGCTTGCTGAGCGTATTTTTAATGAAGGTCATATTCTGGAGGCTGAAGATCTGGCCGCTTATTTCGATGAAGAAAAGTGGCAGATGTGGGTGCAACAGAAGGATCTTGAACTCCCTTACCGGTTTGGCATCAGGCTGGAGGAACCCTCCTCTGAAGAAGAGCTCTGGACGATGCAGCCTTTTTTACGGGATCGCAGGAGAGCTGACTGGACGTATGACCTTAACCTGTATGCGCCGCTTGAGCGCTCTGTTCCTTCCCGCTGGACTGATCAAATTTCAGTGATTGAACAGGAGCTGGAACGATGGATACGCCTTATTCCTTATTTAAAAGAGGACGATGTCTGGCAGTTGGAAATGGCTGAAGAACGGGCATGGCTCTTTCTAACAGAAGGTAGTGAAAAGCTGCTTGCACTTGATGTGGAAATTCTTCTGCCTTCCTGGTGGAAGCAGATTCAGAAATCATCTGTTGCGCTGAAAGCTTCAGTTAAAGGAGATCGGAGCTACCGTCCTTCCTTTGTCGGACTTGAAGCACTTGTTGATTATGACTGGAAAATCTCAATTAATGGCAGTGATTTATCTGATGAAGAATTTCAGGCACTCGTTGATGAGAAAAAGAGATTTATTCAGGTAAATGGGGACTGGATAGCGCTGGACCCTGCCATGATCGCAAGAATTCAGCAGGCCATGAATGCGGCAAAGAGACATGGCATCAGTATGCAGGACCTGCTTGTTGATCAGCTGGATGATGAAGAAGAGGAGGATGCGGATCATCTGCGTATTCAATTTGAGCTGAACCGTTCCATGAAATCCATGATGGAAAAGCTTAATGATGTCGGCAAAATCCCCCTTCTCCCGCCTCCTGGAGGGTTGCAGGGTGAGCTTCGTCCTTATCAGCAGCAAGGCTACAGCTGGATGAGCTTTTTACGTTCGAATCAATTTGGAGCCTGTCTTGCAGATGATATGGGGCTTGGGAAAACGATTCAACTGATCAGCTATATGCTTCATGTAAGAGAATCTGAATCCCCTGAGCATCCATTTCTAATCGTTTGCCCAACTTCGGTTCTCGGCAACTGGCAGCGGGAAATTGAACGCTTTGCACCTGATCTTCGTGTTCACCTGCATTACGGTCCGGCACGTGCGAAGGGAGAAGATTTTCCAGCTTCCATCCGTCAGGCTGATGTCGTTCTGACGTCTTTTGGTCTTTGTCATTCTGATCAGGAGGAACTGACTTCACTGCAATGGGCTGCGGTTGCTCTTGATGAGGCACAGAATATTAAAAATCCGTTTACGAAGCAGTCAAAAGCCATTCGGAGTCTCCGTGGACAGCATCATCTTGCCCTGACAGGAACACCGATGGAAAATCGCTTGTCTGAGCTATGGGCAATTTTTGACTTTATCAACCACCGCTATCTCGGTTCACTGTCAAATTTCCGTAAGGATTATATTGCCCCTATTGAACGGGATGGTTCTGAGGAACTGACGAAAAAGCTGCAAAAGCGGATTCGCCCATTTCTGCTCAGACGAACAAAAATGGATCCTGCTGTCGGTTTAAATCTTCCTTCGAAAATTGAACAGAAGGAGTTTTGTCCGCTGACAACTGAGCAGGCGACCCTTTATGAGCAGCTTGTGAAAGATACACTCGAAAAAATCCCTGCATTGTCAGGTATTGAACGAAGAGGAATGGTACTTCAAATGCTCAATAGACTCAAACAGCTGTGTGATCACCCTGCCCTTTATTTGCAGGAGGAAGCACCGGAAATGCTGGTGGAGCGATCTGAAAAAATGGGTAAACTGATGGATCTTGTTGAGCAGATTATGGAGGCCCGTGAAGGAACCATCATCTTTACTCAATATCTTTCAATGGGCAGGATGATTCAGCAGGTGCTACAGAAGAAATATGGTCAAACTGTTCCATTTTTAAATGGTTCGACTCCTAAGCACCAGCGCGACCAACTTGTTGAAAGATTTCAGTCAGGAGAATTCCCAATCTTTATTCTATCTCTGAAAGCTGGCGGAACGGGGCTGACATTGACAGCTGCCAACCACGTGATTCACTATGACCGCTGGTGGAATCCTGCTGTTGAAAATCAGGCGACAGACCGTGCCTACCGGATTGGACAAACAAAGTTTGTTCATGTTCACAAATTCATTTCTTCCGGAACAGTAGAGGAAAAAATCGATAAAATGCTTGAAAAGAAGCAGTCTCTGAATGAGGAAATTATAAGGGGAGATCAGTGGATTACCGAGCTTTCAAATGAAGAGCTCGAGGATCTTCTTGTCTTATCATAAATGGAAGACCGTCTGGATGTATCAGACGGTCTTTTTATATCTTCTGTTAAACGGGGGTGCTGTTACGAAGTGACCACTATGACAGCACACTTACGGGGAGGGGAAGTTCACCATAAGCAGCTGTCCTGTGACCTGTTAAAAACGGGGAATCAAATGACGTTAACGGATGACTTCAAAATGTGTTTCAGCTGAAGCATTCTGTTCTGCAGGAGTCGGCGGTGGTTCAGGAAAAGGTTCAAATTCGGCTTCAGACGCAGCTTTTTTGCGGTCAAGAAATCTTACGGAGTCAGCGAACACTTCGGTAAAGTAGCTTTTTGAACCGTCATCCCTGTTGAATACCCTTGTCTGGAGTCTTCCGGTAATACCAACAAGCGATCCTTTTTCGCAATACTCCGATGTGTTTTGCGCCACGCGATTCCAGATAGTACACCGTATAAAATCAGCTTCATTTTCACCTGCCTGATTTTTAAAGGGGCGATTCACTGCAACGGTTACATTTAACACATGTTTATTTGATCCAATCTCCCTTAATTCCGGATCCCTGGTCAGCCTTCCGACAATCGTCACCTGATTAATCATGTCTTCCCTCCTTTCTCTTGAGGAATGACCTAAGCATACCGGGTGGGAAAATTGTTGTAAAACAAGGAAAAATTGATTTTACCCTTATCTTAAAGGAGAATTTTCGTTCATTTTGCTTGTGATTTCCCCTGAAATTATTCGATTATTCCCCGGGAAATTTCTAAATTCAACATTTTAAAACAAATTTTCAGAAAATAATTATGATATAATGAGGCAATGGAATGCTGAAGGAGGCGTAGCTATGAAAACGTTTAAACTTAAGCGTGTACAGATTGTTGAAAATGATACTATCCGTGATTTCAATTTGATCGACGGCCTGATTATAAATAAAGAAGATGATCACCACACATGGATTCTAGAGGTTTTTCTGGTTGATAGGGAATTAGAATACTTCCAGCGTATTCAGCAAAACAGAGAAAATATCGAGGTTCTTGCTGTGATTTCCAGCGAGAAAAATGACCCTGCTTCGCTTTATGCCCATGTTCATGCTGTCAGACCGATCGGTGAAAAAATCAGCGTTCTTTTTATTGGTCATATGAGAAATCAGCGAAATGAGTATGCTGAAGAGCTTCTTGCTTCCATTCTTGAAAAGGAAAACCTGAGTGGTGAAGAACTCCTGGCACAGTTTAAAAAGCAGATGAAGGAAAAACCGGGGCTTGTTAAAAGATGATAACAACAATTAAAGCGGACATCCAGTGGCATGGATGTCCGCTTATATTTATGTTATACATATTATGCCTGATTTTTTTCTAATTCACTAATGACATATTTTGCTTCTGCTTTACAGGAATAATCCCATTCTTTATTAGAATATGACTGGAGCTCCTGAATTCGCTCAATCTGTTCAGCTGTTGGTTCTTCATTCAGGATTTTTTCAATAACCTCATTGATCTTATCAGCGAGATTTTGATGAAAATCCGGGCTTTTCTTAATCCCATCATCGAGATTTTCATACCATGATGCCTGTGTTGTTATGTACTGGCTCCACGAATTCATAAAGTCAACCATATCAAATTTGTCCTCTTTCCACTGGATATCGGACATATATTGTTCAAAAGCGATGTTAATGGACCTGGTAATACTGATTTTGGTGCCCGTTGGCAATTGTTGTAGCATGAAAGAATTAAACCTCCTAAACTTTCTGTACACTCTATTTTACGTTCAAAGAATCCCTTAGTGAATTTTACATCATTGATCTCTAAAGCTCAATCATCAATACATCCTAAGAGAAAAACGTATGTCTTTATTCATATGCACCCACTTTTTTCAGGAATCTGGAATGAAAAAAGAATGATATGATATTGGAGAATCCGGAAAAATAATTAGTTATGTATGAAAAACTGCCGGACATTTCCGGCAGCCTGTTTCTTATTCGTCCCGGTTATCCCGGTCTTCACGGTCGATATCATCTTCAATAACATCTTCGCGATTGTTGTCGTTGTTATCAATAATGTCATTATTACCGTTTGTTCCATTGTTGTCACGGCCCATGTTATTATAACCGTCACCACGTTCGCCCGCATTGTTGTCCATGTCGTTTTGTACATCGTTGACACGGTTGTTATCCATCATGGATTCATTGTTATCCGGAACGCCGTCATTGACATTACATCCGACCATAAGTGCAGCTGCCATCATCGCACCTGCTGTAAGCTTTAGTGTTTTGTTCATACCGCTTCCCTCTCCTTTTGTTTTTTTGACCTAATAATGCGGTCTTTGGCTAGTTTTCCCGGAGAGGGTGGGATTATGTATGGGTTAGATATTTTTTGTAACCGGGCGTGGGCCATCCTTCGCTTTCCGCGGCCGCGCGGTGAGCCAGCTAGTGCTGCGCACTACGCTGTCTCACCTGTCGCTTCTCTGCCGCAGGAGTCTTCGGATGGCCCACGCCCTTGTATGAGAAACCAACATAATCTTTATTATAGAACACAGACAGGGATCAACATGTACTTTTCAAGATATAGTGATGAGCTGCAATGAACTACAGGTGGTTGTATTGCTAAAAACTAGCCGGGATTCATCTGACGCTTCTCTCCCTTAGGAGTCTTCGGTGGAATCCCGTCCTCGAATTGTATATTAGCTATATCGCGTATAAATTGAATTATTGAATTGCGAACATGATCTCAGTTTCGCAGGCGATTTCGCCGTCTACGGTTGCGGTTGCTTTTCCTTTGCCAAGCGGGCCTTTGATGCGGATGATTTCGACTTCAAGGCGCAGCTGGTCACCCGGTTTGACCTGACGCTTGAAGCGGCATTTGTCGATTCCGGTGAAAAAGGCGAGTTTGCCGCGGTATTCTTCCTGTTTCAGCATCGCGACTGCTCCTGTCTGTGCAAGTGCTTCAACGATCAGTACGCCTGGCATAACCGGATAGTCAGGAAAATGTCCGTTAAAAAATTCTTCGTTTGCTGTTACATTTTTAATAGCAACAGCACGTTTTCCTTCTTCAATTTCCACCATTTTATCAATTAACAAAAATGGGTAACGGTGAGGAATAATTTCTTTAATCTGCTGAATGTCTAACATCAAATAACCTCCTGCTATTCTGTATCCTGTGTGACAAGATCAATAATATGCGTCCATGTTTCCTTTTTGAGCGCGTCAGTCGGGCTACCGTCCCCAATTACACCGTAACCAACCATCAGTCCTAGAAGTAAACTTCCGGCAGCCAGAGCAATGACCAGAACAAGCCTGATCAGAATTGGAAACAGACGGACCTGTACCCATCTAGGGACACGTGACTCCGTCTTTTCTTCTGTAGGTTTACTGTTTTTTTCACTGCGGGTTTCAGACATTTTCCTTACTCCTTTAACGCATTCCGTTCACAAGACCTGACATCTGATCTGAGATCGAGATCGCTCTTGAATGAAATTGATAATTACGCTGAACTTCAATTAATTCTGTTGCGGCTCTACCCATGTCTACGTTTGACGTTTCCAGGGCTCCCTGCTCCAGTCCGATTTCCTGACGAAGGGCACCTTCCATTTGAGTGAGGAGTTCAGCTTCTGCGACGCCAAGCTCAGCCAGATTCCCCGGAATTCCGAGGTACACGCTTGAGACGCGATCCATCAGTTGAGGACGCTCAATGGTCACAACGCCTAGCTGAATTTCCTGTTGTGCGCCTCCTCCATTTGTGAAGACGAGTGTCCCGTCATCATTTAACTGTACTTCATTGACCGGACCATCAACAATGATCTGCTGGTCGTTCTGATCAAGGACGGCATTTCCCTGACCATCAACGAGCATGACTTCATCATCGTTCATTGGCGTGAAATAAAATGCTCCGTCGCGTGTAAAGTTCTGCTCCTGTGCACCGTCAGCTGATTGAACGAGCACCTTAAAATACTGGTTTTCACGCGTAAAAGCGAAATCGATCATCCGCTCTGTGCGCTGCAGTGCTCCCTGAGTGGTTACGAGCTGGGATTGTGCGATTTTCGCTCCGTTTCCGAGACGCAATCCATCAGGCGTCATACGGGGTGCACCTGTTTCACGTGTATGCTGGATTTCCTGATGCAATAAAGATGTAAAATTTGCTGTTGTCTGCTTGTAACCGGTTGTAGCAGAGTTCGCAAGATTATTCGCGATCATATCAAGCTGTTTTTGCAGCTGATTCATTGTATTGGTTGCAGTCACCATATTGCGGATCATTAATTATCCCCCTTAGTTAAGACGGCCGACTTCGTTGACCGTTTTCTCCATGCTGCGGTCATACGCCTGCAGCACTTTTTGATTGGCTTCAAATGATCGGTAAGCTGTCATTAAATCCGTCATTGTCCGTGCACTGTCCACATTTGACCGTTCAAGTGAGCCCTGCACGACAGTGAAATTCACATCTGCAGCAGCATATGCATCTGGAAGCAGAACGCCTTCAGGGGCACGATACAGCTCGTCTCCTTCTTTCACAAGAGAGCGCGGGTCATCAGAATATGCCATTCCGATTCTGGCAACAGGTGCGCCATCCTGAATGATCTGTCCTTCAGGAGTTATTTCAAACTGATCGCTTGTCAATTCAATTCGCTCACCGTTTTCATCCAGCACATAATGACCGGCCGGCGTTGTTAAAAAGCCGTCAGGATCAAGCGCAAAGTTCCCGTTTCTCGTATAGCGGATGACGCCATCTTCATGTTCGAGAGGGAAAAACACTGCTCCCGGAAAACCAGTTTCTTCGTTAACAGGCATATCTCCCTGTATAATGGCTGCATCGGTTCTCAGCCCCGTTTCCCGGATATCTCCCTGTGTAAAAAGAGGAATCGCTTCCTGCATATATACACCTGTGTTCAAGCCGCCGACTACAGGTGAATTCGGCAAGGTCAAGCCGTTTTGTGTCGGAATTTCTGTTTTGCCAAGGCTTGAGAGCAGCATATCTGGAAAAGCACGCATGGCAGATTGATCCGCCTTGAAGCCAGGTGTATTTACATTGGACATATTGTTGGTCAGCATTTCTGTTTTTCTTTGCTGGGCGATCATGCCGGTTGCAACGGTGTAGAACCCTCTGAACATGTTTGTTTCACCTCGTTATGTATTATGTATCTATTTATTATAGCAATTTTCGACAGCTGTGCCATGAGTTTTTGTAAAATGGTTTATACCTGTACCGGACAAATTCTCTTAGAAGAGCGGCTGACTTCCGCTCCAGGGGACGCTTTCCTCGGGCGGGCGGTGAGCCCTGCGGCTTCGCCACCAGTCTCACCTGTCCCGCTTCTCCCGCAGGAGTCGCCCCCATTCGCTGCAGTCAGCCTGGTTATATTCGTTTGAAATTTTTGATTTTCATTTCGAAAAATAAACATTTAATCTTTTCTACAAATTAAATGACTTGATGGCAGCTTATTTCCGGCTCGCTATTTTATCGATGTTCTCAAGCATGATGCCTGTTCCGATTGCGACACAGTCCATCGGGTTTTCTGCTATGAAAACCGGTACTTTCAATTCTTCAGCAAGCAGGTGATCAATTCCGTGAAGAAGTGCCCCACCGCCTGTCAGAATAACGCCGCGGTCAATGATATCAGCTGACAGCTCAGGAGGTGTTTGTTCCAGAACGTTTTTAGCTGCCTGAACGATCACAGCCACTGATTCGCGAAGTGCTTTTTCAACTTCAGATGAACGGATGGTAATCGTGCGCGGCAGTCCGCTTACCATATCACGTCCGCGGATTTCCATTTCTTCATTGCGGGAATCCGGGAATACCGTTGCAATATTGATTTTGATCGCTTCTGCTGTACGCTCACCGATCAGCAGCTTGTATTCTTTTTTCACATAGTTTAAAATGTCAGAATCGAATTGGTCACCCGCCATTTTGATTGATGACGACGTTACGATATCACCCATTGACAATACAGCTACGTCCGTTGTTCCGCCTCCGATATCCACAACCATGTTTCCGCTCGGCTGGAAGATATCCATGCCGGCACCGATCGCCGCCACTTTTGGTTCTTCTTCAAGGAACACACGTTTACCACCACTTTTTTCAGCTGCTTCACGAATCGCTTTTTGCTCAACACTTGTGATGTTGGTCGGGCAACAGATCAGGATGCGTGGTTTTGATAAAAATCCTTTTACGTTCAGTTTATTGATGAAGTGCTTCAGCATGGCTTCCGTTACGTCAAAGTCTGCGATGACGCCGTCTTTGAGCGGCCGGGTTGCGATGATGTTACCAGGTGTACGGCCCACCATGTTGCGTGCTTCTTCACCTACTGCAAGCACACGGTTTGTTGTTTTATCGATCGCTACAACAGATGGTTCATTTAGAACGATTCCTTTTCCTTTTACGTGGATCAGCAGGTTGGCTGTTCCTAAGTCAATTCCTATATCTTTTGCAAACATCTTACTGGTTGACTCCCTTCTTCTCGCTCACTATTTTTTATATGTTCATATACTCTGATCAAATTAATAAGTATTTATCTAAATCATGTCAGAGAAAAATGATCAGGTTGGATTCTGCAGCAGTCATTTTGGCATACATCGTTTATATCGGGTCAAAATGCACATTGTTTAAAAATAAGCATAGTCCAATAAGTATATCTTACCACAACAAAAACAAGAGGTCATGAACCAAACAAACGTTTGATTCATGACCTCTTATCCATGCTGAACTACTGCTTCTGACCCTCATACTTTTTCTTTGTGGCAAGGCCACCCCTTAAATGGCGTATAGACTTGTGATAATTAAGTATATGTTTTACTTCGTCTGCAAGCGCCGGTTGAAGCTCCGGCAGCCGCTCGGTAAGATCTTTATGAACTGTGCTTTTAGATACACCAAAGGTTTTGGCTGTGGCGCGTACCGTTTCACCCGTCTCAACGATGTGTCTGCCAGCTGAGATCGTTCTCTCCCTGATGTAATCATGCACGATGCCGGCCTCCTATAGGTCCGTTTGTGCATTATATGCCATCAGGAGGCGTCATTATGCTTACTCTGAGAAAGAAATCGGATCAACTGCTACATCATCTTTATATACTTCGAAATGTACATGTGTACCTGCGTCAGGGTTTAGTTCACTCACACCGGATGTTGCGATGACCTGTCCCTGCATAACCTTGTCCCCGTTTGCTACAGCGATATCCTGAACTGCCTGATATCGTGTAACGAGACCATCTTCATGCTCAATTTCCACAGCATTGCCGATAAATGGATCTTCTTGTACCAGTGTAACCGTTCCACTCATCGCAGCTGTTACGTTAAATGATTCACCACTCTGAACAAGATCCACACCCAGATTCGGATAATAAGTCTGATTTACAACAACGAGTGCATTTTGCTGTTCCTCAGCTGATGCTTCCTGATCGTAGAAAGCACGGTGAACCGTTACTGCTGAAGGGTCTTCGACAGGCAAAGCCATCTTTTCAACCTGACTGTTCACTTCTACAGCCTCTTCAGGTCCAAATGTGACGTCCTGCCCGTTTTCTTCATATGAAACTTCCTGCTGCGGATTGACCGCCATTTCCTCATTGCGATCCTGGAGTACGAACACGGTAGTCAAAACGAGTGCCCCGCATCCAAGATACAGCGCCGGTACAGCCCAGCGTTTTTGTGTAAAGCGTTTGAATTTTGTTTTTAGGGTAGATTGAGATTTGTCTCCCTTGATCATTTTCATCACCTCAGCAATCATTTTGAACGGTTAGAGGAAATTCTATACATTGTCACAAATTATTTCTTCAACATTCATCCTGACATGTTACAATCCCGTTAGGATGAATCCGGAAAGGACCTTTTCACGTTATGAAAAAATGGCTTAAGATCATCGTTACTGCACTTCCTTTTCTTTATATGATATTGATTTGGATATTGTCGGGCCTTCCGCATAATGCGGTTGTAGAGCTTCCAAACGGTACCGTAGACCGCTTCTTGAAAGAATCTCTTCACCTCATTGAATTTGGAATTCTTCATTTGCTGTTTATCGCTGCTCTGCTGGTTCATGGACGCCTGACAACGGCTACTCATGCTCTGGCAGCTGTATTTGCTGCTTTTTATGGATTTATTGATGAAATTCATCAGGCATTTGTCCCCTACCGCTCAGCAACCGCCATTGATGCCGTAAAGGATCTGATTGGCGTGCTGCTCGTTTATATGATCGTACAGCGTTTTTACTTCTCAAAACGTTCGAATTGGCTGAGATCTGTTTTTGTAAAGATAGAGGAATGGTTTGGCTATAGAAAAAGAGAAAGCTCTGATCAATGGTGATCAGAGCTTTCTTTTATTGTGTGTAGATTTAATTGTGCCAGGGAGTATGTCTGCTTTACGTTGCGGTGCTGTGGAATGTATACTGCGGCCATGGCTACTAAGTATCAATCATGTGAGGCTTTTGATACTGAATTGACAAACTTCGGGTGTGAGCTCACGAAAGTTCGGACTCAACTCACAAAAGTAGTCGCTGAACTCACAAACTTTACCACTAACCTCACAAATTCACTGCACAACCTCACGAACACAATTTCAATATGACACGAGAGGGCTGTGTTGGCTATGTGGTCTGCGGCCGCGCTACTAAGTATTTATCTTGTGAGGCTTTTGATACTGAACTCACAAACTTCGGGTGTGAGCTCACGAAAGTTCGGACTCAACTCACAAAAGTAGTCGCTGACCTCACAAACTTTACCGCTAACCTCACAAATTCACGGCATAACCTCACGAACTCAATTTTAATATGACATGAGAGGGCTGTGTTGGCTATGTGGTCTGCGGCCGCGCTACTAAGTATTTATCATGTGAGCCTTTTGATACTGAACTCACAAACTTCGGTTGTGAGCTCACGAAAGGACGGACTCAACTCACGAAAGTAGTCGCTGAACTCACAAACTTTACCGCTAACCTCACGAATTCACTGCACAACCTCGCGAACTCATTTATCTATGTGCTACGAGAGATGGCACTGCCTGCTCGATTGGTGAGATCGTGATGTCTTTAAAATAATGGGACACAATTTCTGAATAGTTTTTGCCTTCGAGTGCCATTCCATTCGCGCCATATTGGCTCATTCCGACTCCGTGGCCGTATCCTCTTGTTTCTATCACAACCTGGTCTCCCTGCATGAGCCAGTTAAAGTCTGATGACCGTAAATTTAAGGCTTCCCGGATCTCCCTGCCTGAAAATGTTTTTCCGCCTATTTCGATTGTTTTTACCCGATTTCCGGGGGTCCGTTCTAGAATATTTCCTGCTTCACCTTTAGCAAGTGTAATGCCCAGCTTTTTTTGAAACTCCCCAAGACTGATGGTTACTGTTTCTTCATAGCCCGGCGCTACTTCCTGGTCCCATTTGCTCTCCACCGATTTTAAATAAGGTATATCTTCATTCCAGTAGTCTCCCGCATTCTCAGTCCATCCATTGCTTGTTGAAAAAAAGGAGGCGGTTATGGGTTCCCCTTGATAAGTGATGATCTCTCCTTTTGTTTCCTGAACGGCTTCCTCTATTTTTTTCATTTTCCAATCGAAATCATCTTTCCAGATGGATTTGAGTTCTTCTTTATTTTTGTAGACCTGGTGAGTGGTCGTATCGGTTATTTCAGCACCACCGGGAAGCTCAGGCGCACCTTCTGCCAATATTCTGGTTACATAGGTTCTTGCGGCAAGTGCCTGGGCTTTTAGTGCTTCGATTTCAAATGAAGCCGGCATTTCACTTGCCACTACTCCTGCCACATAGCTTTCAAGGTCGATGGTCTCCACCGTCTGATCCGCATCACGTAATACCGTGATCATCAGCTCCTGATCTTCAGGGGTTTTCTGCTCCTGTAATTCTGGCGTTACTGCTTTCTCTTGAGCGATTGGCTCACTTTTCACGAGGGCCTCTTTATTTACAATTAGTGCAGGTATCAGCAGGATCACAAGAAAGTAAAGAATGGTGAAAAGAATAAGTCGTGTCGTCTGGTTCATCGTCGCTCCTCCTGAATTGGGACATTGTTGAAGCGTATGCCTTTAAAGAATCGATTAGAAGTATGGAGGGATTTTTTATTGACGGTCTTCTGAAGCGTTTAATAAAATGCAAATAAAAATAAAAAAGCAGTATACCCACGCAAAAACGTGTGTATACTGCATATAAACGTATAATTAAGAAATAGAATTCATGATGTATAAGAATAAGAAGGATGAGTTCGGAATTATACGCGTACTGCTTCTTCTCTTGTTTCTGTTTCTTCTTTAATACGTTCTACATCTGCACCAAGTGCAACAAGTTTGCCGTGGAAGTTTACATACCCCCGGTCGAGGTGCTTCAATTCTGTCACCTGTGTACGACCTTCTGATACAAGACCTGCAAGGATGAGTGCTGCTCCTGCACGAAGGTCAGTTGCGGCTACTTCTGCTCCCTGAAGATTGCTTGGCCCATTCATGATAACAGAGCGTCCTTCAATTTTAACGTTTGCATTCATGCGGCGGAACTCTTCAACATGCATAAAGCGGTTTTCAAAAACGGTTTCTGTAATTACACCTGTTCCAGTCGCTTTCAGCATGAGTGCCATCATTTGTGACTGCATATCTGTCGGGAAACCTGGATGCGGCATCGTTTTAATGTCAACGGATTTCAGTTCTCCATTTCCAATGACCCGAAGACCTTCGCCTTCTTCAATGACTGTAACACCCATTTCCTTTAATTTAGCAGTAACAGAAGTTAAATGCTCAGGTACAGCATTCTCAATCAGGACATTACCATTTGTGATCGCTGCAGCAATCATAAATGTTCCTGCCTCGATACGGTCCGGAATAATTGTGTGTTCTGCACCGTGAAGCTCTTCAACACCTTCAATGCGGATCGTGTCTGTTCCGGCTCCCTTGATTTTAGCACCCATTTTATTCATGTAGTTGGCCATATCAACGATTTCAGGCTCTTTTGCACAGTTTTCAATAATGGTTGTACCTTCTGCCAGTGTGGCAGCTGCCATAATGTTTTCAGTCGCCCCTACACTTGGGAAATCAAGATAGATTTTAGCGCCTTTCAGCTTGCCGTCAGCCTTCGCTTCAATAAAGCCATTCCCTACTGTTACCTCAGCACCCATTGCCTCAAAGCCTTTCAGATGAAGATCAATCGGTCGTGAGCCGATAGCACAGCCTCCAGGAAGCGCTACCCTTGCATGACCATTACGTGCTAAAAGCGGACCCATTACCTGAACGGATGCACGCATTTTGCGAACGTATTCGAATGGTGCTTCAATAGCCAGCTCGCTGCTAGCATCTACAATCAGCTTGTTTTCTTCCTTTGTGTAATCAACCTTGGCGTTCAAATGAGTTAATACCTGATTAATGGTACCTACATCAGAAAGTGCCGGCACTTCAAGTAATGTACTTTTTCCTTTTCCCGCAAGCAATGCAGCTGCTAAAATTGGAAGAACTGCATTTTTTGCTCCTTCAACCTTGACTGATCCCTGCAGCGTGTTACCGCCGCGTACGATGATTTTTTCCAAGTGAGTTCCCCTCCGCGTCTTCATTCTTCTATTACTATTCATATTCAACGTTAGTGACTGAAGTGATTGCTCCAATCGCCCAATAGACTCAGTTATCGTTCATCTCAAAAATACAAGTTAACATTTAAAAAACTAAAACATTACACATCTTATCAGTTTGAAACGCTTAAACACAAGAGAAAAAAGTCATAATTCGTCATTTTTCAACCAATTTCATCAATCTTTTACACTTTTATATCGGCAAAGACTAAATTAATTTCAGCTGATTTTCTCTTGTATAGTAAACGTTCCATGTCACATTTGGCCGTATGCTTGAGTATTCCACGGTTGAATAAATTTAAACCACTAAAATCTGCATAAATACAGCATTTTTTTGTTTAGTGCTCTGACTTTCTACCATAAATATGGGAGCTGCTGCGACCAGGTTGTATAGGACAGGAAAAAGTCCGCAACTGATGAACCGATTGCAATACTGACAAGGATAAAAAGAACTCGCGCCTGTAATACGCGGTTTGGCCGGATCGCTTTATCAAAGCGTAACGCCTGCATAGACCAGAACGCTAAAGCAATAAATACAAGATGGATCATCATGCTGATAAGTGCCTGCTGACCAAATACAGTCATCATCTGAACTCCTTTCACTTAGACGTATTAAGTTTATCAAAGGTTTCTTATAATATGGTGAGAATTTGACCGTCTTTCGATCATTTTCGCAAAACAGCCCTTAAGTCATTCCGTGAGGTGACTTATTGTCTACTAATAAAAAAATCAAAATCCGTTCGAAAGTCTTTGATACAACAATGTATTGCTTTCCCGAAGTATTTACAATATAAACATATATTCTTTTAACTATGATTTTGAATGTAAACGCATATACATTTCCATACGGTCGCTTTATATCAATAACATGAAAAAAGCTGTCTGATCCGGCAGGCATTTGCCAATCCGGATCAGACAACCGGTCAATCAAAATTACATTTTGTTTTCGTATACATCAATGCGGTTCATTGCACGGCGAAGTGCAAGTTCTGCGCGTTTGAAGTCAACGTTGTCCTGCTTGGCCTGCAGAAGGCGCTCAGCCCGCTGTTTGGCTTCCTTTGCACGGTCGATATCGATATCTGTCGCCGGCTCTGCAGCCTGCGCAAGAATCGTTACCTTATCAGGACGGACTTCTAAAAAGCCACCCGTTACCGCTACTAACTCTGTGCGTCCTTCTTTTTTCAGGCGGACCGCACCGATTTCAAGAGGAGCAACCATCGGGATGTGCCCTGGCAGAATGCCGAGCTCCCCGCTTTGAGCTTTCGTGCTTACCATTTCTACAGCGGACTCGTACACAGGGCCATCGGGAGTGACGATATTGACGTTAACGGTCTTCATTTTTTCCCCTCCTGGTCCCTAATTATACCTCTACGCCCATGTTCTTCGCAGCTTCGATTACTTCTTCGATACGTCCTACAAGACGGAACGCATCTTCCGGAAGATGGTCGTATTTACCTTCAAGAATGGCCTTAAATCCTGCAATTGTTTCTTTAACAGGAACATAAGAACCTTTTTGGCCGGTAAACTGTTCTGCTACGTGGAAGTTCTGGGAAAGGAAGAACTGAATACGACGTGCACGGGCAACGATCATCTTATCTTCTTCCTGAAGCTCATCCATACCAAGGATGGCAATGATATCCTGAAGTTCTTTATAACGCTGAAGCGTCTGCTGAACTTCACGTGCTACATTATAGTGTTCCTCTCCAACGATTTCAGGCGATAGTGCGCGTGAAGTCGAAGCAAGTGGATCCACGGCAGGGTAAATACCCATTTCAGAAAGCTTACGCTCAAGGTTTGTTGTCGCATCAAGGTGGGCGAATGTAGTCGCCGGAGCCGGATCCGTGTAGTCATCGGCAGGTACATAAATCGCCTGGATTGACGTTACAGAACCAACGTTTGTTGATGTGATACGCTCCTGAAGCTGACCCATTTCAGTTGCAAGAGTAGGCTGGTAACCTACGGCAGATGGCATACGTCCAAGAAGGGCTGATACCTCAGAACCTGCCTGCGTGAAACGGAAGATGTTATCGATAAACAGAAGTACGTCCTGACCCTGTTCATCACGGAAGAATTCAGCCATTGTCAGACCTGACAGGGCAACACGCATACGCGCACCCGGCGGCTCGTTCATCTGACCGAATACCATCGCTGTTTTCTTAATTACGCCTGAATCTGTCATCTCGTGGAAAAGGTCATTTCCTTCACGAGTACGCTCACCAACACCTGCGAATACCGAGATACCGCCGTGCTCCTGTGCGATGTTGTTAATCAGTTCCTGGATTAGTACTGTTTTACCTACACCGGCTCCTCCGAAGAGACCGATCTTACCACCCTTGATGTAAGGAGCAAGCAGGTCAACTACTTTGATTCCCGTTTCAAGGATTTCAGTATCAGTAGAAAGCTGTTCGAACGTTGGTGCAAGACGGTGGATAGGATCACGCTGAACGCTTGCATCAACATCTCCTGCAAGGTCAATCGCTTCTCCAAGCACGTTAAATACGCGTCCAAGTGTTGCATCACCAACTGGAACAGTGATAGGTGAACCAAGGTCTGTTACTTCAGCTCCACGCTTAATACCGTCAGTGGAGGACATGGCAATGGTACGAACAGCGTCGTCACCAAGGTGAAGCGCTACTTCTAACGTCAGTACTTCACCTTCTACGCTGGTTGGTACCGTTAGAGCGTTATAAATATCAGGCAGCTGGCCATTGTCAAACTTAATGTCAACAACTGGACCCATGACCTGTAAAACGCGTCCTTTATTCATTCTTTTCCCTCCTAGCTTGCTGTTAAAAAGCGGGCGGGAAGCCCGCTTTATCTTTTATTCTAACGCTGCCGCCCCACCAACGATCTCTGTAATTTCCTGAGTGATCGCTGCCTGGCGGGCACGGTTATATGATAATGATAATGAATCGATAAGCTCTTTGGCATTATCCGTTGCACTCTTCATTGCTGTCATACGTGCTGCGTGCTCACTTGCTTTTCCATCAAGCAGTGCGCCGTAGATCAGGCTTTCTGCGTACTGTGGTAAAAGCACTTCAAGGATGGCATCAGCAGATGGTTCAAATTCATAAGATGTCAGCTTGTTTGAAACGTTCGCAACATCTGTCAGAGGAAGAACCTTCTTTTCTGTTACCTCCTGTGAAATGGCACTCACAAAGTGGTTGTAGTACATGTAAAGCTCGTCAAACGCTTCATCTGCGTACATACCAACCGCTTTTCCTGTGATTTCTTTAATGTCAGCAAAAGTTGGCTGGTCGGGTAATCCAATGATGCTATCGATGATATTCATGCCTTTTTTCGCAAAGAAGTCACGTCCTACACGTCCAACTGCAAGAATAACGTACTCATCCTTGCTTGAGTGACGGCTGTTGATCGCATTCATTGCTGAACGGATTACGTTGGAGTTATAAGCTCCGGCCAGTCCTCTGTCAGAAGTGATCACGAGATAAGCAGTCTTTTTCACCGGGCGTGATACAAGCATTGGATGCGTTGCGTCTTTTGCACCTACTGCGATGGAGGCTACTACTTCCTGAATCTTGTCCATGTACGGGTTAAATGACTTGGCATTTGACTCGGCACGTGCAAGTTTGGAGGCAGATACCATTTCCATTGCTTTTGTGATCTGACTTGTCTTTTTCGTCGACGTGATTCTGTTTTTAATATCGCGTAACGATGCCACTGGTTCTCACCACCCTTTAATGTTGAATTGCCGGTTCTCTGGAGACTGGCTCCAGAGAATCAACCTTACTCGCTTTTAGCAAATGTCTTTTTGAATCCGTTGATTGCAGCTTCCATAGCGCTGTCTTCCGGCAGACCTTGCGTGGTGCGGATGTGGTCCAGCAGTTCTGTGTGGTTTGAATCCAGCCAGCTCAGGAATTCACCTTCAAAACGGCGAACATCCTCAACCGGAATGTCATCAAGATGTCCTTTTGTTAATGCATAAAGGATCATAACCTGCTTTTCTACTTTAAGCGGCTTGTTCAGGTCCTGCTTCAGTACTTCTACTGTGCGGGCACCACGGTTAAGCTTCGCCTGTGTTGCTTTATCAAGGTCAGAACCGAACTGGGCAAATGCCTCAAGTTCACGGTATGCTGCAAGGTCAAGACGAAGTGTACCAGATACCTTCTTCATCGCTTTGATCTGTGCTGATCCACCTACACGGGATACAGAAAGACCGGCGTTGATCGCTGGACGTACACCCGAGAAGAATAGATCTGACTGAAGGAAGATCTGTCCGTCAGTAATTGAGATTACGTTCGTTGGAATGTAAGCAGAGATATCTCCAGCCTGTGTTTCAACGAATGGAAGGGCAGTGATCGAACCTGCTCCAAGTGTTTCATTCAGCTTCGCTGCACGCTCAAGTAGACGGCTGTGCAGATAGAATACGTCACCAGGATATGCTTCACGACCTGGAGGACGGCGAAGAAGAAGTGAAAGCTCACGATATGCTGCTGCCTGCTTAGAAAGATCATCATATACAACAAGCACGTGCTTGCCGTTTACCATGAATTCTTCACCCATTGTTACCCCTGCATAAGGTGCAAGGAATAATAGCGGTGCCGGCTGTGATGCAGATGCCGTTACAACGATCGAGTAGTCAAGAGCTCCGTGCTTACGAAGTGTTTCAACTGTTCCACGAACCGTTGATTCTTTTTGTCCGATTGCTACATAGATACAGATCATATCCTGGTCCTTCTGGTTCAGGATTGTATCGATTGCAACAGATGTTTTACCCGTCTGACGGTCACCGATGATTAACTCACGCTGACCACGGCCGATTGGTACAAGTGCATCAATCGCCTTGATTCCTGTCTGTAATGGCTCGTGTACTGACTTACGTGCCATAACACCAGGTGCCGGGCTTTCGATTGGACGTGCTTTTGATGTGTTGATTGGTCCAAGACCATCAACCGGCTGTCCAAGCGGGTTTACTACGCGGCCAATCAGTTCTTCTCCAACTGGAACTTCCATGATACGGCCTGTACGGCGAACTTCGTCGCCTTCTTTAATGTCGCGGTATGGTCCAAGAATAATGATACCGACGTTGTTTTCTTCCAGGTTTTGCGCCATACCCATAACGCCGTTAGAGAACTCAACAAGCTCTCCAGCCATAACGTTATCAAGGCCATGAGCACGTGCGATACCGTCACCGATTTCGATAACCGTACCAACCTCCGTTACTTCGATATCCGATTGATAATTTTCAATCTGCTGCTTAATCAGCGCACTGATCTCTTCAGCTTTGATGCTCATGAATGTCACCCCTCATTTCGTGGATCTTATCGTTTCAGTTCACGTTCAAGGCGATTCAGCTTATTGCGCAGTGTACCGTCAAAAATACGGTTTCCAATGCGAATACGTACGCCGCCTAAAAGTGAGCTGTCTACGTGATTATGAATTTCAAGATGCTGCTTACCCACTTTATGGGCAAATGCTGCCGATAAAGCCTGTTTGTCTGCATCTGAGAGTTTTGTTGCTGATGATACGTGTGCAACCGCTGTTCCGCGGGCATTTAACGCTCTTTCAATATACGCATCTGCGACAGCTGCTGCCTCATTAATGCGGCGGCGGTCGATCAGGATGAATAATGTGTGCAGAACGTGTTCAGAAGCTCCGTTAAAGGATGTTGAAATCAACTGCTTCTTTTGATCTTTAGACCATTTAGGTGACTGTAGAATCTGAGCCAGTTCAGGGTTTTCAGAGAAAACCTGACGCACTGTGCGAAGTTCTTCTTCAATCCGGTCTACCTGATGGTGCTGAACCGCAAGCTCAAAAAGTGCCTGGGCATAGCGTGAAGCGACAGTTGATTTGCTCATCGCAGATCCCCTGCCTTTTCAATTGTCTCGTTGATCAGCTTCTGCTGTTCTTCAAGAGTCAATTCTTTCTCAATTACTTTAGATGCTACCAACACAGAAAGGGTTGCAACCTGCTCGCGAAGTGCGGCAACTGCCTGATCTTTCTCTGTTTCGATTTCGCGAAGCGTTGCTTCTTTCATACGCTCAGACTCAGCACGCGCTGCTGTAATGATTTCTTCACGCTGCGCTTCACCTTGTCTGCGGGCGTTTTCGATAAGCTCCTGTGCATCCTGACGAGCTTCTTTTAAAAGCTTGCGCTGCTCTTCAAGCTGCTCTTTCGCTTCTGCACGACTGCGTTCAGCCGCTTCGATCTCACCAGCAATGTGGTCTTCACGCTGTTTCATGATTCCCATTAACGGGCCCCATGCAAATTTCTTAAGTAATGCCATAAGGATAAGGAACATCACTAATTGGAATAGGATGTCTCCTTCACTGAAGCCACCGGCTCCAAGTACAAATGCATCAAGTGTGAACACGCTCGTTTCACTCCCTTCAGAAGTCGATCAAGTCCGAAAACCTTCTATTATATAAGTCATTTAGTTCTGTTTTAAAAAAATACAGAGACAATAACGTGCCTCTTCTTTTGGATCCAGTTCCGGTGCCTAGCCCCTCGAGGTCATAAGTCAAAGATGAACGAGGACAAAACCAGTCCTCTTTTCATCTTCGCCTTATGCTGGTCGGGGCTGAACAAGGCACCTTCACTTTTCTATGATCCAGTTCCGGTTCGCAGGGACTAGCAAACTTCCCACCCTCTCGTCCGATAAGTCAACATCGGCTCACTTCGTTCACCGTGTTTCCTTTATCTCCTTCGAGGGCAGTCCAGTTTGTACGTCCCTAATCGCTCACCTTCACTTTTCTTAAAAAATGGCGAAGGTTCTCTGAGAGTGATCTTCGCCATTTGATCGATGTAGATTATTGACCTTGTACGATGAACGCGATTACTACCGCGATGATCGGAACGGCCTCAACTAGTGCTACCCCGATGAACATTGTAGTTTGAAGCATACCACGTGCTTCTGGTTGACGCGCGATACCTTCTACTGTTTTAGATACGATCAAACCGTTACCGATACCGGCACCAAGTGCTGCCAATCCTACTGCTAGTGCTGCTGCTAAAAGACCAATTGAACCTGTCATTTGGATATATCCTCCTTGTTGTGGGTAATAATTTTTGTAATAAAGGTTTGTTCAATGACTGAACAGGTAAATATATTAATGGTCGTGACTCACTTTGTGCGCCATGTAAACCATCGTTAACATTACGAAAATGAATGCCTGGATTCCACCGATAAAGACAGAGAAACCAAGCCATGCAAGGGTTGGCAATGCTGCTGCCAGGGTACCCCAGACACCTGTTGCCAGACTTCCTGCAAGGAGTCCGAGAAGGATCTCACCTGCATAGATGTTACCGTAAAGACGCAAACCGAGTGTTAACGTGTTTGCAAACTCTTCAATAATCTTCAGCGGGAATAAGAAACCCATTGGACGGAAAAAGTCTTTTCCGTATTCGCTGAAGCCTTTCATGCGAATTCCATAGTAGTGCGTAAGCGCAATTACCATGACAGCAAGAGTCATCGTGATGATTGGATCGGCTGTCGGCGACTTCCACCAGAGATAATGATCATATGTAATCGCAAAAGGTAATCCTAAAAAGTTCGAAATCGCAACATACATAATCAAAGTAATCCCCAGGATGTGAAAGCTTCCACCCGTTTTCCAGTCCATGTTACTCTTGATGATATTCCGCACAAAATCCATAATCCATTCCATAAAGTTCTGCATGCCTGTCGGCTTCATTGCGAGTGTACGCGTTGACAGAACAGCAATCAGGAATACGATGACACTTGCAACGGTTACCATCAGGACATTGGAGAGATTAAAGGTCAGCCCCAAAAATTCTGCTAATGGCGCTTCATGATTCATTTATTTCACCTCTCTTCCCGCTTCTTATGTAAGAGTTGTTGCCAAAAATAATCTATCATAATGACGATGTACACCATCATTAATCCAATTACAGTGGAAATCAAATGAATGAGTTCCGGAAATTCCAGCGCAATCAGCACTGCAGCTCCTGCTGAAGCCATACGGGACAAAGTTCCAAGCGAACGCACTTTCTTTCCTTCATCCAATGCGCGGTCGAACCTTTCCATTCTGTTCTTCATCAGCCATAGATTAAAAAGGCTGAAAGAAGTTCCCAGTATCAGACCGAGAAAAACATCCGGGAAGGGTGTAAATCCCCAGCAAAGGACAAAAATCGATAACAAGTATATTATGTACCTGGTGTATCGCAAGAAGTGCTTTCTAATGTCAGGCATTCTTCTACTCTCCTGAGTCGAAATGATTCACTGTGCGAAGCATCGCGTAAATTCCTGCAGCTAATCCCAGGAGAAGACCGATGATCAAAAACAGCGGTTCTGAATTCCATTGGCGATCAAGCCATCTTCCGCCGAAAATACCGACAAGAATGGAACCAGTTAATTGTGACAGAATGGCTGAGTATAAAGCCATCGCATGGAACGGACGTCTTGACTGACGCATAAGCGCATCCTCACATTCTGAGAATGGAATTGGGGTTGGTATATCAAGGTTTTGACACCTTTGATAAGACTATGAAAACCTTATCATTATACCCTTTAAAAGCATACAATAGGCACCAATCTATGTCAACGCGATCTCGACAAAAAGTTCACAAGATCACATATGCTTTCTTTAGCGTTCACATTTTTGACAAAACGAAGATTTCAGGTGTGTTTTGGTAAGCAGGATGCTTGAGTTGGATGGAGGTTTTATGACATTGGGACGGAAGGATGATGAGGGATCCCACCTGCATAGTGCGCCTGTCAGTCTCTGGGCCAGGCATTTTATCATGGATCCAGAAAAAGACTTTGATGGAATTGTGCACTGATTTGATGGAATGATCGAATTTTGTGAAGGAATCCGGCAGCTTTAGTGATGGAATAAAGGTGATCGGTAGACTGAGTGAAGGAATTAACTTCTGGAAAGAATGAATTAAAATCTGAATAGAAGGGATTTATTTTTAGAAAGAGGGAATCTTTCACTTTAGTGATGGAATCCAATAGAGCTCTCAACTTGGACTCTTTCCCAGTCCGTCTTCCCACTTAAGATCCCAACATAAAACCGCACTTCTTTCCATAAAAAAACCGGAACCACTCATTAAGAGTATAGTTCCGGTTTCAAACCATTTCTTACAACACTTTAAACGTCTCTGGGCGCTCGTCCGTTTCCTTGAAATAATAACGGATCGCATCTGCAATTCTCTCGGATGCTTTGCCATCACCATAAGGATTTGACGCCTGAGCCATTGCTTTGTATGCTGCTTCATCAGTCAGCAGTTCAGTTGCCATTGAATAAATCTGTTTTTCTTCAATTCCGGCAAGCTTCAGAGTTCCGGCTTTAATTCCTTCCGGACGCTCGGTTGTATCACGAAGAACAAGTACAGGTACACCAAGTGAAGGCGCTTCTTCCTGCACACCACCTGAATCGGTCAGGATCAGGTGTGCTTTTGATGCAAAGTTGTGGAAATCGATGACATCAAGCGGCTCGATCAGGTGAATACGGTCATCTCCGCCAAGAATGTCCTGCGCAATTTCCCGAACGGCAGGGTTCAGGTGGACAGGATAAACGACTTGAACGTCTTTTTGCTCATCTACTACCCGTTTAATCGCGCGGAACATGTTTTTCATCGGTTCACCGAGATTTTCACGACGGTGAGCCGTCACAAGAATCAGTCGGTCATTGCCTAACCCGTCAAGGATGTCACTTGTGTAATTTTCATCTACTGTCGTAGAAAGTGCGTCGATCGCTGTATTTCCTGTAACAAAAATCGTTTCCTCTTTTTTGTTTTCGTTTAAGAGGTTTTGCGCTGATTGATCTGTCGGCGCAAAATGAAGGTCCGCCATGACACCAGTGAGCTGACGGTTCATCTCTTCAGGGTAAGGCGAGTATTTATTCCACGTGCGAAGACCCGCTTCCACGTGGCCGACTGCAATCTGGTTGTAAAATGCAGCAAGGCTCGCTACAAATGTGGTCGTTGTATCACCGTGAACAAGAACGATATCAGGTTTTGTTTCCTGCATCACTTTTTCAAGACCTTCGAGCGCACGTGTTGTAATGCCTGACAATGTCTGGCGATCTTTCATAATGTTCAGGTCATAGTCCGGTGTTATTCCAAATATCTCAAGTACCTGATCCAGCATTTGTCTGTGCTGTGCTGTCACCGTTACAATCGGCTCAAATTTATCGGACTGCTTTTTTAATTCCAAAACCAGCGGAGCCATTTTGATGGCCTCAGGACGCGTACCAAAAATCGTCATGACTTTAATTCGTTTCGACATGAATAATCTCCTCGTACAGGTTTATTTTGTTCCAAACAAACGGTCGCCGGCGTCACCAAGACCCGGTACGATATAACCTTTTTCATTCAGCTTTTCATCGAGGGCAGCAATGTAGATGTCTACATCATCATGTGCTTTTTTGATCTCCTCTACGCCTTCAGGTGCGGCAACGAGGCAAAGGAACTTAATGTTTTTTGCTCCACGCTTTTTCAGGGAGTTGATCGCTTCAACCGCTGATCCGCCCGTTGCAAGCATTGGGTCAACCAGGATAAAATCGCGCTCTTCCACGTCAGACGGAAGCTTGACGTAATATTCAACAGGCTTTAATGTTTCAGGATCGCGGTATAGGCCCACGTGTCCAACCTTCGCTGCCGGAATCAGCTTCAGGATCCCGTCAACCATTCCGATTCCTGCTCGCAGGATTGGCACGATCGCCAGTTTTTTACCGGATAGGACTTTTCCTTTTGTTGCACTTACCGGTGTTTGAAGATCAATTTCCTCTAAAGGCAGGTCGCGTGTGATTTCAAATGCCATCAGTGTTGCCACTTCATCCACCAATTCACGGAAATCCTTTGTTCCTGTTTTTTCATCACGGATAAATGTCAGCTTATGCTGAATTAACGGATGGTTAAATACGTGTACTTTTCCCACACCAGTCACTCCTCTTTTTGTGTCGAACTGAATGAGCAGCATTCGCCCCGCTCATTTCATCTTCACTGCTATGTTGTAAAACGTTCCTTCTATTATAAAACAAATCCTTACGAAAGTTATCACACTTCCGATTTTTTGACAAGAACCGTATGAAGGAATGGCCCTGCAACCGCTAAAAAGGCCCCCGTTAAGGGACCTCTTTCATTAAACGTATAGTTCAAAACGACTTGTGATCGCTTCTACTTTGTCCGCTGCTTCCTTCAGCTTCGCTTCATCTTCATGGTTCTTTAGCACGTCTGCAATGAGCTCGGCAATTTCAACCATTTCCGCTTCTTTAAATCCGCGTGATGTAACAGCTGGTGTTCCGATACGGATACCGCTTGTGACAAACGGACTTTCCGGATCGAAAGGAATCGTGTTTTTGTTTACAGTGATGCCGATATCATCAAGTACCTTCTCAGCCACTTTACCCGTAAGATTCAGAGAGCGTAGGTTTACAAGAACGAGGTGATTGTCCGTTCCGTCAGATACGATATCAATCCCCTGATTTTTAAATGCTTCAGCCATCGCCTGTGCATTTTTGACAACCTGATCAATATATTCTTTAAAGTCAGGCTTCAGCGCTTCACCAAAGGCTACCGCTTTCGCTGCAATCACATGCATAAGCGGGCCACCCTGAACGCCAGGGAAAATAGATTTATCAATCTTTTTCGCAAATTCTTCTCTGCAAAGAATCATTCCGCCACGTGGTCCACGAAGTGTTTTGTGTGTTGTCGTTGTCACGAAGTCTGCATGCGGCACAGGGCTTGGATGAGCACCTGTTGCAACAAGACCTGCAATATGGGCCATATCAACCATTAAGTAGGCACCAACCTCATCAGCAATCTCGCGGAATTTCGCGAAATCAATTGTGCGTGAGTAGGCACTCGCACCAGCCACAATCAGCTTCGGCTTATGCTCAAGTGCTTTCTGGCGCACATCTTCATAATCAATACGCTCGTCTTTTTCAGAAACGCCGTAATCGACAAAATTATATAGTTCCCCACTGAAGTTAACAGGGCTTCCGTGCGTTAAATGACCTCCATGAGACAGATTCATGCCAAGCACTGTATCTCCAGGCTCAAGAATCGTGAAATAAACCGCCATGTTGGCCTGTGCACCTGAATGAGGCTGCACGTTCGCGTGCTCTGCACCAAAAATCTCTTTCGCGCGGTCGCGTGCCAGATTTTCAGCAACATCCACATACTCACATCCGCCATAGTAGCGGCGGCCCGGATAACCTTCAGCGTATTTATTCGTTAATACAGATCCTTGCGCTTCCATGACTGCTTCACTTACAAAATTCTCTGATGCGATCAGCTCAATTTTCGTACGCTGACGTTTCAGTTCATTCTGCATTGCTTCAAACAATGCCTGATCCTGCTGTTGAATCTTATTCATTGTGTGTGAATCCTCCCTCATGTCATCGTCGGGACCCGTCCCGTCGTGGTCAAAAATCAACTTAATCTTAACATGATTTTAACGATTGTGAAAATAGAGATTGTGAAGGAATAGACAAATAGGTTGTTAGAATCGCTAATGAGGTGAAGTATTACACAAGAGTACCAGATCATTCCAAACGAATGACCTGGTACGGGTATTATCATTTCACAGCCTAAAACGTCAAATTAGTTTCTTCTCCTGTCCGTTCAAATAAAACCTTATGGCATCGCTGAACATCATGAAGGAGTTTTTCAGGAGCTGCATCCAATCTTAAAAGGTCTATTTTCAACAATGTTTCAAGCTCTTCTATCTCCTGGCATAACAACAGCCACGAATCATTTGATAGTCCAGGCGCTTCAAGCGCTAAATCAACATCTGATCTTTCTTGATAATCCCCATGTGCTCTTGAACCAAATAATAAAAGTCTTTTAACGTCCGGATAGGCAGCAACAATGTCAATCAGGTTATTTTTAAGATTAACAGGAATCAACTTGACCCCTCCTGATATTTATTCAAAACAAACTCACTTACCCTTTTCATTTCAGGAAAATACTGATGAATGTGTGCAAGTATTTCACGG
The DNA here is from genome assembly GCF_020595125.1 of Jeotgalibacillus aurantiacus. NCBI lineage: Bacteria > Bacillati > Bacillota > Bacilli > Caryophanales > Caryophanaceae > Jeotgalibacillus > Jeotgalibacillus aurantiacus. Next base: position 284,196 of record NZ_JACNMS010000001.1, read on the forward strand.
GCTAATTCCTCATTATACGTATGTGACGTTTCATTCCGGTCCTTCAGCATTTGAAGCCACGCGCTCTCGTCATTTAACCATCCCGCTTGATATGCTTCTTTTAAAGCTTCTTTAGGTGTTTTAGTCTCTATCCCCTCTGATTGAAGAGCCCTTTTTAACGTCTTCCAAAAAAGTTCAATGGTAAATTCAAACCGTTGTATCGTTCCATCTACAATAAGTGGATTCGTTGCATCTTCTGATAAAGCTTCTTCGAGTCTTGTGACGGCCAGCTTAAGATTATTCAGGCTGTTTAATAACTTACGATGATTAACGTCCATTTTTGTACCTCCCTGCTCACTTTAACTTCTTGCTTACTATTATAGATGAATCGTTATAGAAAAAACCGGCTCTACGGCCGGTTTTTGGTTTATTCAAGCTCATATACTGCTCTCGCTCCGCCGATCAGCTTCGGGCGGGTGCGGGCGAGTGTGATGTGTGCTTCACCGAGTGTTTTGGTACTGACACGGACAGGGACGGCGACCGGTTTTAAATGCATGCCAATGAGCGTATCCCCGATATCGATTCCGCCATGTGCCTGAATACGTTCAACGGCTACAGGATCTTTAAAATGACGGTAAGCGTAGGAAGCCATCGCACCCCCGGCTTTACGGACAGGAACGACTGTCACTTCATCGAAGCCATACTTTTCCGCTGCTTCCCGCTCCATGATCAGCGCACGGTTAATATGCTCGCAGCCCTGAAACGCCAGATGAATGCCAGTCTGTTCAGAAAAGGTTTTGAACCCATCAAACAAATCAGCTGCCACTTCATCTGTCCCCGAAGTTCCAATCTTCTGCCCGATCACTTCAGATGTAGAGCAGCCAATAACAAAAAGCTGACCTTTTTTCAAAGAAGACTGTTCCTGATATTCATTCAAAATTTCCAGCAATTCCTGGTTCATTGCGATTCCTCTTTTCGTTAAGATTCCTGCGCTTCAAACTCAGTAATTTTGCCTACACGATTAGCGTGACGTCCGCCTTCATATTCTTCAGACAGCCAGATTCTTGCAATATCACGTGCAAGTCCTGGTCCAACGACACGTTCACCCATCGCAAGCATGTTGGAATCGTTGTGCCCGCGCGTCGCTTTTGCACTGAACGTATCATGAACAAGCGCACAGCGGATTCCCTTTACTTTATTCGCTGCAATACTCATGCCAATACCTGTCCCGCAAATCAGAATACCGCGGTCAAATTCACCTGACGCGACTTTTTTTGCGACAGGCAGTGCATAGTCAGGATAATCGACAGACCCTTCACAGTCACACCCGAAGTCCTCGAATGGGATTTCCATTTCCGTTAATAAATCAGCGATTTCTTTTCGTAAATTAATTCCGCCGTGATCTGATGCCAATGCTACCTTCATTAGTAAAGATCCTCCTTTATTGCTGGCTCTGCTTTTGAAGATTCGCCAGCATGCCATCCATTAAGTGATTAATTTCTCTGAACGTCTGTCTGTACATATCAACTGAACCGCCATAAGGGTCTGAAATATCCAGCCCCATTCCTGACGCAAATTCCTTTAAGGTGAAGATACGATCTGCTGCAAACGGATATTGATCCATCAGCATCGCTTTGTGAGCGCTTGTCATGGCAAACACGTAATCCGCCCAGTGTACATCACTCTGGTTCACGGTATGAGAACGGTGATCATGGGAAAGTCCCTGCTCATCCATTACCTGTTGCGCGTTATGAGAAGCTCTTCCGCCCTCCATCGCAAATAATCCGGCTGACCGGACTTCTATTTTCTCTTCAAGACGATTTTTCAAAATCGCTTCTGCCATAGGACTCCTGCACGTATTTCCTGTGCATACAAATAGGATCCTCATGACTGCACCCCCTGTAAAATTCCTTTACGTTCTAGGTTTTCCTATACCTTGCACCTTATTCTATCACAATTTAGACACTTTTTCGCGCGGGAGGGTTTTGAAGCAAGCGGTTAATTAAACGTTTGTTTGATGATGGTATTGAGAGATTTATTGCATAAGGTTGGGGGCGTGACTCCGCGGGAATTGTATCGTTCGTGAAGGTTTTTAAATCGAAAGAAAGGATTTTTTATTCAATCGATTGAGAGAATTTATGTACTGTTCAAATTTTTAATTGTATCGTTCCACTTCAGAGCCACCATTTTTGTTATGTTCCTGCTGTTTTTCACATCGAATCAACTCTGCATTTGTATCGTTTCAAAACTTATTTGTACTGTTCGCCACGAACAGCCTCCCAGTTCGTAAACCAAAATAAAACCCCCGATGATCACCATCAGAGGTTTCTGCTATCCTGTATACGGTCCGCTGCTTTCACGCACTAACAGTGATGTTGGCAGCACGACTTTTTTGGCAATGGTCCGCTTCAGATTGATTTGTTCGAGCAGCAGATCAATCGCTGCTTCTCCCATGTATTCTGTATGGACCTGAATGGTGGTCAGGGATGGCTGCAGATAGCGGGACATTTCGATATCATTGAAGCCGACGATGGAGACCTGTTCAGGTACGCGGACCCCTTTTTCATGAAGGGCACGCATGGCACCGATGGCCATCGAGTCACTTCCCATGATAAATGCCGAGGGACCATTCTTAAGCTTCAGCGCTTCCTTCATCATGGCATAGCCGTCTTCAGCGGTGAACTTCCCGGTCCAGATAAAGGCAGGATCAAACGTATGATAAAGAGACAGGTATTCATAGAATGTCACTTCACGCTCATCCTTGATCAGTTCGTCGCCGTGCACATATTCATGTCCACCGATGTAGCCGATACGCTCGTGCCCGAGATCAATGAGGTGACGCAGTACATCAATCATCGCTTTTCTGAAGTCAACGACAACGGAGTCTACCTGGTCAGATGGTGTGAAATCGACGAGTACGAGCTTGTCTGTCCATTTTTTAAATTCATCCAGATCTTCCACACTGAATTTCCCGACTGCAATGATTCCGTCAAGTGCAGCATCATTGCGGACCCGGAATGTGTCCTGATTTTTATACAATTTGACAAGGTTGATGCTCCTATCCACACAGGCGCGTTCAACGCCCAGCCGCACAGAAAGATAATAAGGATCCTCTAACTCCTGCTCCTCTGAGTACCAGTAGACAAGCCCCACCCGCAATGTTTTGGATTTTTTCACGGTTGCTTTTCGCCTGACTCCCTGGTAATTCATTTCCTTTGCAATCGTCATGACGCGATCCCTTGTTTCTGTCGTAACAGACAGACTGACATCGTCATTCAGTACACGGGAAACGGTTGCGAGCGAAACACCCGCTCTTGTTGCAATATCTTTTAATGTTGCCATTTTCGATCACCACCCATCGTTCTCCGGTTCAGATATTTTATCAGCACTCAGGGAAGACACTTCTCCCCTGAGATTTATTATTTTTCACTTACGTTAACTTTACCACTTTCGAACCATAAGGCGGTAGTGATTCACCCATCACCTTTTGTTCGATCCCGGTATGGTTCATCAGGAAGAGATGATTATCGCGTTTTACCGCCTCTGTCCCCTCCGGCGTTTCAGCATGCCAGATCCCGTGCTCCTGAATCAGATTCAGTGCAAGCGGCTCAAGGTCAGTTGTGGCAAGACCCGTTGCGAGGTAATACACCTTTCCTTCACCAAATGAATTTACAGTCATCGCTGCACGTTCTTCATAGAATTCATCGGCATACTTATATAGCACGTCTGCCGTTGTAACTGTAACCAGATCGCGCCATACTCTTCCTTCTGCCTTTTTGCCGTCAGTGGATTGTACCGGAACGGACTGGTGAGCAGCTAATGCTTCTGTTTCGTAAATTTCAATACCCGCAAGCTCTGCTACCGGCCCCGGCAGCGTCTGTTTGAAGTGAATATTGTTGTCGCGGTCCTTTAAGCCTGCGCGGAACGAGAAGATGATCGTGCCTCCCGCTTCAGCGAACGACGTCAGACGGGCAGCGAGTTCATCATCAATGATCTGCATTACAGGAACGAGCAATACGCGATATTTTGCAAAATCACGATCAGCCGGGATCACGTCGATGGATGCATTATGACGATAGAACGGCGTATAAAGACGCATCAGTTCTGCGTTGAAATCAAAACTCGCACTCTGCACCTGAGATTTCCAAGACCAGATATTATCGTAATCATAGAGGACGGCAATATCTGACTCGACTTTTTGGTTCAACACATTTTCATAAGGAAGAATTTCACTGAACAGTGATTGAACCTCTTTAAATTTACGTCCGTAGCGGTTATCCTGATCCACCACACCGAAGCAGAACTGTTCAGCTCCTTTTGTCATCCCGCGCCAGCGGAAGTACAGCATGTTGGTACAGCCATGGGCAAATGCCTGGTAGGACCACATTTTCGCCTGATTTGGCCGTGGCAGATAGCCAATGACGTTATGACCCTGTGCTCCCATCAGTTCCTCTACGATCCAGTAGTTCTGATCTTTCAGCCCGCGGTTGAAATCATGCGTCATCGCGATCGCGGCAGGTGGAATCGGTTCAGTTAAGCCGCCCCACACAGGATAATTATCGTAAGAAACAAAATCCATCGGACGAACGTTTTCTGCATGATCAAAGGCTTTATCGAAAAATCCGCCGGAAACATTGGTTGTAATCGGCTGGTGAGCACCCGCGTATTTTCTCGCAACGTCTGTCATCCGGTGTGCAAAACCGTTCACGGATTCGGAGCGGAAGCGTGAATAATCCAGCTTCAGTGAAGGGTTGTGCGTGGTCACAGTCGGAACAGGCATCGGAATCTCTGAGAATTCATTGTACGTCTGTCCCCAGAAAATCGTGCCCCAGCGTTCATTTAATTCTTCAACAGTCTTATATTTCTTTTCAAGGAACTGATGGAAACTGCTGTGACACTGTTCACAGAAGCACCAGTCGCTGCCTTCGTGGCCAAATTCATTATCGATCTGCCAGGCTACGACTGCCGGTTCATTGGCATAGTGCTTCACGACTTCCTCAGTGATTTTTGCTGCATAGCGGTTGTATTCATCTGAGTTGAAGCAGTATTGACGTCTCCCACCAAATGCACGCACATGCCCATATTCGTCTTTAGATAAAATGGAAGGATGTTTTTTAGCAAGCCAAGCGGGGAAAGTGGCTGTCGGGGTTCCAAACATCACATCAATGCCGCGCTTTTTGGCTTCTTCAATTACTTTATCAAAAAAGGAAAAATCAAAAGACCCTTCTGTTGATTCCATCAGGTGCCAGGCAAATTCCCCGATACGGATCATATTGGCACCCAGCTCTTTTATTCCGTCTAAATCCTTTTCAAGCATATCCTCCGGCCAGTGCTCCGGATAATAATCGACTCCCACATACATCGTCTGATTCCTCCTCCATTAAAGCTGAAGCTGCGTTACTTCTTCGCCAGTCAGTTCACGTGTTCCACGACCTACTTTGACAGTGTAGAATTCAGGAACTAACCCTGTTTTTGCTGTGTATTCCTCTTTTACATTGGCTTTAAATGATTCAACGTGCTGATCTTCCACGATATTGACTGTGCAGCCTCCAAATCCGGCTCCTGTCATTCTCGCGCCAACCACGCCTTTTTGTTTCCATGCAGCCTCAACCATGGCATCAAGCTCAAGGCAGGATACTTCATAATCGTCACGCAGAGAAAGATGAGAGGCCTTCATCAGTTCGCCAAAAGCAAACAAATCATCCTGCTCAAGCACATCAACGGCCTTTAACGTCCGTTCATTTTCAGTCACTACGTGGCGAACGCGCTGTTTTTCTTCAGGATCTAATAATTGCTCTGCCTGGACAAGCTGACCTTCATTTAAATGACACAGTTCTTGTATTGGAAATTCCGTCTTTAGTTTCTCGAGTGCCGACTCACATACCGCTCTGCGCTCGTTGTAGGCGGAATCTGCGAGCCCGCGCTGTTTATTTGTGTTGGCAATGACAATCGAGTGATTAGGAAGATTCAGCGGGACGTAGCGGTATTCGAGCGTTTCGCAATTCAGTAAAACCGCCTGATCCGCCTCGCCGAATCCTACCGCAAACTGATCCATAATACCGCAGTTCACGCCGATAAACTGATTTTCCACCTGCTGACTCAGCTTCACAAGCTCTATGCTTGAAAGTCCGATCCCATTCATTTCATTAAGGCAGACAGCTGTCACCAGTTCAATGGATGCAGATGAGGATAACCCCGCTCCGTTAGGGATATTGCCGCAGAAATAAAATTCATACCCTTCTGACCCGATCCGGTCTGAAAGGAAGCTGATGACCCCTTTCGGATAGTTCGCCCAACTGTGTGCCGGATCGTTCACGAGCGTTGAAAGATCCGCTTCAATCACCCCTTTATCCTGAAAGTTTTTCGAGTAAAAAAGGAGTCTGGAATCAGAACGTTTTCTCACAGCTAAATACGTGCCAATCTCAAGTGCACAAGGAAGGACATGCCCACCGTTATAATCAATATGCTCGCCAATCAGGTTCACACGGCCGGGCGCAAAAAATACGCGGACCTCTTCACTGCTCCCCCCAAACTGACTGATAAACGCTTCTGTGATCGTCTTCATTCTGATCATCCTTTCTTTACCTCCCTGAACTTCCATACAGCTGACTGAAAATCTCCATAAAAATGTGTGTGTGCGGTCTTTACCGTACCGTTATAAAATGGCGGCACCTGCCAGCCTATGTTCATCAGTTCATCCCCAAAGTAAGTACGTGTATGGATGCGGCTGCCTTCCTGCCACTCAACTTCATATTCCGACTCCGGATGTAATCCGGCTAATCTGATCCTTTTCATGCTACTATTCGGCTTTGCCAGCACGCGGTAAAAAGCAACAATGGCTTCAGACTGATCTTTGCTAACCGTCATCCAGGCTGTATCGTTACTTTCAAACGGGCTGAGCAGTCGGTAAAACGTGCCAAACTGGAGTAAGCCTCTCTCACTTTTAAAACGTTCGATTTGTTTTGCAACCGCTTGCCTGTCTGCAGGATTCATTTTTTCCGGATCCAGCTCGTATCCGAATGCACCGAACATCGCCACGTGAAACCTGAAGTCAAGCGGCGTGACCCTGCCCGTCTGATGGTTCGGAACAGCTGAAACATGCGCCCCCATTGAGGAAACCGGATAAACGAGTGAAGTGCCGTATTGAATTTTCAACCGTTCAACGGCATCCGTGTTATCGCTCGTCCACGTCTGTGGCATGTAATAGAGCATTCCCGGATCAAAGCGGTTCCCACCACTTGCACACGATTCAAAAAGGACATCCGGAAATCTTGATGTAATTGCATCGAGCACCCTGTATAAACCGAGTGTATAGCGATGCAGCACCTCCCCCTGACGATCAGCAGGGAGCGAATCCGAATACACTTCTGTCAGCGTCCGGTTCATATCCCATTTCACATACGAGGCGTTCGATTCTTCCAGAACCTTGCAAATTTCTTCTATTATATAGTCCTGCACGTCCTGCTTCGTCAAATCAAGCACCATCTGGTGACGGCCGGGTGTGTGAGGCCGATGAGGAGCACGAAGGACCCACTCCGGATGCGTTTCATACAAACGGCTCTTTTCAGAGATCATCTCGGGCTCCACCCAGATCCCGAATGAGACTTTCTTTTCTCTCACTTTATCAGCCAGGCTGCCAAGACCCTCCGGCAGCTTTTTCAGGTCAGCCGTCCAGTCACCAAGTGAAGTCTTATCGTTGTTGCGTCCTTCAAACCAGCCGTCATCGAGTACAAAAAGTTCAATGCCAAGATCCGATGCGGAATCAGCAAGACTGACGAGCTTCTTTTCATCAAAGTCAAAGTAAGTGGCTTCCCAATTATTCAGTAATACCGGACGTTCCTTCGTTTTCCACGCTCCCCTGATCAGGCGATCCTGATATAAGGAATGGAAGCTCTGACTGATACCGTTTAAGCCTGATGCGGAATAGACAAGCACAGCTTCAGGCGTTTGAAAGGATTCACCAGACCCAAGTGTCCAGCTGAAGTCAAATGGATTTAACCCGATCATCAACCGCGTTGTGTCATAGGTGTCTACTTCAACACTCGCTCTGAAATTCCCGCTGTAAATGAGGTTCAGACCGATTGCTTCCCCTTCGTTTTCCGAAGTATCAGGTGAACAAAGAGCAAGAAAAGGATTGTGCCAGGAACTGCTGACTCCCTTCTTGCTGTCTATGACGTGGAGGCCCGGCTGAAGCTTCGCGCGGTTGAGATGCCGCTCGCGAATCCACGCGCCATCCAGCTGAATCCGTTCAAAGTCCGAATGAGGTAAATCGATGGAAGCACTCATCAGTCGGTTGATGCTAAATGACTCCTTACCTGTGTTCGTCAGTTCCACATGCCGTAAAATGACGTCCCGATCATGAAACACGGTGTAAGAAAGAATAAGACGGGCATTTAAAATGTCATCCTCCAGCGTGATGTTCAACGTTTCGCATTCGTCCTCCGCCTCTGCATAAACCGCAGGAAGACCTGCAAGTGAAGGTTTCCCTTTTACGATGTCATAAGCGGAAAAGGTGAAATGAGACAGCCTGGATCCGATTGATTCCGTCAATTGAAGTGCTGGTTCGCGGAAATCAGAGGTCCCGAATGAAGGATATTCCTGCCTGGTCCATTCCAGAGAAAATGAACTGTCCTTTAATGGAAAGTTGGCGTTTCCAAGCGGTTCAGCCGGTAAAGGTGCGAGACCGGAGAAATCACTCCGATCCGCTACCTTCTTTCCAAAGTACGTCTGCTCAAGCTGTCCGTTGTCCAGCAGACGGATCACATAGCTGACGTTTCTGCCCTGCAGATGAAATTGTCTTGAGTCATGAACAAATATCGGCATCGCCTGAGTCTCCTTATTTCACTGCGCTTCCAAGCATCCCTGAGATAAACTGACGCTGCAGAAGGAGGAAGAATATAATGATTGGAATCGTTGCAATGGTTACCCCGGCCATCACCTGACCATAATCGATACGCGAAAGGCCAAATAATGTTGAAAGTGCCACAGGGAACGTGTACATATCCGTTGTTGAAAGTGCGATTAACGGCCATAGGAAGCTGTTCCACTGGTACAGGAACAAGAAAATCGCAGTTGCAGCGAGTGCCGGCTTCATGGACGGAAGTACGATGCGGAAAAAGATTTTCCACTCACCCGCTCCGTCAATCCTTGCTGCTTCAATAAGTGACGTTGGAAACGCCAGCAGATTTTGTCTCATTAAGAAAATCGCAAACGGATAAGCGAGGTTTGGTAAAATAACAGCCTGATACGTATTCAGCCAATTAAGCGCCGCCATCATTTTAAACAGCGGAATGATCGTGGCGTGATACGGTACCATCATCGACAAAAGGAAAATCGTAAAGATGACATTGCGTCCAGGGAACTGGAATTTCGCAAATGCATAAGCAGCCATCGTACAGATAAACAAAGCTAAAATGGTATACGTTGTGGCAATAAATAAAGAGTTAAACATGACACGGCTAATACCGATTGACTCATCCAGGTTGCGGATATTCTCCATCAGCATGCTGCCCGGAATCAGAGTCGGAGGCTTCGAGAACATACTTCCACTCGTATTCGTTGCCCCGATCGCTGCCCAGTAAAATGGGAACAGTGACACGAGTGCACCAATGATTAACACGGCTAATAACGATACTTTTTTCATTTTGTTTTGTGTTTTCATTCCTGATCACCCGTCACTTTAAATTGGATAAATGTCATGATTGCAATAAGGATTACGATCACGTATGCAATCGTTGAAGCATAACCGAAATCAAAGAATCGGAAACCTGTCTGGTAAAGGTACATCCCGATTGTCAGCGTCGCATCACTCGGTCCACCTTTTGTTAAAACAAACGGCTCATCGAATAACTGAAGTGTTCCAATTGTTGAAAGAATCACTGTAAACAAAATAACCGGCTTTAAGTTCGGAATCGTAATCGAGAAGAACTGTCTGATTTTACTTGCGCCATCCATACTTGCTGCTTCATAAAGCTCATCTGGAATATTCTGAAGTCCTGCAAGAAAAATGACCATATTATAACCCACCCATCTCCATGTCATCGCAATGATCAGAGATGCTTTTGCCCAGAAAGGATCTGAAAGCCATGGGATACTGTCGAGTCCAATTGCTGTAATAAACTGGTTCACAACCCCGTCGTTCATCAGCATGATTGAAAAAATAATCGAGTATGCTACTAATGACGTTACTGCCGGCAGGAAAAACGATACCCGGAACACGCCTTTAAATTTCAGTAATGCTGAGTTCAAGAGATTCGCAATAATGAGTGCGAGGAAAATCATAATCGGTACTTGAATAATTAATAGGATAAAAGTGTTTTTAAGTGCAGTAATAAAAATATCATCACTGAAAAGCCGTGCGAAGTTGTCTAGTCCTGTAAACTCCATATTGCTTCCCTGTCCTGACTGAAAGCTTAAGATAAAAGAGTAGATAATCGGATAGGCCATAAAAATAGAGAATAATATAACGGCTGGTGCAACAAACATATAAGGTACTAACGTTTTTGATCTCATCTTCTACCTTCTTTCACTCGTTCATTTAAAAGAAGAAGAGATTTAGCAATGGGTCCTGCTAAATCTCTTTTCTTGTCAGTTAGTTATTGATTTCACGATCCGTCCGTTCTGCCAGACGTTCCGCTGCTGCTTTCAATGCTTCTGCAGGATCCATACCGTTAAAGGCATCAGCCTGCGCTTTAATCGCTTCATCTAAACCAAGCGCATAATCTTCTGTGTAGTAAGGTGTTTCAACGTCTGCCATCTGGTTTGCAAACAGCTCCCAGATCTTCTGTCCGCCAAAGAACTCATCTTCACTTGTGAACAGTTCTTCTTCATACGTTGAGTTCAATGATGGGAATAAACCGTAATCCTGCATCGCTACAAGCTGAACTTCAGGTGTTGTAGAGAAGTACTCAAGGAACTCATAAGCCGCTTCCTCATTTTCTCCACCAGCAGGGATCATCCAGCTTGAACCACCAAGGTTAGATGCACGGTTGCCACCTTCTTCAAATGCCGGAAGCAGGAAGACGCCCCAGTCACCTGATGAATCAGCAGCCTGATCAATGATTGTTCCGTAGTACCAAGCGCCAAACGGGATCGCCGCAACAGAATTATCAACCGTTGCTGAAACAACACCATTCCAGCCGTCTACTTCTTTAATCAGTTCAGCTTCTTCAAATTCGATCAGCTTCTCCATCGCCATAACCGCTTCATCACTTGTCAGATCAATGTTGCCATTTTCATCAAAGTAGTAAGTGCCAAGCTGATTCAGCATCATACGGAAAGTTGGATCATCCTTGAATTTATCAAGCGGCATGGCAAATGCGCCTGTTTCTTCTTTAATTTTCTTACCAGCCTCTAAGAAGTCATCCCACGTTTCGATTTCATCCGCGTTCACACCAGCCTGCTCGAACAGCCCTCTGCGGTAGAACATGCCACCCGGACCTGCATCAAACGGCATCGCATAGTATGATCCGTCTACCTGTGCAAGCTCCTGTTTAAATGATGGGAACAAATCAGCATTGTCATCAAATCCCATATCCGACAGATTCACAAATCCTTCCGGGAACGCTGTTGCGTAACCGCCAATCCGGTCATCCTCCACCAGTACGATATCCGGAAGCCCGACACCGCCTGCAGCAAGTCCTGTTGACAGCTTGTCATAAACATCAAGACGGCCCAGATCTTCTACCTGAATTTCAACATTCGGGTTTTCTTCCTGATACATTTCCATCGCATCGTTTAAAGCACCAACGTTTACGTTCCATGCCCAGGCTGTTAACGTCGTTTTTCCGCCTTCACCATCACCTGACGAGCCATTTCCACCGTCTGTTCCTGAACATCCTGCCAACATCATTGCACTTGCAGCGACTAAACCTGTTGCCGACCACCATTTCTTCATTTTTGTTCCCCCTTGTTAAAATGAATAATTTGATGCGAGCGATCTTCATCCAAGCTGCTGTGATTGTCCCTTTGAAAGAAACCGCTTACATTTGATTTTATTTTAGTAAATTTTTTTGTTAAGGTCAATATATTTTAGTAAATTAACTGAAAATTTTTTAGTAAAATAGGTGGGTGGGGTTTGTGTTGTTTTATGTATAAAAAGCCGGACCGCCCACACCCTACGCTTTCCGTGGCCGGGCGGTGAACCAGCTAATGCTTCGCATTACGCTGTTTCACCTGTCCCTTTCCGCCACAGGAGTCTTCGGGTGTGGGCGGTCCTTTGGTAGATTGTAAGTCCACTACTCTATTAGGAGTGAAAGGATGTTTGACGCGGAGGTTTTTGGTGCAACGAGTGAGAGTGGTTTCGCGACAAGTAGGGGTGTGTAATGATGGAATGGTGAACTGGAAAGAAGGAATTCATTTTTCAAAGGAGGGGATTATTTTATGGAACGAATGAATAAGCAGCGCGAGTGAGGGAATCTTTCCACAGTCACTAAGCAAGCTTTCAAAGTAAGTACAGGTACTGTTTGACGCGGTGGTTGGGTCGGGTTTTACTAAGTTCTTTTCCGCGTGAAGTAATTGATTTGATAATTTGAAGTGGTGATCTATACGCAACATGCCGGGTTATTCTGCAGACTCTCTGCGGAATAACCCGGCACGGTTTTGAGATATATTATTCCATTTCTTCAACGTCATCAAGCGTCATGGTGAAGACCCATTTGTGGTTGGATTCGGGTGGGATTTTTGAGACTTTGTCGATTTTTTCTGCGACATAGACATCGTCGTAAATGCCGGTGCAGGGCTCGAGTGCAAAGTTGTAGTCTCCCTGGAACCCGCCGTGTGTTTTCCAGACGCCAAGGTAAGGAACTTTTTCAGGATCGAAGGTGTAGACGAGTTTCCGTCCGAGGTCTTCCTGAACGGTACGGCACCAGCCCTGTTTCAGCCGGTTGAGAAAATAAAACTTTTCGACTGTTTCAGCTTCAATCGGTTCCATTCTCGACAGGTCGAGCTGTTCTCCTGTGCCCTTTGAGGTTGTGACGGGATAAGGATGATGCGTTCCCCACTCTCCAAGGTGCTTTGTGCCTTTTTCAACGGTGATGACCTCTGTGCAGTCATCCGGTACTTCAATTTTTGTATGCTCGTTCATGTTAAGGAGCGCATGAGGTGTCCAGATATATGAAAATGGTGCTTCGCCAGTATTTTCTGCCTTATAACGGAACTCGAGTCCGTCTTTCAGCAGCGTGACGGTTTTCTCAAGCTTATACGGAAATACCGGGCTTTCCACACTCATGGTGATCCACGTTTCCCCTTTAGCGATGACCTGCCAAGGCATCGCCCATACTTCCCCGTGATCCGGTACGATTTTTCCGTTTAAAGGGTGCGGCCCTTTATCAATACCGGGAAACATTTCGTCAAAGCCGCTCGGCGTGTAATCGCTGAAGCTGGCACCGTAATGAGGCAGTTTCAGTTCATCAAGATGCGACTGATAAAGCCATTCATAGTCTGCTTTTTTATCGTAAAGGCTGGCAAGCTTCCCGCCGAAATCCGGTAAAATGACGGCTTTTAGCACATCGTTTTCCAAGATTAATGCCTCGATCCCTTTGAATGATGCTGTCATACTTTTTCACCCCGCACGGAAGATAACTGATTGGTAAAGCGTTTAAATGCCTGCAATCCTTCCTCTGATTGCTTGAATACGCCTGCATGACTGAGCACGGTTGCAAAAATCTCACCGACACGCTGCTTTAATACGCCCTCAACATTTGATGTGTTTATCTGCTTTTCAGTTGCCAGTGCCTTCGCCCACGCTGCATGCTTCGCTGTGCGCTCATCTGTATCGATCGAATCAAGATTACCTGAAGCTAAATAACCGCCAAGTACGGCAAGCTCTTCCTTCAGTCTGCCTGGCAGAACGGCAAGTCCCATGACCTCAATGAGTCCGATATTTTCTTTTTTAATCGCATGAACCTCTTCGTGAGGATGGAACAATCCTAGCGGATGCTCATCAGTTGTCCTGTTATTGCGCAGAACTAGATCCAGTTCAAACCGATCCCTATTCATCCGGGCAATCGGAGTAATTGTGTTATGTTTTTCTCCTGCTGACTCCGCCAGGACATCAGCTTCAGGATCCGAATATTGCTTCCATTGATTTAAAATAAACCCACCTGCTTCTGCAAGCTGCTTACGATCTTTAGAACGTAAGCGAAGCACTGACATCGGCCACTTCACGATTTCGGCCTCAACCTCGTCAAAGCCGCTCAGCTCAAAGCTGTAGATTGATTCCGCTTTTGCCATCGGAAATGTATGCCGTCCCCCCTGGAAATGGTCGTGACTTAAAATAGAACCTCCAACGATTGGCAGATCTGCATTAGAGCCCACGAAGTAATGCGGGAACTGTTCAACGAAAGCAAGCAGTCTTTCAAACCCTTCCTTTGACACCTTCATCGGGCGGTGATCTTCGGAAAACACGATCGCATGCTCGTTGTAATAAACGTATGGAGAGTATTGAAAAAACCATGGCTCCCCATTTAGATTCAGGTCAATAATCCGGTGATTATGCCGGGCAGGGTGATTGACTCTCCCTGCATAGCCCTCGTTTTCCTTGCACAATAAACAGAGCGGGTAGTTCACCGTTTTGGCATTTCGCTCTGCCGCAATCGTTTTCGGGTCCTTTTCAGGTTTTGAGAGATTGATCGTGATTTCAAGCTGACCAAATTCAGTTTTGCTGTACCAGTGCTCATTTTTCGCAATTCGGTCCATCCGGATATAGTTACTGTCTTTAGAAAGCTGATAGAAATAATCCGTAGCCTGCCCGGGATGCTTCTGATAATGAGTGGAGAATGTCTGACGAACCTCAGACGGACGGGGCATCAGACAATCCATTAAGGCTGCATCAAGCTGATCTTCATCATTCAATGTTTCTAGACCAAGCTCCTCCTGCTGCTTTGCCAGGTCAATGATCTGTCGAAGAATTGGCACCGCAGAATCCAGTTTTTCATCAGGTGCTCCCGGTTGATCCGTGCTGTCTTTTTGGAGCACATTTAACATTCGGTTTCTCGTGTAATCTTTATCCTCAGGCTGAATGAGCGCTTTTTGAATCCCAAATTGCAGGAGACGCTCAATCTGAAGATCCATTGTCATGATGTATGTCCCCCTCTGCCCTGACCATATCCATCCGGATGCTTCTGAAACCAGTTCCAGGCGGTCTCGATGATTTTTTCCATATCCGTATAGACAGGCTTCCAGCCAAGTTCACGCTGTGCTTTTTCAGAAGAAGCAATCAATACTGCAGGATCCCCTGCGCGTCTTGCTTCCACTTTCGCAGGAATCGGATGTCCCGTTACAGCACGGGCTGCTTTAATGACTTCCTTCACACTGAATCCGCTGCCGTTTCCAAGATTATAGGTATTACTCTGTCCAGTCTGCGCGATCTTTTCAAGTGCCAGCAAATGAGCGTCCACCAAATCTGAAACGTGAATATAATCACGAATACAAGTACCATCCTCTGTCTTGTAATCATCTCCAAATATCTTAATTTCATCACGCTTGCCAAGCGCCACCTGTAAAATAATCGGAATGAGATGCGTTTCGGGATTGTGGTCTTCACCCACGAACCCTTCATGATCCGCACCGGCCACATTGAAATAACGGAGTACCGCATATTTCAGTCCATATGCCTGGTCCGCCCACTTCAGCATTTTTTCCACCGCAAGTTTGGATTCCCCGTAAGGATTTGTCGGCTCAGTCCGGTCTGTCTCCTTGATCGGCACAGATTCCGGTTCACCGTAGGCAGCCGCTGTTGAAGAAAAGACGATTTTTTTAACATTGTATTTATTCATCGCCGTCAGCAGGCTAAGTGTCCCGCCAACATTGTTATCAAAGTATTTAAATGGGTTCTCCATGCTTTCTCCGACAAGTGAATTCGCCGCAAAATGGATTACCGCGTCAATATCATGAGTTGTAAAAACGTGATCCAGAAACGCAGCATCTTTCAGGTCACCCTGGTAAAAAGGAACACCGTTTTGAAGTGATCTCTGATGACCGGTCTGCAGGCTGTCCACCACAACCACTTCTTTATTTAAACGCTGTAAGGCTAAAACAGCATGACTTCCGATATAACCGGCACCGCCCGTTACTAAAATCGCCAATACAAACACTCCTTTTCACTAGATATTTTACTAAAAGTTTACTACTTAATTTCGTAAAAATCCACCCTGTTTTGAAAACGCTTTAATTTTGTGGTTATACTTAGTTATCATACCACGAGTGCCTGAGTCGAAAGGAGCCGTTATGGCGAAATACTCACTTAACATCATTCCCTATCATCCATCCCATGCCAGTGAAACCGTTCAGATGTGGCGAGACAGCAAAGAAAGAGCGATTCATCAGGGGGAACGCCACTCATTTGAGGATCAGATTCATTTTTTGAATCATATCTTGTCCAGGGATTACACAGTAGAGCTTGCTATATTAAACAATCAGGTTGCAGGCATAATTGCTTACAATAAAAATGAAATCAGCCAGCTTTATATTCATCAGGATCATCAGGGAAAAGGGATTGGGGAGAAGCTTCTGAACCGTGCTAAAAACAATTCCTCCGGTGAACTTTCACTTTATACATTTGAAATAAATACCAAGGCGCAGGAATTTTATCATAAACATGGTTTTGAGGTCATCGAGAGAAGTTCTGACAATGAAGAAAACCTTCCTGATTTATTATTAAAATGGCAGAGAGAAACCGGCTGATCCATGACCAGCCGGTTTCTAGCCTTGTACCATTCTCATGGCAAGACCAATTAATATACTCCCTCCAATCACTTCACTAAATCTTCCTGCCGTAAGTGTTACAACCTGACCAAGAGCAAGTCCTATCCGGGTCAAAAGAAAGGCTGCAATGCCAAACGGAAGGACAGCTGTCCAATCCTGAATATTGGTCAAGCCAAGCGTAATGCCAACAGAAAGGCTGTCCAGGCTGACTGCAAATGAAAACGCGACCCAATTTATTATGGACATAGGCGGGACTTCTTCCGACCGCTTTTTAAATCCTGCAAAAATCATCTGAAATCCAATTAAAGTCATCAGAACCACACCAATCCAATTAACAGCCTCCAATAGGTGACTGCCGATCAGCATACCGCTTAGTGGCAGGATAATATGTAACAACCCCGTCAACACACTGACCCCCCATTTCACAAACGGCGAGAGCTTTCGAGAACCGACAGCGATCCCTGCTGAGAAAGCATCCATTCCGAGAGCCAGGGCAAGTAAAATCGTAAATTCCAACAAGAGACCCCCTCTGATTATGTCATCTTAGTTTATGTAAAACAGAGCAGGTGTATGTTCAGTTTGTGAAGAGACTTGGGCCATCGTGTGAGGTTCGCGGGATTTTTGTATAGGTTCGAAGAATTTGCATAAAGGTTCAAAAGATTTTAGAAGACCTTCGAAAAGTTCTATCCTTTTTTCGGAACATTTCATATCAATATCGTAAAGTAGGGACTATTAGCTTATCTTTTAATGACGCCACACTAAAACCCGGAAAGCACTTCACCTTCCGGGTTTCTTCATAGGAATTCTTTTTTAATCCAGCCATTTCTGCCCGGCTGCTTTTTCAAGACGGTTCATAATGGCTTGAGCGATCCCCTGAGGAGGGTACGTTTCAGCTAAAATCACGTCTGCGTCTGTATCATCAAATGAGCGGATGCCGCCGTAAAGCTGTCTGGCCACCTCATCCAGTTGATGCCTCGAGCCACAAATACGCACAAAATCGGCCGAGAGATCCTCAGCCGTTTCACGTGTGACGAGTACACCAACTTTTTTCCCTTCATCCCGAAGTATGTTGATCTGCTTTTGCATGGAGGTCGAGTCTCTGACAAGAAACATCGGGGCAGTTGGGGCATAATGCGTATATTTCATACCCGGCGAGCGTGGCGAATCCTCTTTTTTCAAAGATGGGTCCAGATCCACTTTACCAATACATTGCTCGATTTCTTCTTTTGATACACCGCCTGGACGGAGAATCATCGGTGGTGTCACTGTACAATCTATCACAGTGGATTCCAGTCCGACACCGGTTTCGCCACCATCCACGATCCCTGCAACCTTTCCGGTCAAGTCTCTGGCAACATGGTCTGCTGTCGTCGGACTCGGCTTTCCACTCGTATTGGCACTTGGCGCAGCAAGCGGCTTCCCGGCTAAACGGATTAGGTTAAGCGCAACCGGATGATTAGGCATTCGAATGCCGACAGAGTTAAGGTCAGCGGTCACCAGACTGGAAAACACGCCTTCTTTTTTTCTAAAAATGATCGTTAAAGGCCCAGGCCAGAAAGCTTTCATCAGCTTCCGCTCCACATCTGTAATTTCAGCAACCAGACGATCCAGCTCGCCCACAGACGATACGTGCACAATCAGCGGATTATCTGATGGACGACCCTTTGCTTCAAAAATTCCCTTTACAGCTGCATCACTTGTTGCATCTGCTCCAAGTCCGTAAACGGTTTCAGTCGGAAAGGCAACGACATGGCCACGCTGTAAAAAATGAGCCGCTTCTTGAATCTGTGGATAACTTATTTTTTCATCCACACCACTATCCACAGTCCATCGTTTTGTCTCCATGCGAATCACCTCTCATATTAATATTTCTTTATGATTCTATTTTTTTCGACATATTGATTTATCAACATTCTAATCTCATTATTAGTATATTATATTGAATTTAAATAATAGATAACATTTTTTATCCACAAATTGTGCATAACTTTTACTGATTTGTGCACAAGTATGTGAATAAATCCAGTTATCCACTACTTTTCAGTTAAGCGGTTCCATGTCCCGGACACCCAATTGAGGATAAATGATTCCACCTTAATATCTTTATTCGACAGACTTTTTTCTGGGGATAAGTCCGATTCACACGCACTCTCTTCCTCCGATTTCTTTTCATCCACAAGCAGGATTTGTCCGCACAGATCAGGAAACAGCGCACACCACCAGTTCGCACCTTCAGCCTCACCAATTTTCACGACCAGCGTCTGAAACGTCTGACCATCCGGGAAAGTGTGCGGCTCAAACGAAACTTCCAATTCATCCGTTCCACCTATTTCATATAATGCATCCCGGTACTCCTCCTCAAGAACATTGACTTCCTTCTGGAGGAATTCGGTCATCCCTATTTTAGTAAGCTTCTGATTTCCAAATCGCCGCTTTAAATCAGCTGTCACCTCGTAAAAAAGGGCCTGCTTGACTTCCTGATCATATATGGAGTCGCTATGTCCAATCACACGAAGACGTACATCTTCTTCGGAAGCATGTGCCTTAATCACGACTGTAAAAGATAAAATGATTACAAGAATAATGGTTTTATAAAGCATGTTGATTCCTCCACAATGTTTGTTAACAGCATTGTGGACGAATTTTTCATGTTTTAAACGTGAAGCTCACAAAAAACCATTCTATCTTTTCCATTTATATCAAAAATCACTTCCGTTTTCCCCTGTGGAAAAGCGTTTCGAAGCATGTCAGCTACGATTTCCCCCTGGCCTGCGCCTACCTCAAATCCGATCAGGCCAGGCACGTTCATTAATCCCGGCAGCTGTTCACACATTTTACGGTACAGGACCAGACCATTTTCATCCGCAAATAACGCTTGATGAGGTTCGTGATCCGTTACGACATCTGACATCGTCTTCAGGTCATCATAGGGGATGTAAGGAGGGTTTGATAAAAGAATATCTATTTTAAGATCTTTAACCGGCTCTAACAAGTCTCCCTGCAAAAACGCTACATCTGCTCCTAATCTGTCTGCATTTCGTTTTGCTGTCTTCAGCGCCGCTTGTGAAAGGTCCGTTGCCGTCACCTTCCATGATGGACGTTCAAGCTTTAATGTCGTTGCGATCGCACTGCTGCCTGTGCCGATATCCACAGCCACAAGAGACTGATCATTTTCAAAAAGACGATCAGCTTTGTTCAGCGCATGGTAAATCAGTTCTTCGGTCTCAGGCCTCGGAATGAGCACATCCCCGTTGACCTCAAAGGAACGCCCGTAAAATTCCTCGTAGCCGATAATATGCTGAACAGGGATCCCATTTTTATGATCCTCAACCGCCTGCTGAAATTTTTTGAACGTTTCATCCGGGAGTTCTTCCCGCATTTCCGCAAAAAAAGCGGAACGGCTCAGACGTGTGACATGTCTGAGCAGCAATTCCGCCGCGTGCCCCTCACGATCATGCTCCTCTAAATAAGAAGAAGCCCATTGAAGGGCCTCATACAGTTTATAGCGAGTCGCCATTATTCATAGACTCCATTTTAGCGGATTGCTCTTCCATAATGAGCGCATTAATGACTTCATCCATTTTACCCTGCAAAATCTGATCGAGCTTCTGGATCGTCAGGCCGATTCGGTGATCCGTCACCCGGTTTTGAGGAAAGTTATACGTACGGATACGTTCAGAACGATCTCCCGTTCCTACCGCAGATTTACGCACTGCATCATATTCTGCCTGCGCTTCCTGCTGGAACTTGTCATAAATACGGGCACGCAGAATTTTCATCGCTTTTTCTTTATTTTTAATCTGCGATTTTTCATCCTGCATGGAAACCGTAACCCCTGTCGGTAAATGCGTCAGACGAACAGCAGACATCGTTGTATTAACCGACTGTCCACCCGGTCCACTCGACGCAAACGTATCAACGCGGATATCTTTCTCGTTAATATCCACTTCCACTTCTTCCACCTCAGGAAGACACGCAACCGTTGCCGTGGACGTGTGAATACGTCCTCCTGATTCTGTCTCAGGAACACGCTGAACGCGGTGCGCGCCATTTTCATATTTCATCTTGGAGTAAGCACCCGTTCCGTTGATCATAAACGTAATTTCTTTATAACCGCCAACACCTGTCGTGCTCGCATCCATCACTTCAATTTTCCAGCCTTGAGATTCTGCATAACGGCTGTACATACGGTAAAGGTCACCAGCAAACAGCGCCGCTTCATCTCCACCAGCAGCACCGCGAACTTCCATGATAACGTTTTTATCATCATTTGGATCCTTAGGCAGTAACAGAATGCGCAGTCGCTCTTCAAGCTCTTCAAGCTCAGCAGAAAGCTCATTTACTTCCTCTTTCACCATGTCGCGCATGTCAGAATCAAGCTTTTCATTGAGCATTTCCTTGGCATCTTTATGCTGCTCAGACACCTCTTTATAACGGCGGTACGCTTCAACCGTTGGCGTCAGATCAGACTGCTCCTTAGAATACTCACGCAGCTTTTTTGTATCATTGACGATCTCAGGATCACTTAGTAATTCATTTAATTTATCATAACGGTCTTCTACCGCTTGTAAACGATCAAACATGATTCTTCACCTCTTTAGATAGTATATCCGATGGATGGCGGTTGGACAATTATTTCCTAGGATGCGTTTTCCTTAAAAAACGGGCGGGACATGAGGTTGTCCCACCCGTTTAGGTTGAAATTTTCTAAAAACCGTGCCGGGACATTCCTACGCTTTCCGTGGCCGGGCGGTGAACCCGCCTGCGCTTCGCACAGTCGGTTTCACCTGTCCCTTTCCGCCACAGGAGTCTTCGGAATGTCCCGGCACTTTGTGGTACTTTCCCGCCTATTGAAATGATAAAAAGGGTAATGATGTTAACTAAGAACACTCTCTTTTGAAGCTACAAAAGAAGAGAGCTTTTAGCCTTCTTTACCGTTTATCACTCTTCACCAACCGTTACACCAGTTGGTACTTCGTGGTGGTGGCGGCAGCGTGGTTCGTAGGCTTCGGATGCGCCGACTAAAATGATCGGGTCATCATAGCCTGCCGGGCGGCCTTCGATCAGGCGCTGTGTTCGGCTTGCCGGTGAACCGCATACTGCACAAACAGCCTGAAGCTTCGTGACCTGTTCCGCCAAAGCCATCAGATGAGGCATCGGACCAAACGGCTCACCTCTGAAATCCTGATCAAGTCCCGCTGTTACGACACGGAATCCTTTATCTGCAAGGGTTGTAACCACTTCGATAATGCCTTCATCAAAAAACTGCACTTCATCAATGGCAATTAAATCTGCTTCCTCTGTGACCTGGTCAAGGATTTCACTTGAGTGTTCAACCGGCAGTGCAATAACGGATGCCCCGTTGTGGGAAACAATTGCTTCTTCACTGTAACGGTCATCGAGTTTCGGTTTAAATACAAGAATATGCTGACGGGCAAATTGCGCTCGTCTGACTCTCCGGATTAACTCTTCTGATTTTCCGGAAAACATACTTCCGCAAATCACTTCCACCCATCCCGTCTGTTTCATTACATACACGTTCCATTCAGCTCCTTCGATTCGTTTCGACCGCTTCTTTTATGTACCTGATACATAAATTAAGAGAAATTTTACTGATTTAGGGGATGCTGATTTTTTTCAGCGTTTTACGATAAAAAAGAAAAGAATGCCCCGCTTTGTGCTGCGGATCATCCTGCAGACTTGTGTATATCCAGCTGTTTTTCGATTAAACAGCATTGAAGTTCAGTGTCATATATCGCTTAAAGACATGACTTTAGTTTATGAAAAAAAACGTTCCAATTCAAGAGCGTTTCGACTGATTTCGATGTACTATTCCCTCTGACGCCTGATTTTAACCGTAAAAAAACAGGCAAGAAAAATTTTCTCGCCTGTTTTGATTTACGATTAAACGACTTACTTAAGGCCGTATTTCTTGTTGAAGCGATCAACACGACCGTCCGCAGCAGCGAACTTCTGACGTCCTGTGTAGAATGGGTGACACTCAGAGCAAACCTCTACGCGAATGTCTTCCTTTACAGAACCTGTTTCAAATTCATTACCGCAAGTACAAGTAACCTTTGCGACTTTGTAATTTGGATGAATTTCAGCTTTCATCTCTGTCATCTCCTTCCGCCCTGAACCATCTGGAACAGAGTAAGTATTTACTATACTAGCATGCCGCCAGTGATCTTTCAAGCACACTGCTTACATTATAACAGTGATGATTTGAGGTGACAATATGATTTTGAAAAAGAATCAGGTATGTTGGTGAACAGTCGAGCTGGCGGTAGTGAGATCTCGGGGAGCGGCGGGGATGGGACTTATTCCACTAAACTCACGAACTTTCCCGCAACCTCACGAACTTCGGGGCTAACCTCACATACCCGCCGCCTATCCTCACGAACTTCGATGATGAACTGACGAATTCCACCTGTAAACTCACGAATCTCCGTACCGCCACATTAAAAAACGGTCCTCTTCTTAAAGAAGAGAACCGTTTCAAATATGATTAAGATTTATTTCTCGCGTTGCTGCCTGCCTTCATTTCGTCGGTCAGGTTTTGGAAAAACTCATCATTTGTCTTCGTCTGGCGAATTTTACGGATGAGGCGCTCGCCGAAATCATGAGAGTCAGAAAGCGCGCGGCGGATCGCCCATAGCTTGTCCAGATGATCTTTCGGTACAAGCAGCTCTTCTTTACGCGTGCCGCTTCGGCGTACATCAATCGCAGGGAAGATGCGGCGTTCTGCAAGGTTGCGATCAAGATGCAGCTCCATGTTACCTGTTCCTTTAAATTCTTCATAGATGACTTCATCCATTCGGGATCCTGTATCAACAAGTGCTGTTGCCAGGATCGTTAAGCTGCCGCCTTCTTCGATATTACGCGCCGCTCCGAAAAAGCGCTTTGGACGGTGGAAGGCCGCAGGGTCAATACCACCCGACAGTGTACGGCCACTTGGCGGGATTACCAGGTTATAGGCACGGGCAAGACGTGTGATACTATCCATCAGGATGATGACGTCACGCTTATGCTCAACGAGTCGCATCGCACGCTCTAATACAAGCTCTGCCACCTTAATATGGTTTTCAGGCACTTCGTCAAATGTAGAGCTGACTACATCCGCCTGCACCGAACGTTCGATATCTGTTACTTCTTCCGGACGCTCATCGATCAGCAGCACGATCAGTTCAGCTTCCGGGTGATTCGTTGTGACAGAGTTTGCGATTTCCTTAAGCAGCATCGTTTTCCCTGCTTTTGGCGGCGCAACGATCAAACCACGCTGTCCGAAACCAACCGGTGATACTAAATCCATGATTCGCGTTGACAGCTGACGCGGCTGGTTTTCAAGCTTAATCTGGCGGTCAGGATATAAAGGAGTCAGTGCAGGGAAATGCACGCGCTCTTTAGACGTTTCCGGATCTTCACCGTTTACTGCTTCAACGTGCAGAAGTCCGAAGTAACGTTCATTTTCTTTTGGAGGACGCACTTTTCCTGACACCTTATCACCGTTTCGAAGATCAAATCGGCGGATCTGGGAAGCTGAAATATAAATATCCTCTGAGCTTGGAGAGTAATTAATCGGGCGGAGGAATCCAAAGCCTTCTGATTGAATGATCTCAAGAACGCCTTCCATAAAGAAATAGCCTTCCTGTTCAGCACGCGATTTCAGGATGGCAAAAATCAGTTCCTTTTTTGTCAGCTTGCTGTAATAGGAAACCCGGTACTGCTTGGCAAGTTCATATAAATCTTTCAATTTCATATTGTCGAGTGACGACATTTTTAACTCTTCCATAAAGACACCACACTTCTTTTATTTTTACATATAAAAAATTCGTTATGTTTGTCCGAGCATTATTTCATACACACATAGTTGATTGTAGCGGAAGGCGGCGACTCCAGCGGGATAAAGCGGGACAGGTGAGACCCTGAAGATGCGAAGCATCGAAGGGGCTCACCGCCCGCCCCGCGGAAAGCGTCCGCCTGCAGCGGAAATCAACGGCATTTAGAAATAATAATGCTTAGTTAGGTCTTCAGCGGATCATTCTATTGATGATAGTTCGGCAAGGAAATCAGATTTGTAGATATAATAGAGGCTGTCTAGCTGAAGTCATTCATCATTCTACTCTTATTGAGTAAGACAATCAATATTAAAAAAGAAAAGGCTCTGGAAAAATGGTCATTGACTGGATCCAGAGCCGGTTTAATCAGGCTTAGGGCCGGATTACGATTTCATGACAAGGTTCGGTTTTTTCTTCAGACTGTGCGTTCCTTCGATAAAGCGAACGGTTCCTGATTTCGCACGCATAACAAGAGAATGTGTCTCTCCGTAGGTGGCTTTGAACTGAACGCCTTTTAGAAGTTCGCCGTCTGTTACACCGGTTGCTGCGAAAATGGCATCATCTCCGCGTACGAGATCTTCCATCAGCAGCACTTTGTTCACGTCGATATTCATTTTTCTGCAGCGTTCGATTTCTTCGTCGTTTTGCGGAAGCAGTCGTCCCTGGATTTCACCGCCGAGGCATTTCAATCCGACAGCTGCAATCACGCCTTCAGGTGCACCACCTGATCCGAACAGAATATCGACACCGGTTGCATCAAATGCCGTGTTAATGGCACCGGCTACGTCCCCGTCATTAATCAGTTTGATTCTGGCTCCCGCGCTTCGAAGTTCTTCGATAATTTTCGCATGGCGTTCACGATTCAAAACGGTTGCCACTACGTCTTCGACATCCTTATTTTTCGCTTTAGCAACGGCTTTCAGGTTGTCCAGAACAGAAGCATTGATATCAATACATCCGACCGCTTCAGGTCCAACAGCAATTTTGTCCATGTACATATCAGGTGCGTTCAGAAGATTTCCATGGTCCGCAACCGCTAATACTGCGAGTGCATTCCAGCCGCCTGATGCGACAATATTTGTCCCTTCAAGCGGATCCACTGCCACATCAAGACGGGGACCATATCCGGTTCCAAGCTTTTCACCGATATAAAGCATCGGCGCTTCGTCCATTTCCCCTTCACCGATCACAACAGTCCCTTTCATAGGAATTGTATCAAATACGTCACGCATCGCTGTTGTCGCAGCATCGTCCGCTTCGTTTTTCAGACCTCTTCCCATCCATCTTGCTGATGCCAGCGCGGCTGCTTCGGTTACACGTACAAGTTCCATCGATAAACTGCGTTCCATTCTGCCCAACTCCTCACGATTTCATTGTCGGGAATAAGTATAACACATTGAATCGTGATTATGACATACTATTTAAAAAATCAGGCGTTTTTAACCTGTTCCAGCTCTTCTTCTGTCATGGCTTCCCGCCAGATATTAGCACCGAGTCCCGTCAGCTTTTCGATCAAATCACTGTAACCGCGGTCGATATGCTCAAGCCCTGTAACTTCAGTAATCCCATCCGCCATCAGTCCGGCAATGACGAGGGCTGCCCCAGCACGAAGGTCAGAAGCTTTTACTCTTGCTCCCTGGAGGTTGGACGGTCCGTACACAATTGCAGAGCGACCCTCTGTTTTAATATTTGCATTCATCCGCTTTAATTCGTCAATATGCTTGAAACGGGCAGAGTAAATCGTATCTGTAACCATAGCCGTACCTTGAATTTTCGTCATAAGAGACGTCATTGGCTGCTGTAGATCCGTTGGAAATCCAGGGTAGACAAGTGTCTTAATATCAATGGACTGCAGTGTATCTGCTTTACCAATGTGAATTTCTTCATCCCCGACTTCAATCGGAACGCCCATTTCACGCATTTTGGCGATCAGTGATTCCATATGAAGGGGAATGACATTTTCAATGGTGACACCATGACCGGCTGCTGCTCCGAGAATCATGTATGTACCGGCTTCAATGCGATCCGGAATGATCGTGTGGCGCGTACCTTTCAGTTCATCAACACCATCGATGCGGATCACGTTCGTTCCCGCTCCCTTGATTTTCGCTCCCATATTCGTCAGTAACGTTGCCACATCAATGATTTCAGGCTCTTTTGCGGCATTCTCAATAATCGTCTGGCCTTTGGCACGGACAGCGGCAAGCATGATATTAATCGTTGCACCAACACTTACAACATCAAGGTAAATGCGTGCTCCGGTTAATTCATCTGCACGAAGATAAAGCGCACCCTGTTCGTTTGTTACTTTCGCACCGAGCGCTTCAAAGCCTTTAATGTGCTGATCTATCGGGCGTGGTCCAAGGTGACAGCCACCTGGCAGGCCAATAGCCGCTTTTTTAAACTTCCCAAGCATTGCACCCATCAGATAATAAGAGGCACGCAGTTTTTTCACACGTCCATTTGGTAATGGCATCGCAACCATGTTCTCAGGGTTCACGTACATCTCACCATCATCAAATGACACGTCGCCACCAATTTCCTCAAGCAGTTCCTTCAGCGTCTGAACATCTGAAATATCAGGTAATCCTTCAATAACTGTTGGCGTATCTGCTAAAATCGTAGCGGGAATCAGTGCCACTGCACTGTTTTTGGCACCGCTGACTTTGATTGTTCCTGAAAGAGGGCGTCCTCCTTCGATTTTGAGTTTTTCCATGTTGTAAGAGCTCCTTCCGCTTGATCAGTGAGTTCTTTTTCTTAGTATGTCTACTCCTGATCGAATCATGTGAAGGAAGCCGGAATTCCTTTGTATCGTTTTATCGATTGTTCCAATCATTCAAAAAGGCTTCGATTCCTGCTTCCGTTAATGGGTGATTATACATTTGCTTCAATACCTTCATTGGACAAGTGGCAATGTGCGCACCATTCAGTGCAGCCTGTGTGACGTGCTGCGGATGGCGGATCGATGCTGCGATGATTTCAGAGTCAATGCCGTGAAGTGCAAAAATCTCAGAAATCGTACTGATCAATTCCATTCCGTCATGACCAATATCATCAAGTCTTCCTAAAAACGGTGATACATATGATGCGCCTGCACGCGCTGCTAAAAGTGCCTGGTTCGCACTGAAAACAAGCGTTACATTCGTTTTAATGCCTTCTTTTGCAAAAGCGGACGTTGCTTTTAAGCCGTCCGGCGTCATTGGAACCTTAACCGTAATATTCGGTGCGATTGCAGCCAGCTCTTTCCCTTCACGAATCATTCCTTCTGCATCAAGTGAAATGACTTCTGCACTGACAGATCCATCTACAAGAGACGTAATCTCCTTCAGACGATCGTGAAATGAAATGTTTTCTTTCGCGACAAGCGACGGATTTGTTGTTACTCCGCTTAAAATGCCCCAGCTGTGTGCTTCTTTAATTTCTTCCATGTTAGCTGTATCGATAAAAAATTTCATCTTAACCCATCCTTTCTCTACTCTAATTCTTACTATTTACTGTACCTCGTCCGGACCCTCTAACCGGATTAAGGCATATTTCAAAATGAAACAAGCGCTTACATCGTTTGCAAAAAAGCTGACTCAAAAAACGTTGGACCGCGATGCAAACTGCAAAGCGGCCTGTCTGTTTATGAGTCAGCCCTCTTTTCAAACGACTCAATTTCTACCCCTCTGAAACTAAGTGTTTAAATCGTTATTATGCTTGGTTTGAAGAACCAAACTCACGCATTTTGCCAATAACCGTGTTCTTAATGGCTTCACGTGCTGGTCCTAAGTATTTACGCGGATCATATACTTCGCTGTCTGCAGCCAGTACTTCACGTACTACTTTCGCAGAAGCGATCTGATTTTCCGTGTTTACATTGATTTTAGCTGTTCCGTAAGAAATCGCTTTTTGGATATCTTTCGTCGGAATGCCTGTACCACCGTGAAGAACGATTGGTACACCTGTTTCGCGGCCGATCTGCTCCATTTCAACGAATCCAAGGTTTGGTTCACCTTTGTAAGGACCGTGAACAGAACCAAGTGCCGGCGCAAGCGTATCAATACCTGTACGCTCAACAAGCTCTTTACATTCCTTTGGATCAGCATAGATAACGCCGTCTGCTACTACGTCATCTTCCTGACCGCCGACAACGCCAAGTTCTGCTTCTACAGAAACACCTTTTGAATGTGCGTATTCAACTACGCGTGAAGTTACTTCCACGTTTTCTTCAAAAGGACCGTGTGAAGCATCAATCATAACAGATGTAAAGCCTGCATCAATCGCCTCTTTACATTTTTCATAGCTTGAACCGTGATCAAGGTGAATTGCCACTGGTACTGTGATGTTTAAGTCTTCAAGAAGACCTTCAACCATTTTCACAACCGTTTTAAATCCGCTCATGTAGCGTGCCGCACCTTCAGAAACACCAAGAATAACAGGTGATTTCTCTTCTTCAGCTGCCTGAAGAATCGCCTGTGTAAACTCAAGGTTATTCAGGTTGAACTGGCCTACTGCATAGCCCCCATCCTTTGCTTTGTTCAGCATGTCTGTCATTGATACTAATGGCATAATCGTTTTCCTCCTTAAAATGAATGGTTATTAACGCTCGCCTTTTTCAAGTTTACGTCAAAACCATTACTCTTCACAACCATTTTCCATAGTATCATATCAAACACTGAGCGATTTGACCATGCAGGAGCCCTATGTTTCTTAAATGTACATAAAAACAGGACCGGACACATCTTCATTCCTAACGGGCAACTTAATCGATTACCCGCGAACGCTACGCGTGTACAGTCCAACCTTCAATAACGATCAGGCATAACCCCTTACCCGACCTGAACATATGATCTTACGACTTTTCGAATATCCTCAATATCAAATGGTTTGGCAATATGAGTCAGTGCACCCATCCGCTTCGCTTCCTTGATCATATCCAATTCACCATAAGCCGTCATAATAATGACCCTGATATCTTCACGAATTTCCTTCATCCGTCTCAAAATCTCAATTCCATCCATCCCGGGAATCTTCATATCCAGCAGGACTAAATCAGGTTCTTCCTCAAGAAGTGCTAATGCCTCTGGTCCATTCGCAGCCTGAAACGTCTTATATCCCTCTTTATAAAGAACCTCATTCAGAAGAATCCGGATGCCGAACTGATCATCGACAATCAAAATTTTCTCATCCATTCTTACACCTCTTCATCAAAAGTATCCCAGTCAATTTTTGAACTCTCCCTCTGTATTATGGTACATTCAACACAAGTTGTACAGAATCCTCTTAAAGATTTTTACAGAATTTGTTTACAAGATTCGACAAACCCTTTAGGGGTATGGAAAGGCTTGATATGGATGTTAAAAATGTTTACAACACAGCTGACCGGCCTATTCGGGCGGCTGCATAGCAAGGAAGAAAACGAAATCGAAAACGCAGCACGCCTGCTCGCTCAGGCAAACGTCGGAGCAGGATCCATTTACGTTGCAGGCTTCGGTGAAATGGAAGGCGTCACAGCAGAAGCGCTCCGCGGCGAAGAACCTTTGACTGGCGCACGCGAACTTACCGGCGTTACTGAACTGACAACCGCTGACCGCGTACTGCTCGTAACCCGCCGCTCCACAGACCCGCAAGCGCTTAAGCTGGCGGCAGAACTCCAGTCACACGACATTCCTTTTGTGGTAATTGCAGGTAAAGTGAAGGACGCTGAAAACGATCTGGCTGTCTCAGCCGATTCATTCCTGAACACCCAAACCGTCCGCGGCATGCTGCCCGACGAAACTGGCGGACGCTTCGGATTCCCATCTCTGATGGCCGCACTGTATTTGTACCACGGCGTGAAGTTTGTGGTGGAAGAGATTTTGGAAGAATATTGAGCGGGACCCCTGCTGATGCAGGGGTTTTTTGTGGAGTGGGGCTGTATCAACGCGAGCCGGTCGCGAAAGGCTAGAGGCGCTGTGTGTGAAGGAGTCCGCGGAAGGCACAGGGCCGAATTCCTTCACTATCGACACTTATTCAGGCTTTCTAGAATTTAATCCCTTCTTTTGAAAAATTAATTCCTTCTTTCTAGAAAATGATTCCATCAAGCGCCCTCCAGATACAGTTAATTCCTTCATTCTCCTTTCGATTTCCTTCAAACGAGCTTACTTATTCCTTCTTTTCAAAATTTAATTCCATCACTCCAACAACCATCCCACCTCCCTAAATGCCCTTAACCAACAAGCCCTTCAGCTACATAACCCATTTTTCACCAAAATAAATAGCGCACCACCATCCAAACGGCTATAATAACCAAAAGGAGGTGAATGTAATGCAGAAACTCTACCAGCTTTCTAACTGGAAAACGTGGCTCATCGCTGTCCTGATCTTTGCCGGCTTTATTGGATTGATCCTGCCGAATGAAGCAGCCGAATCCTCGCGTGTCACAGGCACATCTGAATCACCGGATGGCTCCTTCTTTTACACCCCGGAAACTCTTTTTTCCATTGCAGATACATACGGTGAGGAAGGCAGAGCTTATTACGTCCGCGCCCGTTACACCTTTGATGTCGTCTGGCCTATCGCTTATTTTCTTTTTCTCACGACCACAATCGGTATCCTATTCAAACCTTTCCGCCAATCTAAATGGAAATGGTTCATTCTTTTGCCGCTTTTCGGCATGATCTTCGATTTTCTTGAAAACTTGAGCACGTCACTGGTCATGTCATTTTATCCGGAGGAACTGACCTTTTTCGCTGTGATCGCACCATTTTTCACTGCTATTAAATGGTCATGCATTTACGGAAGCTTTGCACTAATTCCAGTGGGCATTGCCGCAAGATTAATCAAAAGGAGGAAATAACATGATCATGAAACCGCAGGCATTGCCCTGCCATATTCAAACACTGCAAATCATCGCAGACAGGCTGCCGCACTATCATCAGAAATTCGAGGACATTCAAAAACATCTTCGCAACTTAATCGCCGGCTATAAAGGTGAAGCCGGACTGGATTATAACCTCAGCTTCATCAAATCCCCTCACATCATCCTTCACAACCTTCGCCTTAAAGGACAAAACCACCACTTCCAAATGGACACGATCATCCTGTTCCAAAACGCAATCATTATTTTAGAAACTAAAAACATCTCCGGCTCGCTCCAATTTAAAACTGATTTCCAGCAGGTTCTCCGCACGTTAAACGGGCAAACAGAAGCTTTCAAAGACTTTCACCTGCAAATTAAAAGACAATCAGAACAGCTGACAGAGCTGATGAAACGCCATAAGCTCGGCGCACTACCCGTCATTCCATTCATCGTCATGGCAAACTCCCGAACCATTATCCACGCCGAAACGCCACACATTTTGCGAAATGTCATCCCACCAGAAGCCATCGAAAGCGAAATTTATAAGGCTCTGCAAACGATCCAGACTAAAAAGTTTGGTCAGGCACATATGAAAAAAGTGGCTGATGTGTTAATCAGTTTGCATGAGGAACTTGAGATTGACTGGTTCAAAAAATATTCAATTGGTTTCAGTGAACTGCAGATGGGTGTGCAATGTCCGGGGTGTAGAAAGATTGGAATGGTCAAAAGCAGACGTGGATGGACTTGTGGGGATTGTCATCATTTTTCCAGCAGCGTTCACCATGAGGCTTTGGAGCAGCTGTTTCAATTGAAAGGAGATAATGGAATAGTGAATAAGGACATTCGGCTGTTCTTTAGAATTTCTGATGAGCAGGCAGCAAGGAGAATGGTGGAGAAGATGGCTGTAAGAAAAAGAGGGACAACTAAAGGGGTAAAATATTTTAAGCTTACTTTATAATTGCGTTCCGATTTGTGAATTGAGTGGTGAAGAACTTTTGTGAAGTGCATTTAGGAGGTCGCCAGAAATGAAGGAAACATTTTTTCAAAAGAGGGAATTGGCATTCAGTTATGAAGGGATTACGTCAACAAATGAAGGAATTCCTGGTATCTGAAGACTGTTTGAGGGAATCTTTCTCCAGAAAGAGGGAATTGATTTTTCAAAAGAAGGAATTAAAATTTGAAAAGCCTGAATAAGTTCAATTAATGAAGGAATTCCACAACGTTCATCGTTCCGTCACTCCCCACCTTAACCAAAATACCCTTAAAACTGTAAAACAGACCCCCGCCCAAGCAGGGGTCCAATCATCAAATTACTTCTTAATAGACGCTTCAATAAAGTCTCTGAACAGTGGCTGTGGGCGGGTTGGGCGCGATGTGAATTCCGGGTGGAACTGGGACGCGACGAACCATGGGTGGTCGGCAAGTTCGATGATTTCGATCAGGCGGCCGTCCGGGCTTGTGCCTGAGAAGATGAATCCTGCTTCTTCCATTTGCTCACGGTACTGGTTGTTGAATTCGAAGCGGTGACGGTGACGCTCGTATACGACTTCGTTATCGTAGGCTTCAAAGGCTTTTGTGCCTTCTGTCAGCTTACATGGGTATAGTCCGAGACGAAGTGTTCCGCCAAGGTCTTCGATATCTTTTTGCTCCGGCAGAAGGTCAATGACCGGGAATGGTGTTTCCGGGTTGATTTCTGCTGAGTGTGCGCCATCCATTCCAAGCACGTTGCGGGCAAATTCTACACTTGCGAGCTGCATGCCTAGGCAGATCCCAAGGAATGGTGTTTTTGTTTCACGTGCGTAGCGAATGGCTTCGATTTTACCTTCGATGGCGCGGTCTCCGAATCCGCCAGGGACAAGGATTCCGTCTACATCACCAAGCTCCTGCTCCACATTTTCACGTGTGATCAGTTCAGAATTCAGCCATTTCACTTCAACGTCCGTGTCGAAGCTGTAGCCGGCATGCTTTAAAGATTCTACGACTGAAATGTAAGCATCCTGAAGCTCAACGTATTTACCGACAAGGGCAATTTTCGTTTTGCCTGACAGGTTACGGACGCGGTCAACAAGTGCATTCCACTCCGTCATTTCAGGCTGTGGTGCGTTGAAGCCGAAATGGTCGCAGACGATCTGATCCATGTTTTGCGCCTGAAGGGCAAGTGGTACGGCATAAAGTGTGTCAGCGTCAGTCGCTTCGATTACTGATTTTTCGTCAATGTCACAGAACAGGGCAATTTTGTCCTTCATGTCCTGAGAAATTGGCATTTCGGTACGAAGCACAATGATGTTTGGCTGGATACCAAGGCTGCGCAATTCTTTTACGCTGTGCTGAGTCGGCTTTGTTTTCATTTCTCCGGCAGCTTTAATATAAGGGACAAGTGTACAGTGAACGTACATTACGTTTTCGCGGCCTACATCGCTCTTGATCTGACGGATCGCTTCAAGGAATGGAAGAGATTCGATATCCCCTACCGTTCCACCGATTTCTGTGATCACGACATCTGCATTTGTCTCACGTCCGGCACGGAAAACGCGCTCTTTCAGCTCGTTTGTAATATGCGGAATGACCTGTACTGTTCCGCCGAGATAATCACCGCGACGCTCTTTTTTCAGCACTGTTGAGTAGATCTTACCTGTTGTCACGTTGCTGTATTTGTTGAGGTTAATATCGATAAAACGCTCGTAGTGACCAAGATCGAGATCCGTTTCCGCACCGTCATCTGTGACGAACACTTCCCCGTGCTGGTATGGACTCATTGTTCCAGGGTCTACGTTGATATATGGATCGAATTTCTGGATGGTCACGCTCAATCCTCTGTTTTTCAGAAGGCGGCCAAGTGAAGCAGCCGTGATTCCTTTTCCTAATGATGATACAACTCCGCCAGTAACGAAAATATATTTTGTTGACATCGTTTGTTCTCCCTTCATCTAATCCAAGTTTTATTGAGTGGGTGGAAAAATCTCTTATAAAAAATAAAAAGCGCCCCTCCTGCGTCAGAGACGCAAGGGAGCGCGTATATGTGCGTTTGATCCCTTTTCAGGGAGCCCAAATAAAATACTACCATCATTTTATAAAAAATCAAGGAAGTTTTTTCAGTGGGATTTTTGACAGCGTTTTAACAGTTGATGTTAAAGGCTTTTAGTTTAATGAATATTTTCCGGCTGTTGGGAAATGTATTCCTCATTCCATGGAGGACGGACATTTTCTTTTTGAAGGGAACATCATATAGGCATATCCTGCGCTTTTCGCGGCCGCGTAGTGAAATAGTCAATACTTCGAACCACCAGTTAAAAAGGTTCGCAGGATTCCACTCGAGGTTCTCAGAATTTTGGAGCAGTTTCCTAACATTCAGCCACGGGTTCACTGAATTCCATCGCTCTTTCAAAAGATTTTCTCATTCTTTCGCAAGATCCGGACTTTTGACTCATAACTCCATTCAGCAATGTTTCATCATTTGCATACAAAAAGAGACTGCCTAAGCAGTCTCCCTGTTTTACAGATCGTCATCCTCATCTTCAACATCGAGGTCTTCGTCGTCATCGGTTTCACCGATATCGTCAAAGTCTTCACTGTCTAGTTCATCATCGAAGTCCTCATCGTCTTCATCATCTAGGTCATCGACATCATCGACATCGTCGTCTAGTTCATCGTAGACAAGGTCGTCTTCTTCGTCATCCAGGTCGTCGAAGTCAAGATCTTCATCCGCGACTTTCTTTTTCTTGGATTTTGTTTTCTTTTTCGTCTGGATTTCGCTTGTTACCTGCTCGTCCTCTACCTGGTCAAGCGGATACCATGAGCGGAGTCCCCAGCCTTTTTCTGCGCCAAGGAAAATGAAGCGGCCGTCCATGTTCAAGTCGGTGTAGAATTGAACAATTTTTTCACGTGCCTCTTTATCAGTTAAGCCAAGCAGACGCTGCCATTCATTCACCATTTCGTTAAAAGTAATTGAATCGTGGCGGTCCACTAAAAGCTGGTGGGCAATTTCAATAAAAGAATACTCTCTCAAGTCTTCTACTGAGCGGTTTTTAAGTTCCATTCCGTGCACTCCTTTTTATCTGGTATGCGTGATACGCTCTATCTTAAAACATGGTTTTTAGCTGAAAGCATATTATCCATTATAACCAAAGATGTACCCGGAATGCCATACTTACCCCTGTTTTTTATAAATTCCTGATGATGCTTTTTTGGTTTCACGCCAGGCCAGCCAATAAAAGAAGGCGGAAAGCAGCAAAAAAGCAACAGCACCAAACATTTTGCTGTAGAGATATAAGGTTGCTGAAGAAATAACTAAAATAGAGCCGCTTAGAATCAGCAGTCTTTTCACTTGATCACGTCCTACAACTTGTTGTTATCTCCATTATAGTACAAAAGAAAACCTGCCGGGAGTGATTTGATGGTTTCCCGGGCAGGTTTTACTGAAACTTTACATATTGCGTCGATATTGTCCGCCCACTTCATACAGTGCATGAGTGATCTGACCTAATGAAGCCACTTTTACTGTTTCCATGAGTTCAGCAAACAGGTTGCCGCCTGAAACAGCCGTTTCTTTCAGTCTTGCCAGTGCAGCGTCTGCTTCATTCTCGTGCTGTTTTTGGAAAGAACGGAGATTGGCAATCTGGGTTTCTTTTTCTTCCTGCGTTGCACGGGCCAGCTCCATACTGTCCATTTCCTCTTCTGATGGAGGATTCGGATTCAGATACGTGTTGACACCGATGATCGGCAGTTCACCCGTATGCTTTTTCATTTCATAATGCATGGATTCTTCCTGGATCTTTCCGCGCTGATACTGCGTTTCCATGGCGCCAAGCACACCACCCCGGTCGTTGATCCGTTCGAATTCCTGCAGCACCATTTCCTCTACAAGGTCCGTCAGTTCTTCTACGATAAAGGAGCCCTGCAGTGGATTTTCATTTTTACTTAAGCCGTGTTCTTTTGTGATGATCATCTGGATCGCCATCGCACGGCGGACTGATTCTTCAGTCGGCGTAGTAATCGCTTCGTCATACGCATTAGTATGAAGGGAATTACAGTTGTCCTGAAGGGCCATCAGCGCCTGCAGCGTTGTCCGGATATCGTTGAAATCGATTTCCTGCGCGTGCAGGGAACGTCCTGACGTCTGGATATGGTACTTCAGCTTCTGACTCCGCTCATTAGCACCGTATTTATCTCTCATCACTGTCGCCCAAATGCGGCGGGCAACGCGGCCAATCACGGTATACTCCGGATCAAGTCCGTTGGAGAAGAAGAATGACAGGTTCGGTGCAAAGTCATTAATATTCATACCGCGGCTTAAATAGTACTCCACATACGTAAATCCGTTTGCGAGTGTAAATGCAAGCTGTGAAATCGGATTCGCACCGGCTTCAGCGATATGGTAGCCGGAGATAGAAACAGAATAATAGTTACGCACTTTCTGGTCGATAAAATACTGCTGGATATCTCCCATCATGCGCAGTGCAAATTCGGTTGAGAAAATACACGTATTCTGGCCCTGATCCTCTTTTAAAATATCGGCCTGAACCGTTCCGCGCACGACCTGAAGCGTCTGTTCACGCACTTCCGTAAATTCCTCAAGTGACAGCGTGCGGCCAAGCGCTTCCTCACGCTTTTTCACCTGCTGATCGATCGCTGTGTTCATGAACATCGCTAGAATAATCGGCGCAGGTCCGTTAATCGTCATCGAAACGGATGTCGAAGGGGCACACAGATCAAAGCCTGCATACAGCTTCTTCATATCCTCTAGTGTACAGATGCTGACGCCACTCTCCCCGACTTTTCCGTAAATGTCCGGACGGTAATCCGGATCTTCACCATATAGGGTTACTGAGTCAAAAGCAGTGCTTAAGCGTTTGGCATCGTCGTCCTTTGAAAGGTAATGGAAACGGCGGTTCGTACGCTCCGGTGTTCCCTCTCCGGCAAACTGACGCTTCGGATCTTCACCCTTCCGTTTAAATGGAAATACGCCCGCTGTGTATGGGAATGAACCCGGTACATTTTCTTTATACACCCATTTTAAAATCTCGCCGTAATCCTCATATTTCGGAAGCGCGACCTTTGGAATGGATAGTCCTGAAAGGCTTTTCGTCGTCAGCTCAGTGACGATTTCCTTGTCACGGATTTTCGTTGTAAACTGATCCTGTGCATACATGTCCTTCAGTTTCGGCCAGTTTTCAAGAATTTTCTTCGACTCAGCCGTCAGCTCATCCCAGGTGTTTTCCTTCAGTGTTTCAAGCGGTGCGACAGCAGCATCATTCCCCTGCTCTTTTAGCGCCTCAATACTTCCTTCAAGCTGGAAGAAACGGCGGGCAAGCTTTGTCTGCTGTTCAGCTGACTGATGATAGCGGCGCACGGTTTCCGAGATTTCACGCAGGTAATAGCGGCGGTCATTTGGAATAATGACGTTCTGCTTTTCAACCTGGGCTTTTTTCGAAAAGGCTGTTGACCAGTCCGTCTGCGCTTTTGTGTTAATCGTTTCGATCAGTGCAGCAAACAGCGCGTTTGTTCCTGCATCGTTAAACTGGGAGGCAATCGTACCGAATACCGGCATTTCATCAAGGTCCTGGTCAAACAGCATACGGCTGCGCTGATATTGCTTCTGCACCTGACGTTTCGCATCCTCAGAGCCTTTACGCTCAAATTTATTGATAACAACAAGGTCCGCATAATCAATCATATCGATTTTCTCAAGCTGTGACGGCGCACCGAATTCACTCGTCATCACATACATCGAAATGTCGGAGATTTCGGCGATCTCAGCATCCCCCTGCCCGATTCCGCTCGTCTCCACAATGACCAGATTATAGCCTGCTGCTTTTACAACGGAAATCGCATCACGAATCGCGAGTGACAGCTCACTCTTGGATCCGCGAGTCGCAAGACTTCTCATAAATACCCGATCAGAGAAAATAGCATTCATCCGGATTCTGTCCCCTAAGAGGGCACCACCCGTTTTTTGCTTCGTCGGGTCGATGGATAAGATCGCAACCTTTTTATCCGGTACTTCATTAATGAAGCGTCGGATTAACTCATCAGTAAGGGAGCTTTTACCTGCTCCACCTGTTCCGGTAATCCCCACAACAGGCGCATGCTTTTCAGCTGCCTTTACACGATCCATAATCTCCTGCCACTGCTCGCTGTCATTTTGCATGCGGTATTCAGCAAGTGAAATGAATTTCGAGACAATCGGTGTTGTACCGCTTTGCAGCTCTTCAATCTCATGCTTCATTTCCTGTTCAACCGTGGCAAAATCACATTCCTTAAGCATCTGGTTAATCATGCCCTGAAGCCCGTGCTGACGGCCGTCCTCCGGAGAGAAAATTCGGGCAATACCGTACTCATGAAGCTCTTTAATTTCACGCGGGATAATGACTCCGCCACCTCCGCCGTAAATGCGGATATGCGGAGCACCACGCTCTTTTAACAGGTCATACATATATTTAAAATATTCAACGTGACCACCCTGGTAGGATGAAATCGCAATACCCTGCACATCCTCCTGGATCGCTGCATTGACGACCTCTTCAACAGAGCGGTTGTGGCCGAGGTGAATGACCTCTGCACCACTCGCCTGAAGAATGCGGCGCATAATGTTAATGGAAGCATCATGTCCGTCAAACAGACTCGATGCCGTCACAAAACGCACCGGGTTGGCGGGCTTGTAAATCACTGGTTCATTGACTGCCATGCTTTGTTCCCCCTATTCCGCCACGGTCTGAAAGCCTTTAATGCCGTTTAACAGCAGACCGGTCTGGCGTTCGATGTATTGTTCGATCGTGTAGGAGCGCAGCGCCCAGCGTCT
The DNA here is from genome assembly GCF_020595125.1 of Jeotgalibacillus aurantiacus. NCBI lineage: Bacteria > Bacillati > Bacillota > Bacilli > Caryophanales > Caryophanaceae > Jeotgalibacillus > Jeotgalibacillus aurantiacus. The sequence goes on from NZ_JACNMS010000001.1 coordinate 323,338, forward strand.
GAACGCCCACATCTGCCCCTGAACAAAAATATTCTGCGCCATGAGATGAATCATTTCCTTCTCCATCTCAAGTTCCCCTTCATCGACGCATTTCTGAATCAATATTTCAAACATTTCCACCATCTCAAGCTCTTTTTTCAACACGTAAGGCAGGGCATCCTTCGAGAGTGATTTGGCTTCCTGATACATGACGAGCACTTCGTCCTGCATGTCGTCCACAACTCTGAAGTAGTGGGCAATACCTGTTGAGAGGGACTCAAGCGTTCCTCCGTTCAGGTCCATGCCGTGGAGGCGGGCCCTTACCTGGTCGTAGATCCGGTCGCAGACGAGGTACAGGACGTCTTCTTTTGTCCGGATATACTCATAGAGGGTGCCGATACTGAAGCCGGACGCTTTGGCGATTTCGCGTGTCGTGGTCCGGTGAAAGCCTTTTTGTTTGAAGAGTGAAACGGCTCCTTTTATCATCTGATCTCTGCGCATTTCGACGAGTCGTTCGTCTTTTACGGACGATTGTACTTCGCGTCTTTTATCCAACCGCATCCGCCACCTTATTCTGGAGTAGGCCGTTGATTTCCGCTCCAGAGGTTCGCTTTCCGCGGCCGCGCGGTGAGCCAGCTGTGCTGCGCACACCTGTCTCACCTGTCGCTTCTATGCCGCAGGAGTCTCACCTCTTCCGCTCCAATCAACTCTGTAAAATATTATAGAAGCGTTGATCTCCGTGGAAGGTACTCGCTTTCCTTTGTCTAGCTCCGGCGACTAGCCCCTCGAGGTCATAAGTCAAATCTGAACGAGGGCAAAGATCAGTCCTCTTTTTCATCTTCGCCTTATGCTTGTCGGGGCTGGACGAGTCGCCTCCGCTTTTCCCGCAGGAGTCGCCACCTTCCGTTTAGATCAACTAAATGAACTCTTATGAGAGCCGTTGATCTCCGTGGAAGGTACTCGCTTTCCTTTGTCCAGCTCCAGCGACTAGCCCCTCGAGGTCATAAGTCAAAGATGAACGAGGGCAAAGGTCAACCCTCTTTTCATCTTCGCCTTATGCTTGTCGGGGCTGGACGAGTCGCCTCCGCTTTTCTAAGGCCGCGCGGTGAACCCACCGTGCTTCGCACGCCGGTTTCACCTGTCGCTTCTATGCCGCAGGAGTCTCGCACCTTCCACTCCGATCAACTCGATGTTTATTTGTAAGATCGTTAAGGTCAAATAATGAATCTGATCTTATTAATTACTTCGTCACCATTCTTCCAATCACGAGGCGTTGGATTTCCTGGGTGCCTTCGTAGATTTGGGTGATTTTGGCGTCGCGCATGTAGCGTTCTACCGGGTAGTCTTTTGTATAGCCGTAGCCTCCGAAGATTTGGACGGCTTCGACGGTTACTTTCATGGCTGTGTCGCCGGCGAATAGCTTGGACATGGCGGATTCTTTGCCGTATGGCAGGCCTTCTGATTCGAGCCATGCTGCCTGGTAGGTCAGAAGTCTTGATGCTTCGATGCCTGTTGCCATGTCGGCGATTTTAAAGGAAACGCCCTGGTTAGCAAGGATGGTTTTGCCGAATTGTTCACGGCCTTTTGCGTATTCAACGGCTGCATCGAGTGCGCCCTGTGCGATTCCGACTGCCTGTGCAGCGATTCCGTTACGGCCTCCGTCGAGTGTCATCATCGCGATTTTAAAGCCCTGTCCTTCTTCTCCGAGGAGGTTTTCAGCCGGTACTTTGACGTTGTCAAAAATGAGTTCCGTTGTTGGTGATGAACGGATGCCGAGTTTTTTCTCTTTTTTACCGATCGAGAAGCCTTCCCAGCCTTTTTCTACGATAAATGCGCTCATGCCGCGTGTTCCTGCGTCCTGATCTGTTACGGCGAAAATGATGTACAGCTCTGCTTCGCCACCGTTTGTGATCCAGACTTTAGAGCCGTTTAACACGTAGTGATCACCGTTTTTCACAGCGCGTGTTTTCATGGATGATACGTCTGAACCTGCGCCAGGCTCTGATAAGCCGTATGCGCCAAGCATTTCACCCTGAGCAAGCTTTGTCAGGTAGTGTTTTTTCTGCTGCTCGTTACCGAATTTATAAATGGGCCAGCTCGCAAGTGAAAGGTGGGCTGATAGCGTTACGCCTGTTGATGCACAGACACGTGACAGCTCTTCTACCGCGATGACGTAAGCAAGATAGTCACTGCCGATCCCGCCGTACTCCTCCGGCCATGGAATACCTGTCAGACCAAGCTCCGCCATTTTGTTGAAAATACTGCGGTCAAAACGTTCTTCTTCATCGCGCTCTGCAGCGGTTGGTGCGACATCCTTTTCTGCAAAGTCGCGGACCATTTTACGGATCATTTCGTGCTCTTCAGTTAATGTAAAGTTCATGTTCAAAAATCCCCCATCCTATTTTGTCACGTGCTTACTGATCACGATTCGTTGTATTTCACTTGTACCTTCATAAATCTCACTGATTTTCGCATCGCGGAATAAGCGCTCTGCCGGGTAATCCTCTGTATAACCGTTACCGCCAAATACCTGTACGCATTCAATCGCGTTCGTCATAGCAGTAGATGAAGCAAACAGCTTTGCCATAGAGGCTTCCTTGCCGCATGGCTTACCCTGCTGACGTAGATCCGCTGCCTGGTACACGAGAAGGCGTGCCGCTTCTGCAGCTGTGGCCATATCCGCGAGTTTAAATCCGATTCCCTGCTGCTTGGCGATTGGCTTACCGAACTGCTCACGCTCTTTTGCATAGGCAACCGCATGTTCAACGGCTGCTTCTGCAATACCGAGTGATTTTGCAGCAATCCCGATCCGCCCGACATCGAGGTTTCCGAGGGCAATTTTAAAACCTTCTCCCTCTTCACCTAACAGATTTTCAGCTGGTACCTTCATATCTTCAAACGTTAGCTGAACGGTACGTGATCCATGCAGCCCCATTTTTTCTTCATCTTTTCCGACGATAAATCCTGGTGTATCCTTTTCAACGATAAAGGCACTGATTCCGCGCGTTCCTTTTTCAGGATCTGTGACAGCAAACACGATATACGTATCCGCTTCACCACCGTTTGTGATAAAGATCTTTGAGCCGTTTAAGACGTAATGATCGTCTTTTTTCACTGCCTTCGTTTTCAGGCTGGCAGCATCTGAGCCTGCACTTGGCTCTGTCAGGCAGAATGCACCGAGGTATTCACCGGTCGCAAGTTTCGTTACATATTTCTTCTTCTGCGCTTCATTCCCGTAGTAAAGAATCGGGTTTGTACCAACAGAAGTATGCACGGATAAAATCACGCCGACGACCGGACTGACCTTCGACAGCTCGTTAATCGCAATAATATAAGAGATAAAGTCCATTCCTGCCCCGCCGTATTCTTCCGGAACCGTAATGCCCATGAGACCGAGCTCAGACATTTTGTTCAAAATATCATGCGGAAATTCGCCCGCTTCCATCCGTTCAATAAACGGCTCGACTTCTTCCTTCGCAAAGTCGCGCACCATTTTGCGCATCATTTCCTGCTCTTCTGTAAAACGGAGTTCCATCTTTCTGCTCCCCCTTGCTGATTATTCGTAGCTGTAGAATCCGCGGCCTGTTTTCTTACCGAGCCAGCCGGCTTTTACATATTTCCGCAGAAGCGGACACGGGCGGTATTTGCTGTCGCCAAATCCGTCATGCAGAATTTCCATAATGTACAGACACGTATCAAGACCGATAAAGTCCGCAAGCTGAAGCGGTCCCATCGGATGATTCATGCCCATTTTCATGACATCATCAATCGCTTCCTTCGACGCAACCCCCTCATAAAGCGTGTAAATCGCTTCATTGATCATCGGCATCAAAATGCGGTTTGACACAAATCCAGGGAAGTCCTCCACCTCAACTGGCGCTTTGTTCAGTGATTTTGTCATGTCTTCGACTGCCTGATATACCTCGTCTGTGGTGGCGAGTCCGCGGATAATTTCAACGAGCTTCATAACCGGAACCGGGTTCATAAAGTGCATCCCGATCACTTTTTCCGGACGGTTTGTGGCTGCTGCAATCTCCGTAATTGGAAGTGATGAGGTGTTTGACGCTAAAATTGCGTGTTCCGGTGCGACCTCATCGAGCGTTTTGAAGATTTTCGTTTTGATCTCCATATTTTCAACTGCTGCTTCAATGACGATGTCGACGTTTTTCGCATCATTCAGATCCGTTGAACGCGTAATGCGGTTCATTGTGGCCGTTTTATCCTCTTCTGTCATGCGTCCTTTTTCCACCGAGCGTGACAGATTTTTTTCAATGACCCCAAGACCTCTTGTCAGAAATTCATCTTTTAAATCATTCAGCGTGACCTCGTAGCCGGCCTGTGCACATACCTGCGCAATGCCTCCACCCATCTGCCCTGCTCCAATGACCATTACCTTTTTGATCTCCATATCCAATCTCCTTTGTTCGTAAAGTGGATTAAACCTGAATTAATACAGCATCTCCCTGACCGCCGCCGGAACAGATCGATGCAATACCGAGTCCGCCGCCGCGACGCTTCAGCTCGTAAGCAAGCGTTAAAATAATCCGCGCTCCGCTCGCGCCAATCGGATGACCAAGCGCGACTGCACCGCCGTTTACATTCACTTTTTCAGGATCAAGATTCGCAATTTTTGAGCTTGCCAGTGCCACTGCAGAAAATGCTTCGTTGATTTCAAAAAGATCAATATCCTCAAGCTTATAGCCTGTTTTCTCGAGCAGCTTGTTGATCACAAGACCAGGCGTCTGCGGGAAATCCTTCGCTTCCACTGCCACTTCTGCATGGCCAAGAATCGTTGCAAGCGGCTTTTTACCTTCTTTTTCAGCTCGCTCGTCACTCATCAGCACCATCGCACACGCCCCATCGTTAATACCTGGTGCGTTACCGGCTGTGATCGTGCCGTCTTTGTCAAATGCAGGACGAAGGGTGGCAAGCTTTTCAACAGATGTATCTTTTCGAACCGATTCATCATGCGACACAGTAATTGGATCTTTTTTGCGCTGGGGAACTTCTACAGGCACAATCTCTTCAGCAAAAATCCCGTTTTCAATCGCTTCCCCTGCGCGCTGATGGCTTCTGAATGCCCAATGATCCTGCTCCTCGCGCGACAGGTTAAACTCTTCAGCCGTTGAATTGCCGTACGTGCCCATATGTACATGGTTAAACGTACAAGTCAGCCCGTCATGAACCATCATATCCTTGACTGTCGTATCACCCATACGGAAACCGGATCTGGCCTTATCCATAAAATAAGGTGCATTCGTCATCGACTCCATACCGCCCGCAACAATCAGCGACTCATCCCCAAGTCGGATCAGCTGGTCAGCAAGCGTGACACTTCGCATACCTGATGCACATACTTTATTGATCGTTTCTGTTTTCACTTCCCATGGAATGCCGGCTTTTTGCGCTGCCTGACGTGACGGGATCTGCCCCTGTCCACCCTGAAGCACAGTTCCTAAAATGACTTCGTCAATGGATTCCGGTGCGACATCGGATCTTTTCAGTGCTTCTTTGATCGCAAATGCACCAAGGTCTGATGCAGAAAAGGAAGCGAGTGCGCCTCCGAGCTTCCCAAATGGTGTTCTTGCGCCGTCGATAATGACTGTTTTTGGCATGGTGATTCTCCCCTTTGTATGCGTTTTCAAAAATAAGTGAGATGAACGTTGACTGAACGCTCGCTCAGTAATTCCCCTTTAAAAAAGCCGTCAGGAAACGGCATATTAATAGAATATTCTTGATTCTATTGTAAGCGATTACAAGTTTTGATACAAGGAGTTTTTCAGATGAAGGGAGGGGTGAATTAAAAACCGTGCCGGGGACATCCTACGCTTTCCGTGGCCGGGCGGTGAACCCACCTGCGCTTCGCACAGTCGGTTTCACCTTACCCTTTCCGCCACAGGAGTCTCCGAATGTCCCCGGAACTAATAGTATCAATATATCATCAACATTATTTTCAGATAAAAAATCCAAAGGAAAGAAAAAATCAAGATATTAAAGAGTTAAGGTTATTTTATACCCGCTATAACTGGCTCTATATGCTGATCAGGCACTGACTGAGATCAATGCGTGATCATCTGCAAGGATCCCTTGGACTTTGACGTGTGATGGGATGAGCGGGTGGCGGCTGATGAGGCTGACGGTTTTTTTCACGCTTTCATGGCTGCTCTCTGTTTTGAGCCACTCTTCAACTGTATCAGCCTGTAGTTCCGGCATATGGTGCTTGAAGAGATAATTGAGTGCCGGGATGGATTCTGATTGAATTTTTTTCTTCGTGTCAGTGGCCGTTTTGTCTGATGAACCGACGACATAGATGGTTTCGATGTTTTCGTTATAGACACAATGGATGATCGATCTCATGATTTCATCGTAAGGGTGCACGATTGTTGTATCGTAGGATTGAATTATCATCATATTTTCTGAATCCACGTCTGTTATTTCCTTCATGATTGATTCGATGCCTTCTTGTATATCAGTCAGGATTAATACTTTTTTATCCGTGTTCATGTCAGTCTCTCCTTTTCAGTTTTTAAATGAGCGCAATGGTTTATGACCAGCTTCTCCAGCCTCCTTGAGGATTGACGCTGGCGAGGCGGATCCAGCCGTTTTTCACTTTTTCACTGAAGGACTTGTCCGCGTTCAGTAAACGTTCGATATAGTCATCCGGTGACTGAATGACGATGAGCAGACGGAGCGGTGAGTGGTAGGCTTCATCGTCTGATTTCATGACTGATTGCCATGGAAGTCCTGCGAGCAGATCACTGGCATTTCCCTGCATCACACCAATGCCCGATGTGACAGTTTGGGTCGTTTTATTTCCGCTTCCGTAAAAATGTGGTGCAACGGTTGACGCGTAATATTGCAGGTTGATCCACTGCGTCACTGTTCCCGGTCCTGCGATGATATTGGCTAAAAGGCTTCCTTCCTGATCCTGTGTCCAGTCGTAGTTATGAAGAAATGCTCTGCCTTCGAGATCACTTTCCTGTGTCAGTTCCCGTTGTCCGATAATGAAAGCAGCATTTCGCGCAAGTCCCCATTCCGGACGGATTTCGCTCCAGTCGTCTGCAAAACGGTGCGCCTCTTCAACCGGATGTTTTGATTTTGAATCGATATTCGGCAGCTGTACGAGACGTTCTGAATTGGCTTTCTGACTGACATTTGGCATTGCTTCTTCAATACGGTCAAACGCCTGCTTCGCTTCTTTTGAGAGCGCTGGCACGTAGATCCAATGCAGTTCATCCACCGTTGTTTTATGTTCTGCAGCAACAAAGACCGTTTCCTCAGGAATATGAATCCCTGACATCGAAAGCTTCTCTCTTACTTCCGGAAGATTACACAGCGTGGCTAGCACTCTTGCATTGAATCCTCCGGCAGCCCCGCCGCAGGCCCCGCAGTCAAGGGATGAAGCATAAGGGTTGTTGGTGCTGTGACTGCCGTGCCCGCAAATGACAACCAGTGGGGCAAAATCTTTTGTAAGTCCCATCATTCTCAGCGCCTGCTCCGCATAAGTCACTTTTTCCTCATCAGAAAAACCAATGTCTACTGGAGAATGTTTCTGCTGATTTTGTTCAAGCGACAGGCTAGTTTCAGGCTTTCGCAGCCAGCTTTGATGAAGGTTTCTGATAAAACGGTCTGCACGGGTTGGAATGAAGCTTCTTGCCGCCATTTGAAGGCTCAGCCATGGACCGCTTAATTCAGGTAAAAGCAGACTTGACACAACACTCTGCTTCATCGTTTTAAACGTGCTGCCAAGCGACTCGACAGTCTGTTTCCGGTCCTGGTACATCGTCAGCTCCTGCTTGTCCGCCTGCTCTTTTATGTGATGCTGAGGATTTAATATAACGGGCAGGGAAGCGTGACTGTGGCGGCTGCCAAGCTCGCTTGTGGCAATCGGCAGACCAAAAAATCCGGCTATACCAATCGTTTCAAATGGCCCCGCCTGTTCAAGCTGACGGCGGAATGGCTCAGAGCGCACATCAATACAGAACGCTAACTGGGCTAAAGCTGTTTTTTCATCCACCGCTTCAGCACGTTCTGCAGAAACCTTCTGACGAAGA